>CAYZCZ010000018.1:0-1194 GCA_964477125.1 uncultured Candidatus Saccharibacteria bacterium | reverse complement strand
ACCCGGTGAACACCTGCTTCAAATTTAAATGTTTTATAGGCATCGGTGCCTTTTATGCCAAAAATTATTTCTTTAAAACCACCAACTTCACTGGGTGATTCATCAATTAGTTCAATTTTAAAGTCATGCGTTTCGCAGTATCTGGCGTACATGCGGTACATTTCGCCACCAAATAAACTACTTTCGTCACCACCAGCACCAGCTCGTATTTCGATAATACAATCGCGTTCATCGTTAGGGTCCTTTGGTGTTAATAGTTCTTCTAATTTATCACTAATTTCACTAATCGATTTGTCTAAATCTGAAATTTCTACTTCGGCAAGTTCAGCTAACTCGTCACCACCACCTAACATTCCTTTGGCTTCCACTAACTGACTATTGAGCTTGACTAGTTGATTGTTTAGATTAATTGTATTTTCTAGGTAGCTTTGTCTTTTTGCTAACTTTGGATATTCGGGCGCACTAAAAATAGCTGGGTCTTCAAGCTGTTGCTGAATTACCAATAGCTCCTCGTTTAGTGCTTTAATCTTTTGTTCCATAACTATCTTATTATCTACTAGTGGCTCAAATTAAAACAGCGCATATTTTAAAATGCGCTGTTTTATAAAGGATTAACTATTTTTCGTCTTTAGGTTCAGCTTTTTTAGTAGCTTTTTTTGGTGCCTTTGCTTTAGCAAGTTTAGCTTCTTTAGCTTGTGCCGCCGCCTTAGCACGCGCTTCAAACTTATCTACTCGGCCTTCAATATCAATTAGTTTCTCGTCACCAGTATAGAAGGGGTGGCTAGCGCTACTAATGTGTACTTTAACAAGTGGGTATTCTTTACCGTCGGTCCATTTAATGGTTTCGTCGGTTTTTACAGTAGACTTTGTTAAAAATTTAAAACCATTTGATAGGTCTTCAAAAACTACGGGGCGGTAGTTTTTTGGGTGAATATCTTTTTTCATAAGATTTATACTCCACAGCAATAATTGTTGAGATCGGTTAGCATGGTTGCTGTAAGCCGTGCAGTCGATTTTTATACAAGTAGTATTCTATCTGTTTTAGCGAAAAATATCAAGTGTTCATAGGTGTAGAGTATTGACAAAACACAAGCTTTTTGGTATATTGTCAACATTATGTCAAACACAAAAAATACAATCAATCATATTTCAATAGAACAAGTACCAAGTAGCGAAAATTTAATTCCAGTCCAA
>CAYZCZ010000017.1:0-16845 GCA_964477125.1 uncultured Candidatus Saccharibacteria bacterium | reverse complement strand
TAATATTTGTACACTGTTCGGTAGTTGGTTGTAAAACTCCGTCTACAAAACAATTACCGTTAGTATATTCATAAGACTTGGCCACAAAATTGAGCATAGTTCTCTCTTTTCATTTATATTATTACTTTTGAATAATAAACAACTTTATTACGATTGTAAAATTTCAATAACTACAAAAAAGTTTTAAGCTATGACTCATTTAATTTCTTATAACAATTATTCTTTTGGGCGGTAGTTAAGTATTTTTGCAATATTTGTGTCTGTGAAGGGCTAAAGCATAGGATTTCGTATTTGTTTAGTTTATAGCGGACGGGCCTCTTAATCACCCTAATTTATAACCGATGCGCCGTCATTGTCAGAGTAATATGATTTGTCATTAGGGTTATCTGTTTCTGCCCAATTATTACCAAAGAGTGTTGCTTGTTCGAGCACAAGGTCAGTAGCCATTTTTTGTTGGTCTGGTGGGTAGCCATATTCACGGAGTAGTCTCTTAACTTCTACTCGCAACTTTGCACGTGCGCTTTCGCGTACGGTCCAATCTACTGTGACATTTCCGCGCACTCTTTGTACTAATAATGCGGCCAGTTTACGTAGCTGATCGTCACCCATGACCTGTCTAGCTGAGCCGTGCATTACCAATGCATCATAAAACGCAACTTCATCGTCGTTTAATCCTAGCTCCTCAGCTTCTTTGTTGCTATCACGCATTTTACGGGCAATTTCTATTAATTCTTCTATTACTTGTGCAGCTTCAATGCTATTGTTTTTGTATCTCTGCAACGCTTGTTCTAACATATCGATAAAAGAACGAGCTTTTACTGCATTAGTTGAAAACCTTGTTCGAACTTCGTCGTTTAATAATCTTTCTAGCGCTTCAATTGCAAGGTTTTTGCGGTCCATGCCTCTAATTTCTGCTAAAAAATCCTCGGATAAAATTGAAAGATTCGGACGCTCAAGCCCGGCTGCCTCAAAAATATCAACTACGCCAGCAGGTGCAATTGCCTTGTCTACAATTTGGCGGATAGCAGAGTTGTATTCTTCTGCACTCATACCTTTTTTATCAGCAAGCTTACTAAGACGAGCTTTTATTGCCTGGAAGAATGCAACGTGCTCACGTATTGCCAATGCGTCTGCGTGAGGCACACTCAAAGCAAATGCTTTACTGAGTTCTAGCACGTGTTGTTTTAAGCGTTTTTCGCCATCATCCAAACCTAATATATACTCTTGAGCATCTAGCAATATTTGCATTTGCTGGGATACATCTGCTGCGAAATATTTTTCATAGTCAAAATCTGCAAATATATCTTGCAAGATTTCGAATTTTTCTTTCATAACGGCAACCGCCTGTGCTTGATCTAGCGTGGGTGTGCCTTTACCGCCACTTACCGTGTATGTCCGCAGCGCATCGCGTAATGCAGCAGCAACACCTAAATAATCTACAACCAACCCACCCGGTTTGTCTTTGTATACCCTGTTGATACGTGCAATTGCCTGCATTAAGTTATGGCCCTTCATGGGCTTGTCCAAATACATAGTGTGTAGGCTTGGGGCATCAAAACCGGTTAGCCACATATCGCAAACTATAACCAGTTTTAGGTCAGATTCTGTATTCTTCATTCTATCCGCAAGGTTTCTACGGCGTTCTTTACTACGTATGTGCTTTTGCCATTCTAGTGGGTCACTGGCGGAACCTGTCATGACTACTTTGATTGCACCTTCGTTGTCGTTTTCGCCGTGCCACTCGGGCCTTATTTCTGTTATGGCTTCGTATAAATCAACAGCTATACGCCGGCTCATAACAACAATCATGCCTTTCCCGTCCATTACGCTTAGTCGATTTTCAAAATGCTCTACTATGTCGCTGGCTATGCGTTCTATACGCTTGCCATTGCCTACTATTGCCTCTAGCTGAGCGTTTCGTGTTTTATACTCTTCTTGTTTGTCGAATTCTTCGGCTTCTAGCAGATCATCAATTTCTTGATCTATCTTACTACGCATAGATTTATCTATATCTAGCTCTACCAAGCGGCTTTCGTAATAAATTGGTACTGTTGCACCGTCAATTACTGACTGTTCTATGTCGTATACATCAATATAACTTCCGAACACTGCTGGTGTGCTGCGGTCGTCGTTTTCTATCGGTGTGCCGGTAAAACCAATAAAGCTGGCATTGGGTAGTGCCTGGCGTATGTGTTTGGCAAACCCATCAATAAAATTGTATTGGCTACGGTGTGCTTCGTCTGCCATGACAATAATATTTCTTCGGTCGCTTAGTTCAGGATAATCGTTGCCTTCTTCTGGAAAGAACTTTGCATTAGTAGTAAATATTATTCCGCCGGCGTTTCGTTGCAGAATTTCTTGTAGATTATTGCGGCTTTCTGCTTGCACAGGGTCTTGGCGTAGCAATTCTTTGCAGTTACCAAATGTACTAAATAATTGGTCATCAAGGTCGTTGCGGTCGGTAATGATAATAATTGTTGGGTTTTCTAATGCTGGATCGAGTACCAGCTTGCCGCTGTAAAACATCATGCTTAGTGACTTACCAGACCCTTGCGTATGCCAAACAACACCTACGCGGTGGTCACTACCTGCCTGAATGGCCGTGTGGGTAGAACCTAACGCTTTGTTAACCGCCCAGTATTGGTGATAACCAGCAAGTTTTTTTATGTAGGTATGTTTTTCTTCATCGCGTTCAAATACTATGTAACTTCGTATAATGTCGAGCATGCGTTGTTTATCGCACATACCGCGCAGTAGTACTTCTAGCATTGGCACACTTTGCAGTTCTTTATTGCCGTCTATTGTTTTCCAGGGTGTAAAGCGCTCGTAGTTAGCGCTAATTGTGCCAATTTCTGCATCTATGCCATCGCTAATTATCATAAATTCGTTAAAACGAAACAGTGCCGGCACTTCGGCTTTGTAAGTTTGCAGTTGGTTGTAAGCGGCTTTAAGGCTTGCCTTTTCGTTACTTGGATCTTTTAGTTCAATCATGCCCAGTGGAATACCGTTTACAAATAACATAATATCTGGACGACGATGATAATCACCTTGCATAATAGTAAACTGGTTTATAGCTAAGAATTCGTTGTTGTCAGGTTTATCAAAATCAAACAAATTTACTTTTACAGTACGTATTTCACCACCTAAACGCGACTCTATATCTACGCCGTCAAAAAGCAACTGGTGGAAATGGCGGTTATCGTGTAACAAATCCGGCTCATTGCTACGTAGTACTTTTTTATATGCTTCTTCAAGTGAATTTGCGGTTATATCTGGGTTTAGCAGTGCAAGCGCATTTTTCAAACGGTTTTCTATTATTGTGTCGGTTGGCTTTCGCTCGCCTTGCTGGTCTGGCGTAGTTAAAATATCTGGACCATGTAAAACCTGCCAGCCAAGACTAGCTAACATTTCTAGTGAAATTTGTTCTACTTTATCTTCTGTCATTTTTACTCTCCATAAGTTTTAATACAGCATTTGCAGTCGCTAGATAATAAAAGAACATCCATTCAAGCCAAATTCCCCTATCATAATTTGTTTTCTGTTTTGGATCTGCATGTCGGATTGCAAAATTATTAGCGATATTAAATAGATCATTTTCATCTTTGCTATCTAAGCGTAGCTTTCCAGATTTTTTTAAGCTCTCGAACACATCAGCAAGTGTTCTAACTGCGTCGTGCATAGCATCAAGGTCACCTCTAGATCTTTTGTAATCTTTCACAGCTTTTAGTATTCTATCATTTAGGGTGCTATCGGCTGTAAACACACCTTTATATACTAGATCTTTATGACCATTATCGATTTTAATTTCTATAAAGCCTGAGGCAGTTAACTCATATTTTTCTATGTAGCCATCTAGTAGTGAGTTTACTTTAGTTCTATAGTCTTTTTTTGCGGTTTTTTTGTCAAAATTACTGTATATTTGCGCAGGCTGTAGGCCGAAAAGACCCTTTATCATCTCTTCTTTTGAGTCTTGTGGAATTGAAATGTGTTCATAAAGAAATTCAATAATATCGAAGAGATCATCCAAGCCATGAATCCAAGGCTTGTCAACTAACCATAGGTTTCCTTTCCCGATTTCTTCTACAAGAAGTTCATCTACACTGTCAATGTATCCTTGCTGGCTACTTGTACCTAAGGCTTCTACGAAATATTTATTCTTTTTTGCCCAGAAGTAGTACGAAAGAAATAACTGCCTAAGCCCTTGGAAGTTATATCCATCTGCATTCGCACTACCATTTCTTTGTGAGAAATATCTTTTCTTTTTGTTCATGACTTTATCTTTCCTGAAATTAGGCGGGGCAATAATGAGTCGCGGAGAGTGATGAGGGTTTGGATTTCTGAAATATTATCATCCATCTTATCGATTATCGGATTGATAGATAAATTAAACAAATTTAAAGTATGCTTAGATGGATAAGAAGCAATTAGCTTATAAAAATAATCTTTCCTAAAAAACTCACGTGCACTACCCGAGCCAGAACCTATATTTTCTTTAATAAGTTGCACCATTTTATAGGATATAAAATTTTGATCTTCGGGTAATTTTGCACGGAAACACCACATGTTCTGGTTTTGCAAAGCAGGTAATATATTTGATGGTACCCTAACGGTTTTTCCAAGACTAGCGCCAACCATTACTACCAATAAATCTTGTTTAACAAGTTGAAAATTCTTGTATTTTTCTGCATTTTCCTCAGTTAGGTAAACTACGTCATCAAGTAATACTGTTCCGTTGTTAGTGAAATTCGTAGTCCTTACGACTGGGATACCAGACGCTACATAATCACCGCTTTTGAAGGCACAACCATTACGAATTTCTAGTATTTCTCTAAGTATTTTATCCTTCCAATTTGCTGTTTCGGGATTGGATATGAAGAATTGCTTAAATAAGGATTGCCCGATACGCTCCAAAGTTTCATTCATTCGCCGATTCAGCTCAATCTTCTCATCGATAGTTCCAAGAATATCCGCAATTTTCTTCTGTTCATCTAACTCGGGTACATCAAATTCTAATTTCTCAAAAGTTGATTTATTAATAATTGGCATCGTCGATCCGCCACTTTCAGCATACTTTCGCAGCAAAGGACGGTTAAATTTAATTAAATAGTAGATAAAGCTAGCGTCGGCCTTCATTGGGTTAATGACTATCGTGTTTATTTGTTGATTTGATATATAAGGTTTCTTGGATAAGGCTACTTTGCCCATGTCTGAACCAATGCAGGTAACAATTACTGAATTTGCAGGACATAGGACTCTGTGCATTGCTTCAGCACCTTTGGCTGAGAGTTTTCTAACTGGTGTTACGTATCTTGAATCTGTGAAATCTGTTGGCGTTATGAAGTCCAAATCATAACCCCAATAATCTGGATTAGATTTTGGCGGCGTCTTACCTGTGATAACATAGCCAATATCTCCAAGAATAACAGTCGTTGCCATTATTTTGCATCTCTTTGTTTGATGCCTTTTTTTGCAGCATCAGGCAAAGACTCAAACATCGCGTCAACTTCAGCTACTTCGGTAATCATCTGCTGTGCTACCATGTTAACCAAAATAAAAAGCTGATTTGCAGTCTCAGGTTTGTCCTTCAGGTCAATTTGTCCCGGATGTATGGCATTGTTGCCAACTACCCTTACTACATCTAGAGCTTGTTGTACTTTTTTATTTAAACCGTTCTCAACCAGCTTTCCTATCTTAAAGTTCAGGTCTCCCTTATCTTTTATTAGTTCATCGCAGAGTTTTTGAATAGCAAGTCGCAGGAGTGCAGCAGCACCCCTCGGTGAATGACCAATAATATATGCAGCTTCTAAATAGTCCTTTTTTATATCAGGGGGCAGGTCTTCGTTTGGATCATCAACACTAATTTCTAACATGGGATAAACCATTTCGTGATCTACCCAATGAGAAAACAGTAAACAGCTTGAACATTTCGATACTTCTGTATCTTTCATTGAAGGTTGTGGTGCGGTCCGAGCTGTTCGATCCGTCGGATTAAACCAAACCATATTTGAAAAGGCATGACAGTGTGGGCAATTGTATCTTTGACCTTGGTAAAAAGGCGTTACATAGGGAATTTTTCTGGTCATCTTTTATCCTTTTTTGTAAAAAGATCAAGGTAGGCATCATAGCTAAATTGTCTACCATACTTTACCGACTCGTCTATCTGTTTTAGTATGCTTATTTCCAACATTTTCTGTACAAGGCTATTGGCTGCAGGTCTGCTTAGACCAGTAATTGTTTCTACGGTTGCTATGTCAACAATTGGTTGTTTGTAAAGTCCTAGCAATAATTTCAGTGCTGAAGGTGCTTGTTTGCCGCCCAGACCATGAATTTTTTGCATATCGTTTTCTCTAAGTACAACTATGCGTTTTGAAACATCTAATGCCTCAACCGCAACTTCATGTACACCTTCCAAAAAGAAAATAAGCCAACGCTCAACCAAACCTTTGTTATGGTAATCAGATAGCCTCGCAAAGTAAGTGTCGCGGTTTCTTTTGAAATATTCAGATAAATATAAGATAGGATATTCTAGTACTTTGTCATTACATAGCTGCAATGTAATTAGCAGACGCCCTGTTCGACCGTTGCCATCTAGGAAGGGGTGTATTGTTTCAAACTGCGCATGCATTAGTGCGGCTTTAATAAGCGGCGGAAATTCACCATATGTATTAATAAAAGTTTCAAAATCACCTAGCACACGGTTTAGCTCATGTGCAGGAGGCGGTACAAAATCAGCGTTGTCCGGGCGAGTACCTCCAATCCAGTTCTGGGACTTTCTAAATTCGCCTGGAGTCTTGCCAATTCCTTCTTGTGTACCTCTCATAAGTTTGTGATGAAGCTCACGGATAACTCTTAAGGTAAGTGGCATTTTATTCAATCGTTCTCTGCCATGTTTGACTGCATCAATGTAATGAATAATATTTTCAACATCGCGTGGGATACCCTCAGTTATCTCTATACTTGCTTTTAGCGAATCATGCATCGTCGCCATGGTGCCCTCTATGTTGCTAGATAGAGCCGCTTCTTTTCGCACATACATGAATGTGAAGAAGTCAATGTCGGGAATTAGCTGCGCAACTCCGTCTAACTTGCCTAACGCGAGTGTAGCATCGGTATTTGCCATATGAACTTCGGTACTAAAAACTGGTGCCTTAACAGGCGGAAACTCGTCTGGTATAAAGGCCTTGAAACCTTGTGGTTGCTGTATAAATTTGCCTACTTGCATACTTTACATTCCTTACTAACATGTAAAGTATAACACACTTTACTTAACATTGCTATGCGTGATGTAAGGTCAAGGTAAAATAAACTGCTAACTATAAAGTTATAACGTGGTACCTTATAAATGCTATAAAGTGCTTGGTTAAAGTTCATAGCCAATCTTCTTTAGGTTTTCTTTGATCTTGGCTTCTAGGTCGTGACTTTGGGCAAACTGCTCGTTTAGTTCGTTGGTAAGGCGTTGCATTTTTTCTTCGAACACTTCGTCGTCATCTTCTACGGCTTCGCTGCCAACGTACCTACCTGGTGTTAAAACAAAATCTTGCTCTTTGATATCTTCATGGTTTGCAATCTTTACAAAACCAGCCACATCTTCTACTACACTAGACTCTTTAAAACTTTCGTACGCTTGCGTTACCTTGGAAATATCAGAATCGGTTAGCTCGCGGTTACGTCGGTTTATCATTTGGCCTAAATTACGGCCGTCTATGAACAACACTTTGCCTTTACGGTTTGATCGGTCGCGTGACACAAACCATAAGCACGCTGGAATGCCAGTATTGAAGAATAGCTGGCTTGGGAGAGTAACTATACAGTCTACCAAATCCTTTTCTACCAACTTTTTGCGGATTTCACCCTCTCCGGAACTTTGGCTACTCATGCTTCCATTTGCCAGTACAAAACCAGCTGTACCTGTTGGGCTTAAATGATGTACAAAATGTTGCACCCAAGCAAAGTTAGCATTACCAGTAGGTGGCGTGCAGAACTGCCAACGAACGTCGTTTTTGAGTGTTTCTCCGCCCCAGTCACTAACATTAAATGGCGGATTAGCTATAACTATATCTGCTTTGAGGTCTGGCAGTTGATCATTATGAAGTGTATCGCCATATTTAATATCTGCCCCAATACCACGAATAGCCATGTTCATTTTGGCAAGCTTCCAGGTGGTTTGGTTAGATTCTTGTCCGTACACGGCAATATCACCTATTCGGCCAGCATGCTCTTTAATGAATTCTTCTGACTGTACAAACATACCGCCACTACCACAACAAGGGTCATAAACGCGCGCACCAGGCTTAGGGGCAAGCATAGCAACAAGTAATTTGACAATACTTCGTGGTGTATAGAACTGCCCACCACGCTTGCCTTCTGCATCGGCAAACATACCCATAAAGTATTCGTAAATACGGCCTAGCAAGTCTTTGCTTGCGTGGCCATCTGGAAACTGAATATTGCTAAATGTATCAATTAGCTCACCAAGGCGGCGCTTGTCTAAACGTTCTTTGGCATATTCTTTAGGTAAAACACCTTTAAGACTTGGGTTGTCGCGTTCTATCGCATCCATAGCACTATCTACAAGCACGCCGATTGTTGGCTGTTTTGCATTAGCTTTTAGGTTTGCCCAACGAGCTTCAACTGGAACCCAAAAAACATTCTCACTTGTATATTCATCGCGGTCTTCTGGATCTGCATTTGGTGTATCTTTTAGTTTTTTATGCCGTTCATCAAAAGCATCTGATACGTATTTCAAAAATATTAGACCCAGTGCAATATGCTTATATTCCGCCGCGTCCATATTATTACGTAATTTATCTGCCGCTTGCCAAAGCGTTGCCTCTATATGCTGTATATCCAAAATATATCTCCTTAGCTTAAATTGTACGTTGTTTATAACTTGTTGTCATCTGTAAAGCTATAATGTTCTGTTTTGGTGATTATAACGTGGTCTAAAAGGCCTATGCCCAATAGCTTGCCAGCATCGCTAAGACGTTTTGTTATTGCTTCGTCGGCATCGCTGGGTTTTAGTGTTCCGCTAGGGTGGTTATGAAGGACAATAATACTCGCTGCTCTATCAGCTATGGCATCTGCAAATACTTCACGCGGATGTACTAGACTGGCGTTTAGCGTACCAATACTAATAACACGCTTTTTTATTAGCCTATTGGCACCGTCTAAACTTAATACAACCAGATGTTCTTGTGTAGCAGTGCGGAGTTCCGGAACTTGCTGGGTTGCATGTTCGGCTGTAGTGATTACTATGTCTTTACTGTTATTTCGATTAGCAAGTTCAAAGAGAGCAACTAGTTTAGTTGCCGTGGCATCACTAACCCCTTTTATGTCTTTTAATTGGGAAAGTGTTAAATCATAACCATATATATCTAGTAACTTTTTAATTTGTTTAGATATTTTTGTTACATCTGCCCCTTTTACACCACTGCCTATTATTACCTGCAACAACTCCGTATCGCTTAAAGATTTTGCACCTTTGGCTATGAGTTTTTCACGTGGCCTTTCCTGCATATCTAAATTTTGTATTTTTACCATAAGTACTTATTCTACCCCTGCAATGTTAAATTGCATAGAGACTATCTACGCTATAAATATAAAGCTTGGTTAAACAGGTGGGCGTGGGGTGCACCCATAAAAACTGCAAATGCATCGCCAGAAAAGTTGTGGTCTGCGCCTTCTATGACAAATGTTCGCATTATAGCTGTTTCATTGGCAGATGTTAGCTCTTTAACATGTTCTGCAGCCGGGTCTTTACTGCCAATAAGTATAGTAATTTTATTACCGCCAAATTCTGCGAGGCCGTATTTTATTTTTTGCATATCTAACTTTGTCGCTGGGTTTATAAGCATTAGCCGTGAAATATTTGGATATTCCCAAGCAATACAGGCAACTATGGCGGCACCGGCCGAATGAGCCATGACCATTATTTCTATTTTGCTAGTGCCTGCCATAGCTTTGGCATTGTCTTGTATGTATTCTAGTGCTCGCCGAACGTTACTTTCCCAGTGGTAAGACGTAATAAATGGGTTAGACATTCTAACAACGGCAGCACCGTGCTGTGTTTGCACGTTATTGGCAATATTAACGTACTTATTTTGGTAACCGTCTACCGTACCATCTACACCAGGTACTATTAGCATTACTACACTGCTTTCGGCCGGATGAATAGCGATATCTAGCGAACAGTCTATAGTTACACCATTCATTTCTTCTTGCCACTGTAATTTGTGTGTTTTTACTGCCATATACAACAATTGTACGCTAAATAGGTTGCTATAAGTGCGCTAGGCTATCAGAATAGTTTTATATGAATATTTATTTAGATATAGACGGTGTTTTGTTAGCTAATAACCTGCACCCTGCAAACTATGCAAGCGAGTTTTTGGAATACGTTTTAACAAGCTACCCCGACAGTACATATTGGCTTACTACCCACTGCAACGGCGATGCCAGCGTGCCAATAAGCCATATTGGCCACTTGTTTGATGCCAAGACTGTAGAACTTAATGCGCAAAATAAAACCAACTACCTGGGACCTAGCCAAGACCAGGGCAATTGACTTTAGCCAACCATTTTTATGGTTCGACGAAGATTTGTTTTACGAAGAAAAGCAAGACTTAATAAAACATGGCGTTTTAGACAACTATATTGAAGTAAACCTAACCAAAGACCCAAACGCACTAGCAAAATACATACATTCTTTCCCAATACCCACCCAATTAACTTGAATAGATGTGGAATATGGAATTAAACTAACAGAATTTTTTATTATTGTGAGGCAAACTCTTTAAAAAGCTTTACGGCTTTTTTACGGAGTGAGACATCGTCTGACTCGTATTCTTGTTGAGTCATTTCACCATATGACTTATTACTGCCTTGTGGAATAAATATCGGGTCCCATCCATGGCCCATTTCACCCCTAGGATTAATTGCTATTGTTCCCTTTTTTGTCGCCTGAAAATACTTTATTTGTTGCCCATTATAATACCCATAAATAACACTTGCTTCTGCAGTTTTGTCTGTATAAGTTGAAACAAGATTGCATAAACCTGTATTACCCAATTCTTCTAAAAAGAATTTTATGAACGGGCCTGGCAGTTTGCCAAGTGCATTAAACCTTAAAGATGTATCTTCTACTAAAACAGGGCGCTTTAATATGGCATATGCTTGCTTAGTTTTATGGGCAATTACCTTTTGTGGGTCTAATGATTGTATTTCTTCTAAATCTAGCGATTTATGGGCTACTTTAGCACCCAAAAAGACCTCTAACCAATGAACTTTGTTTAAATTGCCAGTAACAAACACAAAATCTTTCATAACCATAATTTTAACCCTGTAATTAGTAATTACGAAATTATTTATTTATACCGTGCCCAAAAAGTCGGTAATTAATTTTTGTTTAATAACATCTGGATAAATTGATAATTTTTTTAGTTCATCTAAAGGAGCCCAGGTTGGAATATGTGTATTTTTGCCAAGAACATGCTCGGTATATTCGTTTGTTCCCTTTTGCAATGCTGGCACGCCGCCTAAATATTCACACAAAAATACAAAATGGTTTTCATTATTTACATTATGTATTTCATATAATTGTTTAACTACTTTTACTTTTAGTGATGTTTCTTCGTACACTTCCCTAACTACAGCTTGTTCGGGCGTTTCTGGGTCATCTATACCACCACCAATAAACGCATAGTACTTTTTACCATGGTTAGTGCGCTTATTTGGGATGTACCTATTGGAAGAAGGTGAGTTAAGACACCGTTTTGTAAGTGTAGTTGGTATAAAATACTATTTCAGACCATCGAGTGTGGAGCGGACCGTCTTTACGGGAATGTTTGACTCTTTTACTATTTGCATATGTCTCTGGAAAGTTTCACGATCAACATCAAATTTCGAATCACTTGCTTCAATCTTATGATAGATTAAAATTAGCCAGCCATTTGTTTCTTTGGTACGGCTAACATACTCTCTTAGCTCTGCATCCGTGGTATCTTTTCTAATAAATAATCCCTTTAGTGTTGATTTGTCCAAATTATGCTTTGTATTTATACCCTTCTCTGTGCCTCGGTGTGACGTATGGAGCGCCATAACTTGATCCATAACATTATAGTCATATTTTCCGTAAGGGCTGGCAAAATCAATTTGTTGTATACCTAAACTATGCAAGAAGTCGTTAGACTTTATCATTTCACTACGAACATAATCTGGCTCATAAGAAGTTATATCTATATGCGTATTTGTGTGCGAACCAATCTGATGTCCTTGGCTAATTAATTGTCGTATATCATCTTCCGTCATTACTTCAGGTGTATTCAACAATCCTGGGTTGATATAGTATGTAGCTTTCATGTCACCCATTTCGCTTAGTATTTCAGTACCATTTTCCTTTCCGGAAGACCATCCATCGTCGAATGTAACCGAAATAGCGGGAGATATAAAACTTTTTGATTCTTCCTTACGGCTTAAAAAGACATTATCTGTTTTTAAACTACCCTGCTCAAGTATCTGATATGAGACTTGAAAGGCTATAACATCTTTTGGGATCTCTACATCTATGAAACTATTGCTTCTATAAGGACTTGGTGGTAAATCGGATATTTTCCAAGAAAATTCGCTACCATCAGTGCGTAAAAAATCTACCCAAACACCTACGAAATTAGTCGCTTCGTATTCAAAATTGACTCCATAAAGTTCGCTAGGATTGACAGTTATCCAAGACGATCTCCAGCTAGTAGTGTCTAACATATCTGCTTGAAGTTTTACTCTGTCGGGCTGTTGGCTATAAGATGAAGTAGTTTTTGACACATTACTTTGGTTCATATTCCAATATGTTGGTTTTTGTTTGCGAATGACGCTTGTGGCTAAATTATTAGTATCCGACTTCCGTGTAACATAGGCTGAATCCATGTCTAAATATCCAATGCTATTCACCATTACAATAATTTGCATAGACCGAGCAGACGGTTCTGGCTTAATGACTGCGCTCATGCTAGAAAGATCGTAATCATAGTCGGGCAGTTCTTTAACTAGCGTATAGCTAGTATTACCGTCTTGGTAATAGTATTTTGCAAAAATACTTACAGAAGTATCTGTCTTATAAAATGACTTGAAGAAATATTGGCTATTAGGATTGATATTTATTCTTGGCGAGCTAATCTCAACTACACCTTGTTGCAAAGTCGGTACATTAACGAACAATCCCGAGCCGTCAATTTGGCCAGATATCTTAGTAACATCATACTCAGCGATTGAATTTTTAGGAGTTACTACAGACCAACCGCTTGGTAAGCCGTTTTGCCAATACTCAAAGCTAGGGTTTTCTAACAAATTACCCTGACTAGTTGAGACAACATCAAAAGGTAAGCTTTCTGCAGGTGCTATTACTTTTACCCAAACCATTAGTAATAAGATTGTTAAAAAAGGCATCACCAAGTATGCTGATTTAAAGCGATTAAGCCAAAATCTTAAATATTCTTGGCTCATACACTAACCTCTAAGCTGTTTCTAAATCGCTCTGTTGATATATATGTACCGTCTACTTTAACTCTACCCGTTATAGTCATGAAGTTGGCTAAACACTTAAAGGCTGCTACTACCTGTATTACGCTAATTACAAGTGAAGCAACATACATAAATGGAGCTAAAAAGGATAGTTTTAATCTTGTGCTAGTGGAATAATGTTCATCTGACCAAATAGCTAACCAGGTAACTATCGCATATGCCAAACTTGCGCTAATAAATAACCAAGGATTCTTGCCGACAACCGCGATATAAACGAATAAACCAAAAAGTATTGGTTCCAGTAGAAGCATTACTTCTGACCAAATGGCAAGTGGTAATCTAACCCAACCCATAAATTTGTTCTGACTATGATTGCTAGATATTACGAGCGCCCGGTTCTTATACAAAGCCTGAAGACTACCAAATTTCCAGCGGTAGCGCTGTCTGAAAAGTCCCTGATAGGTTGGTACGGGTTCTGTGTGAACCAGGTAGTCACTTGCATAAATCAACTTAGCTTTAGTACCATTATTTTTTGCTATTCTCATAGAAAACTCTATGTCCTCGGTTTTCATACTTTCATCGAAACCACCTTCTTTGTCTAGAATTAATTTTCGATAACTAGCGCCTGCTCCACCAATAATATATTCGCTGTTGGTAATAGTATTAAACTTTTTTGAACGAAAGCTTATCAAATACTCCAACTTCTGTAACATACTAAGTACTGTTCCGTTGTCCATAACTCTCACATTCGCAGCAACTGCCGCAACTCTGTCATCTGCAAAATGAGCTACTAGCCTGTGTATAGAATGCTTATCGAATATGCAATCGGCATCAAATGCTATAACTATTTCGCCTTTTGCATGTTTTGCACCTAAGTTAATAGCAGCACCGCGCCCGCCATTTTTACGCTTACAAACCAGCCTTATATTACGGTCAGGATGGTTCTTTATATATGCTCTGATAATCTGTCTGGTCTGATCTGTCGATTTATCGTCAGCAACAATTATTTCTACTTTTCTATATCTTAATTTATTCAGGCCATTAAGACAGCGGTTAATGCCAATCTCTTCATTAAATACTGGAATAACAATACTGACTAGAGGTCGATATCGTTTAATTTTAGTTTTTGTAACAAATTGAGGTTTTTTTGACTGTTTAATAGCATCTACGTCGTAAACGCTCGATCCAATTAACATTAACATACTATAAATTGTAGTAATTACGACCGTAAGGGTGAAAACAACCAGAATAATACTAATTAGCATTTAAGACACCTCAATAAATTCGAATGTAAATAATTTTCGCTTGTCATACCAGCTACCCGAACAAGTCTGAATAGTTAACACCGGACGACCACGGTATTCAAAAACACTGACGTCTTCTGGATTTACTTCTCTTGAGTGAACTAATTTGTAGACGAATACCTTGCCATTGACCGTTTTTATATTAGCAATGTCTCCAATCTTAGTATTATAAAGAGAAGCAAACACTTGTTTATTGTTGTGACCATAAATAAATGTATTTCCAAGCATATTATTGGCCTCACTACTCATTAGTGCAAAATGAGCTTTGTCATTAGATAGTGTCCATTTTGTCGTGACAGGATCGTATGCACCATCCACCACATCGATATTTATCTGAGCAGCTGGAATTAGGAGCCTTTCAGGCTTACCTATTATTAAATTTGGTGTGTCATCACTTGGTTTTTGGATACTAACTTTTTTTAATTCCAAGTTTCCATGGGTATTATTTGGTGCAAAAGCATAGACCGCTCCACTAATAGCAAGCAGGTTAACGGCAAAAATCGCAACCAACAACTTCAGTGTACTCATAGTTTTACCTAACGATTAATTAAACGGTAAACAAAAACACTAGCTTGTAAAAGCACGAGTGTTACACCAGTAACAATTGCGCCAATAGCTACATAGCTAAGTATAGATGTCTCGCCAGTTGCGGGGAGTACTGCAATACCTGCTACAGTTACACTCACCCCAGCAGCCACTGTGGTTCCAGATTGATAATTCACTTATTCCTCCTATTTTCTAAAATTAAAAAGGTAGAAACACCTCGCTTAAGTATGTTTCTACCCTCAATTAAAGTAACTATACACTAAGTTTGTATTTTTGTAAATATTTAATATGTAATATATTTCTTAAGCTTGTCTTTTGGAGTTTTGAGATAGAAATTAGTTTGATGCTGGTATGAGATAAATGGTACCCCTTGGAGTTGACTTTTTTTGTAAGTATTGTATAGTTTATAGGTCCTATATTTCTACGAATTTTCTATGAAGGAGAGTGATTTAGGTGCCAAAACGTGCCTTGTTCAAGGTAGTCGGTTTGGTTATGGCTATGGCACTTGGATTAATTGCCATGCCAAGCAGTGCGACTGTGTTGCCTACCGGGAGCATTTCTACCAGCTACAAGAAGATTGTCAGCTGTAACATGCCCGGCAAGAAAGTGTGGATCACCTTCGACGATGCTGGCACACCCAGCCAAGTCAAGGGAATCCTTAAGGTACTGCGCGAACGCAATGTCCGCGCAATATTCTTCCCAGTTGGGTACTTTGCACAAAACAACCCTAGGTTGATGGCAAAGATCACCCGGCAGGGACACTATTTGGGCAACCACAGCTACAGCCACGAAGACTTCACGCGTTTGTCCGACAAACGTATGCGCTTGGAGATTGAGCGTGGGGCTCAGGGTACAACAAGCCCAATGCTTTTGCGCCCGCCCTATGGCGCAGGAGCATTTGACCCACGGGTTCAGTCAGTGGCCGGTAGCATGGGCTACCAAATATGTTTCTGGACCGTGGACACTCGCGACTGGGCTGGCGCAAGCGCTAAGCAAATTGTTAAGCGAGTGCGCTATGGCGAAGCAGGCGTAACCCCGCCAGTGCAGAAGAATGGAGTGATTCTTCTACACATGCAGGCACCTTACACAGCGGAGGTCCTACCAGGTGTAATTGACGCAGTTTTGGACAAGGGCCTTAAGCTCCCCCAGCTGGTGGAATAACACCACAAGAAGTCCCAGGTAGGGCGCTCGACCATGAGAATTGGTTGTAGCGCCCTACCGGGGCTTATTTTTTTTGTAACCAAAGTTGTTCGAAATGGTTGATAGTGTTAGCTATATGGCTGATATAGGGGTCGGCCACTGGCCTTTTTTCTTTTACTAGCCTCATTGCCTGCTTGGCACTGTAACCTTGTGTAATGAGTATTGCGCAGGCCATAGCCACACTACGGTGCCGGCCCATCCGGCAAAAAGACAGCACGCTTTGCTTATTTTGTATTAACTTACTAGCCTGCAATGCAGCTGGTAGTAATTTCTCGGCTTTTATAGG
>CAYZCZ010000016.1:0-17299 GCA_964477125.1 uncultured Candidatus Saccharibacteria bacterium | reverse complement strand
CAGTTGGTAGCGCGTACGGCTGGGGGCCGTGAGGTCGCAAGTTCAAGTCTTGTCACCCCGACCAATAAATTCAAAACTATAAGTATCTGTAGTTGTACATTCTGTTTTTTAACTACTGCACTGTGAGATAATGTTACTAGAAATGAAAACACTAAAATTTATACCTAGCCAAATAGAACCTATTTTGAATGGACTATATAATACTACTTGGCGACTAGCAGACGAAAAAAATATTCAGGTAGATGATGAAATACAATTTATTAATTCAGAAAATGGCAATGTTTTTACTCAAATTATTGTTGATAAAGTTACAACAAAACGTATTGAAGATATAAGTAGCTACGATATTCAAGGCCATGAGTCCTACGGTAGTATCGAAGATATAATAGCGGTCTTTAAAAAATACTATGGCCCTGACATAACAACTAAGTCCTTGGTTAAGATAATTAAGTATCATTTGAAAGATCAAAAAAATGTTGCGACAAACACAACAACTATTAAAGAAGTCAAAATGTATACCGATGGTGGTTCGCGGGGTAATCCCGGACCTTCTGCAAGCGGATACGTAATTTATGATAGTGACGACAACCTACTTATTAGCGGGGGAGAATATCTGGGAATTACCACTAATAATCAAGCAGAGTATCAGGCAGTTAGGTATGGGCTAAAAGATTGTGCCAAATTAAATGCAGTTATTATTCATATTTACATGGATAGTTTATTGGTTGTTAACCAAATGAATGGTGTCTTTAAAATTAAAAATAGAGAATTATGGCCTATTCACTCTGATATTAAGAAGCTCATAGATAGATTTAAAAAAGTTACTTTCACTCATGTGCCTAGGGAATTAAACAAGGCGGCTGATGCTGAGGTAAATAGAATATTAGATTTACATAAGAATTCACTCGATAGAACTGATAAGTTGTTATAATAATAAGCGCTAGATCATTGACTGATCGCCAGACCTTCGGTAACGAAAGTCTGGAGGAAAGTCCGGGCAACATAGGGTAAAGGCAGTTGCTAACGGCAACCAAAGGAAACTTTAGGGAAAGTGCCACAGAAACAATACCGCTCAGCCTCCGGTAACGGAAGCAGGGTAAGGGTGAAATGAGTAGGGTAAGAGCCTACAGTCTACCGTGGTGACTCGGTAGAGAGGTAAACCCTGCCTGTTGCAAGGAGTAGGCTTTTGCTACCTAGTAGCTAGCGACCCGCTAAAGTCTGCGTTACTAAAACCGCTTGATCTCGTATGCAAATGCGAGGCTAGATAGATGATCAGATAGAACAGAACCCGGCTTACTAATGATCTGGCATTTAAAAACCCCTTAATATATAAGGGGTTTTTAAATTATCTAATAAGATAATAGCTTATTTTGCAGTTTTAACTACAGCTTGAAATGCTTTTGGCTCATTAACAGCTAGTTCAGACAAGATTTTTCTATCGATACTGACATTGGCTTTTTTAAGACCGTTTATTAGCTTGCTATAAGTTGTGCCATTAATTCTGGCGGCAGCATTTATGCGGGTATTCCATAAACTACGAAATGTTCGCTTACGATTTTTCCTGTCACGTGTAGCATATTGAAGGGCTTTTATAATACCTTGTCGGCCCATCTTAATACTTCGCCTACGTGAATGGGTCATGCCCTTAGTCGCGTGGCGTATCTTTAAGTGCTTCTTGTGGGAAGTCTGTCCTCTTTTAACTCGCATTTATTATACTCCTAGCTTCCGTTTAAGATTCTTCTTAATTTTACCCGTTACCTCTTGTAATCCGGCATAAGTCCGCTTACGAGATTTACTTTTATGCTCTAGAAAATGGTTTCCTCCATTCTTTCGAATTAAAGCTTTCCCATTCTTGGTAACTCTGACACGGTCTTTTGTTCCGCTATGACTTTTTAGCTTTGGCATTATTGCTCCTTACTACAACGCTTAATTGTCTGCCCGCGAACTGTGGTGGCTGGTCTGTCGTAACATGTTCGCCTAGCATCGCTATTATTTTATCCATTAACTGGTTTCCAAGTTCCTTATGGGCAAGTTCACGGCCTCTGTACATTATGCTCAGTCTTACTTTATCGCCGTCGTCAAGAAAAGAACTTACTTTCTTGAGCTTAACGCCGATGTCGTGATCACTGATTTTTAGACCGAAACGCATTTGTTTGAGTTCGCTTGCCTTGGTGTTTCGTCGAGTTTTTTGGAGTTGCTTTGTTCGTTGGTAATTGTATTTACCCCAATCTACTATTTTGGCAACTGGTGGATTTGCGTCTGGTGACACTTCCACTAAATCAAGTTCGGCTTCTTGGGCTAGCCTTAGGGCTTCTGCTTTAGATAGTACGCCTAATTGATTTCCGTTTTCGTCGATAACCCTTAGCTCGCTGGCTCTTATCGCTCCATTGAGACGAGTATACTTGTTAATGAATTTTCTCCTTTTTCAGATATGAAGTATAACAGAAGTACTAACAGTGGTCAAATTAATAATGAATAATTCTCTTTATAATACAGATGTTTTGGCCCGGTATTGTAATGCTTCTGCAATATGATTTTTGGTTATTATGGGAGAATTATCGATGTCAGCTATAGTTTGGGCAACTCTTATAGTTCTAATATAGGCTCTAGCTGATAAATCCATTTTTTCGGCAGCAGATAGAATTAATTTTTCAGCATCTGGAGTAAGCTTAGCAATCTTCTTTAAATATTTATCGGGTAGGTAGGCATTTAGGCTATTATTTTGGCGATTTTGTTGAACTTTGTGGGCAGTCTGAACTCTTAACTTGTAGTTATCTGATTCTTTATTTGTGCTTTCATCTAAGAGTGACTTATGTTCCACCTCAGTGACCGAAACATACATGTCGATCCTGTCAATAATTGGGCCAGATAATTTTTTTTGGTATCTTTGTATGTCTGAAGCGCTACAGCTACATATGTGATTTGAATTGTAAAAGCCACAAGGGCAGGGGTTGCTAGTAGCAATTAAAATAAATTTAGCAGGGAAAGTAGTACTTCTTTGTGCTCTGGCAATAGTAATTTGGCGGTCTTCTAGGGGTTGGCGTAGTGATTCAATTGCAACTCGACTGAATTCGGGCATTTCGTCCATGAACAATACTCCGTTATGAGCGAGGCTAATTTCTCCAGGCCTTAAAGAGTGACCACCACCAGTTATAGATACATCGCTTGAACTATGGTGGGGAGTTCTTAGAGGTGGTCTAGAAATAATTTTATCTGGATCAGAAAGGGATAGGCTATGGATATGGGTTGATTCAAGAGTTTGTTCGTCAGTTAGTTTCGGTAGTATACCCACAAAGGCCTTAGCTAGCATAGACTTACCTGTTCCTGGTGGGCCAGTAAGTAATACATTGTGCCCACCACTGGCTGCGATAAGCAAAGCTCTTTTAGCATTTTCTTGGCCAATTATTTCACCAAAATCTATTTCTGAACTATACTCTTCGTCTAGTACATTCTCGGTATTGCGTTCATTAACCATTAGCTTTTGGCTAATCTGTCCATTATTGATTGCGGTAACCAACTCCTTAAGACTGGACACAGAAGCAATTTTACCGTTATTTATTAAGCTTGCTTGTTTTAGATTTTGAGATGGAATTACCAACAATAAATCGGTAGTCTTAAGGGCCGAGATTATTTTTCCGATTATTCCTCGAACAGGGCGAACTTTACCATTAAGGCCAAGTTCTCCAATGAAACCGAATTTTTCTACATTTCCATTTATTTGTCCATCAGCAGATAAAATAGCCATAGCCATTGCGAGGTCTAGACTCGATGTATCCTTAGGCGTATCAGCAGGCGCTAAGTTAATAATAATTCGTCCTTTAGGAAAATTGTATCCGGACTTTGAAATTGCAGCTCTAATGCGTTCCTTGGACTCATCAACTGCCTTGGTAGCCATACCTACAATACTAATGCTTGGTAACCCACGATTTATATTGCATTCGACAGTGACCATAGAACCTTCTAGCCCGTTGTTTATAAATGAATAAGTAGACATAAGCATTATTGTAAACTAATTTATTATTAATAATAAAAAAACCGTTGTCGAGCTGCGAGACGACAACGGTATTTTATAGTTTTTGTATCTTTTTCTTAACCTTATTGCCTCTTTTTATTTAACTCCCTAACAGGTTGTTAACAGAGACTAAGGTTTTTATTTTTGAGCACCTTTTTTATTCAGGTACTGGGTTTATAATAAAGAATAAGCAAAAGCACTGTCAAGACCTTTTTTTACAATCTTTGTAACATATACACAGGCAACGATAAAATAATTAGATTACAAGGGATAGATTTTATAAATGAGGTTTAATAAATAAGCAGTAAATTAATTAAATTGTTTAAGTAAATAGTAAAAATATATGAAACGGATGAAAACGAAGCTATATACCAGCTAATTAATACTTAGCAGTATACTGTGAAAAAAATTTTTGCTTGCAGTGATGCAATATATTTTCGAAGTTTTGTAGCTGTGGTGATGATTTCTGACAAAGCGGATTTTATAATTCAGAAAACTATTGTACCAATTGATATATTACTTTATGCAATAATTGCTAAGAGATTAACTATAAAAGCTATGCATATTTTGGTAGCTTTTAAATACTAATAATTAGTGCTCAACCAAACAAAAGCTTGTCTATTTATTAGTAATATAATAAATAGACAACAGATTTATATTTATTATTTTATGCAATAAGTTACTGGTTAATATTTGATATTGATTAGTATATTTTAAAATTTTATAGTGATATGTTGTTAAAAATATAACTTTATATTTTTAAGTTCTGTATCTTATATGTTGTAAATATCAATATGAATATTGTTGACAAAAATGCATATCTGTGCTAAATTGTTAGCAGTAAGAAAAAACAAAAACTTACAAAAATGCTCCAACTTTTTCAACGCCCTCCAAGCCTAAAGCTTTGGGGAGCGGTCAGTCGGATGCCTTTAGCCAAAAATTGATAAGCGCCATAGAAGTTATATTTATTGGGCGGTTTTACAATTTTGGCTGAGGCTCTCCATGTAACTTTCTGTTGGTTTCAAACGCTTGTCTTGTTGGGACAGGCGTTTGTTAATTTTAAAATAAGTTTCAATTAAAAATTTAGCGAGATTTAGCCGTATATTTCACATTAGTAACTGAACTTTAGGTAGTTGAGATAATTTATCAACTGAATAAGTGTTTGATTGAGGTTTTTAACGAACTCCAGTAAAGTAGGGGCTATTATGACAATAAAGAAACTGTTTATTTTACTAGTATTGACTATATTAGCTCTACTTGCTTATGGCTCCATAATTAACCCCAATAACTTGACTATGATAGCTACTGTTGGCTTTTTGATATTATGTTTTTTAGTTTTTTTTCAAATTTCTCACATTTTATTTATTGTAAGTACTACTAGAATTAGTAGTACAAAAATTTATATATTCTCGGGCATCATTGGCTTTATACCAACTTATCTGCTAGCACTTACATCTTTGAGTAGCTTAAAAATTCTTGATATATTTTTTATTTTGGTAACTAGTTTAGTCGTAATTTGGTATACAAATAGAATCATTAAATAATTTTGTGATATTTTTTAGTTTTTTCAACATAAGCTTTGTAAATTTTGCTATACTAACCTCTAATGGATAATACTCCAAATTTTAGTAGCCCAGAGTTACCACGACCCCAGGCAGACAGCTCTTTCGAAAATATTCCGAGCAGTCCTGTTGAAAGTAACCCTGAAAATTTGTCAAATGCTGCTGAACTAATTAATCAAGCCCAAGGGGCAGTTGTACAAGCTATTCAGCCAGTGCCACAGCAACAACCTGTTGCGTTACCTATTGTTCCATTTCAACAACAGCAATCTGATGATTCCCATACAACAACCAACCCTGTAGTTGCCGAAGATAATGATGTTCTTGAAAAAGAGTGGGTAGATAAAGCTAAGCAAATTGTATCTGAGACCCGGGATGATCCAAGGGAGCAAACTAACAAATTTGTGGTAATGAGACATGATTATGTCAAGAAACGTTACGGTAAAGAGATGGTTGTTTCTAATGATAATTCTGGAGAATAGACGACAAGAAACTAATAAGCTAGTGGGGGCAAATTAGTGCAGACCACGGCTATATTGCTTTTATTTGTATCAATTCTTATCTTAGGGAGTCTAGGGTATTTTCTGCTTTGGAAATCTAGGAAATTGTTAAGAGATGCAAAAAACTATGAGAGAGGACTCAAGATGGTCCCGCTACTTATTCATTTACCTCCGACAAGTGATGATATTGAGGCTAAGGGGCGAGATGCTAGGGATATTGCTGATGAAAATATATCAAAAGCTAGTGTGCTATATAGTATTTTGGCAAGTACTGTTTCGAAGGGTTTCAAAAGTAAACTTTATGGTCAGCGTCATATTGGTTTAGAATTAGTCGCTCATAAAGGTAAGATACAATTCTTCACTGCCGTACCCGTAACTCTTGTTCCAGTTGTAGAACAAGCTTTAATGAGCGCATATCCCAATAGTCGACTCGAGGAAGTACCGGAACATAACATTTTTAATCCTGTCGGAAAGCTAAGCGGGACAATTGGCGGCGAACTTGTTTTAAAAGAATCATACATTAACCCGATTGCCACTTACCAAGACCTTAAACGTGACACAATGCAGGCATTACTGAACTCATTATCTAAGCTCGAGAAAGATGATGGCGTTGGTTTGCAGATTCTAATTAGACCGGCTCATGAAGGTTGGATAAAAAAATCTAAAACAGATGCTTCAAAATTAAGAGATGGTAAGAAGAAAAAACAAGGTGCAGACTTAGTCTTTTGGTGGATACAACAAGTTTTTATAGCACCTGTTAAACCACCGGAAGCTAAAGAGGAAGGTGGAATACCCAAAGATGATAAGCCGGTGTCCGGACTTGATCAATCATTAGCAGAGGCAATAGAGGAGAAGACCAAACATCAGGGCTATGAAGTACTAATCAGGGTAATAGCTTCATCAAATATTTCGCATAGAGCCCAAACGATCCTTGGTAATATAACTGCAAGCTTTGCACTATTTGATGCACCAGGTAATGGTTTTAAATTTGTCCCAGCTAGAGACATTGAGAGCTTTGTTACCTCATATATACTAAGATTTTTTCCGGCTGAACAAAAAAGTAATATTTTAAATGCGGTAGAACTAGCCACAATATTTCATTTACCGGATTCGTCTACAAGTCCAACAACACAATTAGAGCGACAGCAGTCAAAGCAAGTTGATGGCCCACGGACAGTAACTGAAGATGGTCTTTTACTTGGTTATAATGTTTTTAGAGGAATCAAGAAACCTATAAGGCTAAGCGAAAACGACCGTCGCAGGCATATGTATGTGGTGGGTCAAACAGGTACAGGTAAATCAACCTTCCTGGAAAATATTGCTCTTCAAGACATGTTAGAGGGGCGAGGATTTGCATTTGTTGATCCCCACGGTGATACAGCTGAACGTCTTCTTGGAATGATACCTAAGGAAAGAACTGAGGATGTAATTTATTTTTGTCCTGCCGAGATGGACTATCCGATGGGTTTTAACCTATTTGAGTTTCATAACCCAGAGCAAAAAGACTTCATTATCCAGGAAGTTATAAATATGATTTACAAACTGTATGATCCTCAGAGACAGGGAATAGTCGGTCCTAGATTTGAACATATTTTTAGAAATTGTGCACTACTGTTAATGGCTGATCCTAATGGTGGGACTTTCATAGATGTACCAAAACTATTAATTGACCCAGATTTTGTTAAGCAGAAACTTAAATATACTACCGATCGAACGGTAATAGATTTTTGGACCAAAGAATTTCCGAATTCACAGCGGTCTAATGATGCTGGTGAGGTAACTGCTTGGGTAGTAAGTAAGTTTAGTGCATTTATGTCTAATGAAATGATGCGCAATATTATTGGTCAGAATAAAAGTTCGTTTAATATGCGTGAAATTATGGATGACGGCAAGATACTTCTTGTTAACCTTAGCAAAGGTCGTACTGGCGAGTTAAACTCAAAATTATTAGGTATGATTTTCGTTATGAAGTTCCAGGCGGCGGCCATGAGTAGAGCAGATATTCCCGAGTCTGAAAGGAAAGACTTCTGCTTGTACGTTGATGAGTTCCAGAACTTCGCTACTGACTCGTTTGAATCAATACTTAGTGAAGCACGTAAGTTTAAGCTTAACCTTATTGTTGCAAACCAATTTATCACCCAGCTTGAGGAGGGGGTCAGGGATGCAATATTTGGTAATATTGGTGCCGTAGTTTCGCATAGGGTTGGCACAAACGATGCTGAGCAATTAGAAAAATATTTTAGGCCGGTGTTTGATGTAGATGACTTACAGCAACTGCCAAACTATAACGCTATAGTAAAGATGTTGATTGGAGGAGTGCCTACACAGCCATTTAGCATGGCTGATCTACCGTATTTAGGACATTCCAATAAAAACCTAGCAGACGCCTTAAAACAGCTCTCAGGCGCTAAGTATGGACGACCAAGAGCAGTGGTAGAAAAAGAAATATTTGATAGGTTAACGGTTGTTCCTCAGCCTAAGCCAGCATTTGGAGGCGGTGCTTTTGGTGGAGGTAGTCAAACTGGTATAGGTGGGGGTCCCGCGGGTCCAAGGCCAAAACCACCAAGTGGCCAAGGATCTTTTCTGGATGAGTGGCTGGCTAAAAGGCGTCAACCTGGAGCAACAACTCCCAAGTTAGATCAGCCTAATTTTACAGCCCCTAGTGGTACCGAGGCCCCTGTTTTAGTAGACAATAAAATTGAATTAATTAATGAGAATAAAGCATTCAAGAAGAAAAGCTCAGAAAATATATCTAAGCCAGGAACCTTTCAAGGCCAGTTAGATCAAATGCCTATCATAGAAGAAAAACCCGTGGAGCCAGTTAAGACAGATAATATTGCTAGAACCGGTGATAAGGGCCATTTTAATCACGAAGATACTATTGTCATCGATCGTGACGGCAACTTAAAAATGAAGAATTAAATACTTTTAGTGTATTTATCATTAAGAACTAACATAAACAAAGTACTGTGGTAGTAGTAATACTATATACAGGGAATCTAGTACTGTAGCCCTTTACGTTTACCATAGCGTCTTTTCATTATCATAGACCATAGTAACTCCAGGGCAATGCCGAATATAAAACCGGCTAAGAACAATACCATAAATGCACTAGAAGGTAGCTCGAACCCGATATCTTTAGCGAAGAAGATAAGGAGGGTACTACCGAAAAATCCAACTACACCACCACTCAGAAGTCCACTTGGCCTAGCTATAGTTTTAGCACCAACCTCACTAACTGATTCTACAATTGGCTGGTGTATTATTTTGCTCAATATTTTCTGAGGTTTAGATAAACTTTTTCTAGTTTCTGTTAGGGTCTTTTTGTATGTGACAGCCTTAATTTTTTTAGTTACATAGTGCTGATGATAGGAGCTCTCATGTTGGTCTATGTTGTTATAATTATTTTTAAGTTGTTCAGATTTAGCTATTGATTGTTTATCTATGGAAGCCCTTATTTTTTCAATATTCTTTGCTAAATGTTCAGATGTCTCATTTGAATTTTCGTTGTTATTTTCGCTACTTAGGTGATTATGGTGGATATTTTCAATCTGTTGGTGACGGCTTTCTTTATTGTGTAGACTTTCTGACATCATAGACCTCCTGTACTAAATTCGTATCTTATTACTTCTAGTTCTCGGCCCATTAATTTGGAGCGATAATAGAAATATGCAATTAATGTTGTAGCAAAAACACTAATAATTAATCCTGTTCCTGGACCAGTATTTGGCAAGTATGCCGTAGATTGTTCAATAGTTTTTGATGCAGGCTTTTTTAAATTAACAACAACTTCACGACCATATTTATTTCTCATTGAATAATCAAATGATAGTGGATTAGATGAAGATATTGGAGTTGCTGGAATGGGATCCTTAACCTTTACGGTGAACACTTTTTCTACTTTGCCACCAGCAGGAATTGTTGTAGCAGGCCATGATAAGGTCTGGGTGGATTCATTAAAGATTGCATCACCTTTTTCAACTATATTGGCGTATTCTAAAACGTCACTTATATTTTCAGCGTATTCACCACTAAGAACGAGATCAACGGCTGGTGCATCACCGGTATTGGCAATAACTAGAGTGTATTTTAATACGTCGTTTGCAGATGCAGTTGTGTTGTTGGCATCTACTATATTGGCTGTAATATTACTCACCCTTTTATCTGTTACTATCCGGGCAACAGGGTTTAATGGCTTTTCGATTTGAACGGTTGTTTGACAACCTTGGCTAGGGACCAAATTTCCCACGCCAGGCACTAGTTCTGACTTAACCGTATAGCTACCAGGTTCATTAAACTTGTGGGTGTAAAAATCACTGCTTGCACTAGGGGCTACAGATTGAGTAGCAACTAGCTTATCGTTCACAAAATATTTTACACCGCCTACTGATCCACCTGGCTGTTTAAGAAATATTGTTTCAAACTTAGCACTATCCCAAGAAGGATTTGAGATTAGTTTTAGGCTTTGGCAAGTTAGCTGGGGTATTGGGCAAGTTTGATTGTATGGCAGAGTTGAACCGTTAAGGCAAACTACGCTACAGTTTTGTACACCACCACTAGGTATAGGTAGACCCGTTCCTGGGCAAGTGGGCGTGGTTACGGTTACACAGTCCTTAGGCCCACCCGATGTAGCATCGCTGGTTCGGGTACCTTTAATAGTTGCTTGATTACACATTTTTACTCCATTTGGTGCCGATTTTCTTATTTGGAGAGAGATATCAATTTTATGCCATCTGTTACTTGGGGATAGGGCACTGTCTTTGCCCTTAACTTCCCATGTGAGTTTTTGTCCATCTTGGGAGAATTTCAAGTCAGCTGTACTTTTATAATCAATGTATTTATAGTTGTCATCTATTCTGTCAATTATTCGGACATTTTCAGAATTCGCTAATCCAGAATTACGAAACTCTATTGTGTAGTTAACAGTATCATTTGGATTAGCTGTATTAGAAGATATAAGTTTTTTGTTGATTTCAAACTTAGGGTGTTTTGAACCCTTTTCGATAACGATGTTACCGCAACCTTTTAGCAATACCCAGAATCTGAAGCCATAGGTACTAATGCCTGTTAGTGCAGGATACCCATCTGGGAATTGAGATTTATCCCAGTATTTAAGAGGGAATTCATATATTCCACCATCTATTGCACCAGGTATACGGGTAAAGACACCCCCTGGAACACTAGAACTTCGAGAAGTGTTTAGGTATTTCTCGTTATCACTGTCTTGGATGACAGTTTTTTTGGCATTTTGTATCTGGTCTAACCCAATGCCATAGTAATCAAATATTTCTTTTACATCTTTCCTACCCTGAGGATCTTTATTTTTAGAATAGGCTTTTATAATGTCATCTTTAGTAGTTGCTCCGTAAACTATATCGGCCATACTAGTAGCCAGGGACGATTTGGTAGGAGATAGAAAGGCAAATATTTGCACAGACATTGCTAACACAATAAATACTAGACCAAGTCTTCTGATTGATTCTTCTTGTTTAACTCTTCTTAGGTAATAGCCTAAATCACCCAACAGAGTAGGGTGAAAGGGTAGGTTTGAGACTATTTTCTTAAACATTTTTGCCTTTTTGGTATTTAATGACTGAACATATTTATTACTCTATTATTTAAACACTTTTGCATATGGTTGCCAATAGGGATATAACACTTATGATTGTTATTAACTTAAGAGACGACTTAACATATGAATATTAGTCTCAATATTGTAGGTGAATAATATACTAACCAGAAAGTTAATAAATAGTTGCATTAAGTAAGTAGCAAAAAATATTTAGTATTGCCAGGGTAAAAATTACATCTTGAATTAGGGAGCAATAGTTGTAAAAATATTGAGTAGTAACTATAATAATGAAGAATTAATGTTAAATGAGTAAGAGGGTTATGGCTAAACAAAAAGCAGATACAGGTAATTATGACGCTGGACAGATTCAGGTTTTAGAGGGTTTAGAGCCGGTTCGTAAGCGACCGGGAATGTATATTGGTGGAACTGGTAAAGAGGGTCTCCATCACTTAATTAAAGAAATAGCAGATAACTCTATTGATGAAGCAATAGCTGGACATGCTTCTCATGTAGAGGTTGTGTTGTTAGAAGATGGTGGTATAAAAGTTTCGGATAATGGTCGCGGTATACCGGTAGATGTTCATCCAAAAACTGGCAAAAGTACTTTAGAAACTGTTATGACAATTCTGCATGCTGGTGGTAAGTTCGGCGGTGGTGGCTATAAAGTTTCTAGTGGTCTTCATGGTGTTGGTATTAGCGTTGTTAATGCTTTGTCTAGTAAAGTAGTTGCCGAAGTAAGGCTGAACGGTAAAATATATCGCCAGACATATGCTAAAGGTTTTCCTACTTCTGAGCTAGAAATTGTTGGCAAGTCTACCGAAAATGGTACAACTATTGCTTTTTGGCCTGATGAAACAATTTTCCAAGAAACTAAGTTTGATTTCGACTGGATTATAAACTACCTTAGACACCAAGCTTATCTCACAAAAGGTGTTAAAGTATATGCTTTTAACGAAATAACCAAGCAAGAGTGCGGTTTCTATTTCGAAGGTGGTATACAAAGCTATGTAAAACACTTAAATCTTGGTCGTGAAACTGTTGGTGATAAAGTATTTTATGTTGAAAAGCAGATCCAAGATGTAATGGTCGAAATTGCTTTGCAATACAATGATAGCTTTAATGAAACAGTTAAAGCTTTTGCAAATAATGTTTATAACCCAGATGGTGGTACTCACCTTGTGGGCTTTAAAACAGCTCTTACTAGGGTTGTTAATGACTATGCTAGGAAAAACGGGCTTCTTAAGGAAAAAGACGACAACCTGACTGGTGAAGATTGCCGTGAAGGTTTAACCACAGTTATATTAGTTAAAATACCCGACCCTCAGTTTGAAGGACAGACTAAAAATAAACTAGGTAACCCAGAAGTACGGGGCTATGTAGACAAGGTAATGTCAGAATATTTTGCCTATTACTTAGAAGAAAATCCTGCAGTTGCTAAAAATATTATTGGTAAAGCTTTGCTTGCTTCTAGGGCCCGAAAGGCAGCTAGGGCAGCAAGGGAAAATATAATTCGTAAAGGTGTGCTAGATGGTGCATCTATGCCGGGTAAATTGGCTGATTGCTCAAGCAAGAGTCCTGCAGATTCTGAAATTTACTTAGTAGAGGGAGACTCTGCTGGTGGTTCTGCAAAGAGTGGTCGTGACAGTAAAACTCAAGCAATATTGCCGTTAAGAGGTAAAGTTTTGAATGTTGAAAGAGCAAGGCTTGATAAAATGCTTGCTAATAATGAAATAGTAAGCCTAATAAAAGCTTTGGGTGTTGGTATTGATGAGCAGTTTGATATAGACGGCCTACGTTACCATAGAATTATTATCATGACTGATGCCGACGTTGATGGTTCACATATTAGTACTTTGTTATTAACATTTTTCTTCCGCTACATGGCACCAGTTATAGCAGGCGGGCATCTTTACTTGGCAAAGCCACCGTTGTATTTGCTAAAAAGTCAGGGTAATAAAAAGACTTATGTATATTCCGATGCCGAACGTGATGAAATTATGGACAAGCTAATTGAAGACAGAAAAGCAAATGGTGTAAAAATTGACCCTAACGATGATCGTAAGAAGCAATCTGGATTAAGTGATATCCAACGATATAAAGGTTTGGGTGAAATGGATGCAGAACAGCTGTGGGATACGACTATGAATCCAGAAAACCGTGTCCTTATACAGGTCAGGGTAGAAGATGCTGAAAAAGCAAACGCCATATTCAACAAGCTTATGGGCGAGGAAGTGGATTTAAGAAAAACGTTTATTCAGACGCATGCAAAATTTGTAAAGGATTTGGACATATAGTATGGAAGATAATGAAAAAAATATACCAGAAGTTGAAGTATTAGATTCTGCTACACACTCTAGGCATATAGAGCTTAAAAGTGTTGAAGACGTAATGGAAGACAGTTACTTACGCTATTCGATGAGTGTAATTGTGGCTCGAGCTTTACCAGATGTACGTGATGGCTTAAAACCTGTTCATAGACGTATTTTATATTCCATGGAAAAGAATGGCTGGCGCCCAAACTCTAAATTTGTTAAAAGTGCCCGTATTATTGGTGATGTTATGGGTAAGTACCACCCTCATGGAGATAGTTCTATCTATGATTCTATGGTTAGGTTGGCCCAAGACTGGTCTACAAGGTACCTGTTAGTTACTGGTCAAGGTAACTTTGGTTCAATGGATGGTGATCCACCAGCTGCTCATCGTTATACAGAAGCAAAGATGAACCGGCATGCTGAAGAGCTACTAACAGATATAGATAAAGACACCGTTGATTTTAGGGATAACTTTGATGGTTCAGAACAAGAACCAAGTGTATTACCTGCAAAATTGCCAAACTTACTACTTAATGGCCAAATGGGTATTGCTGTTGGTATGGCAACATCTATTCCTCCACACAATCTTACAGAAGTTGCCGATGCAATTATTCATCTAATCGATAATCCAGAAGCTACAGTAGACGATTTATTAGAATTTATAAAAGGTCCTGATTTTCCAACTGGCGGAATTATATTTGGAAAAGATAGCCTACGAACTGCCTACGCAACCGGTAGGGGTGGCATTGTCGTCAGGGGTGTTGCCAATATCGAGGAGCGATCCAAAAAGGGAACCCACCGAATTGTAATTAGTGAAGTACCTTATGGAATGAATAAGGCAACCTTGCTAGAGAAGATCGCAGATTTAGTTAAAGAAAAGAAAATTGTTGGCATTTCTGATTTGCGCGATGAAAGTGCAAGAGGTGTAGTTAGGGTAGTAGTTGATTTAAAGAAAGATGCATACCCTAAGAAAATATTGAACCAACTATATAAGCTAACATCATTACAGACATCCTTCCACTTCAATATGCTTGCACTTATCGATGGCATACAGCCACGCGTGCTTGGTTTAGTAGATATTTTGCATGAGTATGTTAAACATAGGCAAGTAGTAGTTAGGCGTCGAACAGAATTTGAACTTAAAAAAGCCGAAGCTCGGGCTCACATATTAGAAGGCTTATCGATTGCGTTAGATCATATTGATGAGGTCATTAGTATTATTAGGGCTAGCCAAACTACTGATGAGGCTCAGGCTAACCTTATTAAAAGATTTAAGTTGTCTGAAATTCAAGCAAAAGCTATTTTGGCAATGCAACTTCGAGCATTGGCAGGTTTAGAGCGTAAGAAAATTGAAGATGAACTTGCCGAACTTAGAAAGCTAATTGCAGAACTAACCAAGATTTTGGGTGATGAGAAATACATTTTGGAGATTATTAAGACTGAAGTTATTGAATTGCGCGATAAATATGGTGACGACAGGCGTACAAAAGTTGTTGTTCAGGAGCTTGGTAAGTTTAGCGATGAAGAGCTAATTCCTGATGAGCAAATTGTTGTAACGCTTACATCAGCAAACTATATCAAACGTAGCCCAGAAGCAGAGTATAAAAAACAAGGTCGTGGTGGCAAGGGTCGTCGTGGAATGTCTACCAGGGAAGAAGATATAATTGAGCACCTAGTTATTGCCTCTACACACGACTACTTACTATTCTTTACGAACAAGGGTAGGGTATTTAGGCTTAAAGCATATGAGGTGCCTGCAACAGGGCTGAATGCTAAGGGTGTAGCTATTGTAAACTTACTGCAACTTCAACCAGAAGAAAAGGTAAGTTCAGTAATACGAATTGGCCGTGCAGAAGAACAAGGCTTTTTGATCATGTGTACGGTTAAGGGTGTTGTTAAGAAGACATCATACGAGCATTACAAGAACGTCCGAAATTCTGGGTTAATTGCCATTAACTTAGATGATGGCGATGAACTAAAATGGATTGCCATAAGTAATGGCGACAATGAAATTGTTATATCTAGTTCAAAGGGCCAGGCCATGCGCTTCCATGAAAAGGGTGTTAGGCCAATGGGACGTGTTTCCAGGGGTGTTAGAGGTATTAGGCTAAAGCCAGACGACTATGTAATTGGAATGGATATAGTTCAAGAAGAATCTAGCATATTTGTTATAAGCGAATTAGGCTACGGAAAGAGAACTAAAGTATCACAGTTTACTGCACACGCTAGAGGTGGAGTTGGTATTCGTTCAGCAGTTGTTAATACCAAGACCGGTCAACTTATTGGTGTAGCTACCCTAACAAAAGAATTCCATGAGGTTATTATAATTTCTTCACAAGGTCAGACTATCCGGCTAGGACTTAAAGACATACCAGAGCTTGGTAGAGCAACTCAGGGTGTAAGGATTATGAGGTTGAACCAAAACGATAAAGTGGTGTCTATGACACTGGTAGCTGAGTCTGAAAAAGAAGAGCTAGACACTGAGGAAAAGGCTTAGCTGTAATGGACGGGACACTATATATAGTTGCCCCGGTAGCAGGCTGGCTTGTTGCGCAGGGCATTAAATTTGTGCTTACGCTAAGGAAAGACGGAGTTACTTTAACTGATGCTTTTCAGTCGGGTGGTATGCCTAGCTCACACTCGGCATTCATGGTTGCTTTAACAACAGTTATTGGTTTGAACGAGGGATTTGATTCGGCAATTTTTGGGCTAAGTTTAGCCATAACAGCAATAGTTATGTATGATGCCAGAGGGGTTCGGTTAGCGACAGGCCAACAGACTGAAGTCATAAAAAAACTTGCTAAAAAAAGTGGATTAAAAGCGAATATTACTAACGCAAAAGGCCATAGAATAATTGAAGTAGTTGCAGGTGCAGTTGTTGGCCTTGGCGTTGGTATAGTAACGAATATATTATTGTAGAAATAGTTACAACATTTTTTGTATATTAAGGCTTGACTTAATCTGTATTTATAGGGTATGATGAGTCCCGTTGCTTTCGAGGTGTTTATACAAGATATATTCGAAACAGTACGTTAAAAATTGGATAGTGCAGCGTCAACAATATGTTGATGTGTATCAGTCTTGATTGACTGGTACAAAGTAAATTTCTTTGAATTTTAAGTAATTTCGAAATGTCAGCGTTTTAGATTTTTGATTAGATCAAAATCTTTTAATGGAGAGTTTGATCCTGGCTCAGGATGAACGCTGGCGGCGTGCCTAATACATGCAAGTCGTGCGGAAAGGCCACTTCGGTGGTACTCGAGCGGCGGACGGCAGAGTAACGCGTAGGAACATACCCCAAACTGAGGGATAACTGCTCGAAAGAGTAGCTAATACCGCATGTG
>CAYZCZ010000015.1:0-17431 GCA_964477125.1 uncultured Candidatus Saccharibacteria bacterium | reverse complement strand
CTTTTTAGCAACGGGCTTAGCAGGAGCTTTTTTAACTACCTTTGCCTTAGCAACGGGTTTTGCGCCGGTAGCTTTGGCTATCTTGGCTAGCTGACTTTTTTTACGAGCACCCTTGTTTTTATGGATTACATTCTTTTTCGTAGCTGTATCTATAGCACTTTCGGCTTTTGCTTTAGTTTCGGCAACTTCAGCCGGTTTTCCACCCTTAACGGCACCGTGAAAGGCCTTAACGGCTTCGCGCAATGTTCGCTTGGTTTTAGCGTTTCTAACTGTGGCTTTTTTAGTAACTTTTACTCGTTTTTTAGCTGATTTGATAATTGGCATTTAGTGTGACTATCCTTTCCTGACTATTCAGGCTTTTAAGTATTGTGGTTATCAACATGTAACTATACAAAAAAATCACGCTTTTTTCAAGAATTTACTTGATTTTACAATAGTGTTTATGGTAATGTGCGAGTATATAATCACATAAAATCAAAAAACATCAAAAAGAATCAATGGAAAACAACCCAAAAAAACAGGTAATAGAAAGACTAAAAGAAGCCCAAAACATCTTGGTAACTGTTAGTGATAACCCTAGTGTAGATCAATTGGCTGCCGCCATTGGTTTTACATTAGTTATGAATAAACTCGACAAAAGGGCAACCGCTGTTTTTAGTGGTCAGGTACCATCGACTATAGAATTTTTAAGCCCCGAAGATACCATTGAAACGAATACAGATAGTTTGCGTGATTTTATTATCTCTTTAGATAAAGCCAAAGCAGACAAATTGAAATATAAAGTAGAAGATGATGTAGTTAAAGTCTTTATCACCCCTTATAAAACGTCATTAACTGATGCTGATTTAGAATTTAGTCAGGGTGATTTTAATGTTGATGTTGTAGTTGCGCTGGGCGTGGATAACCGGGAGCATATAGATCAAGCAATAATTTCTCATGGCCGAATATTGCACGATGCTACCGTAATTGGTGTAATGGCAGGTCCGGAATTGGTAGATATAGCTGGAATTAACTGGCAAGATGATAAAGCAAGTAGTTTATGCGAAATGCTAGCATCTATTAGTGATAGTTTTAAACCGGGTATATTTGATAGCCAAATAGCCACTGCCTATTTAACAGGTATAGTAGCTGAAACTGAACGGTTTAGTAACGAAAAAACAAGTCCCAAGGTAATGAAACTAAGCGCCGAACTCATGGCTTCTGGTGCTAACCAACAGTTAATATCTACCGAGCTTACTCCAGCTGAAACATATGGCAGTGAAGTCGATGATGATGAACTTCCTGTGCCAAATGATTTTGAAGACGAAGAGAATGATACCCAAGTGGACACCGTAGATGAAAATGGAGTCCTAACTTTAAGTCATCCAGATCCTATAGATGAAACTCCGCAACAATATAGTGAAGATTCGATACATATTGATGATGTAGGTGAATTTAAATCTGCCGAAGAACTTAATGCAGCAGTAACTGAAGTGCAAGCTAATGCCGAAGAAGTAAACGCTCCGATTATTCCTAATGAACAGTCTGAACAAAATCAACAATATAGTAAATATATTCCAACCCCTGCCGAAACGGCGAACCCTATTAATTCAAACATAGATGCCCATAGGCAAGAAGAGCCATCGGTTGATCCATTAAGCGAAATACCAACTGCTAACGATTTTGGTGATACTCAACAACCTGCAGTTGGAAATACTCAATCACCGCTACTATCAACCCAGCATGATGCTGAGTCACCTAGGGCCCCAGAAGTACCAATTACACCTGATTATAGGTTAGATACAGATGGCGAAACTAGTCTAAATAAACCTTTAGGCCCAGAAATAGACACCAACGAAACATTAGAAAACATAGAAAAAAAGGTGATGAGCTATGAAACAGACTCTCAACGACCTGGTGAAATTGGTTTGCCCAACCCTGTTAATAATCAAACAGGTGTAAACAATAATGCTATAGATGAAGATGCTGAATCTGCCAGACAAGCCGTTATAGACGCCATGGACCAAGCAGGTAACTTTGACCCAGACAGGCCTCAACCCATAGAGTCTTTAGGGGCTGTAGAGTTTGGGGAGCCTCAAGTTATTCAATCAGAGCAAGCTGAACCAATAGGGCCTCCGCCAGATGTGCCACCACCATTTGTGCCACCATTTCCAACTTACGACCCAACGAATCCAAACCAAAACCAACAATAGTCAGCAATAATTAAGCTAATATATAACTAATGGACAATAGAATAAGTGGTTTTTTGCTGGTAAATAAGCCCAGCGGCATAAGTAGCTTCGGGGCAGTTTATAAAGTCCGGAAGCTACTAAAGGAAATAACGGGCGAAAAATACAAAGTTGGTCATAGCGGAACTTTGGATCCGTCGGCAACTGGGCTATTGATACTAGCTATTGGTAAATCTACCAAGTTAATACCTAGCTTAATTACAAGTAATAAAGAATATTTAGTAACGATGATGCTGGGATATAAATCTACTACTGGCGATATTGAAGGGCAGATTTCAGAAATATCGAACAAAACTCCTACAAATTCCCAAGTTGAACAGGTAATAAGCCAATTTGTAGGTGATATTTCCCAAACTCCACCCATTTACAGTGCTGTTAAGGTCAATGGCCAGCGGGCATATAAGTTAGCAAGGCAGGGTAAGCAACCCGAAATTAAACCTCGTACTGTGAATATTGAATATATTGATGATGTTGAATATAACTATCCAAACATTTGTTTTCGTTGCAAAGTATCAAGTGGAACATATATTAGGTCGCTAGTGGAAGATATTGGGGGCAAATTAGATACAGGAGCCTACATGACAAGCTTATGTCGAACAAAAATTGGGGATTATAGCCTAGTAAATGCTATTGATCTAAATAAAATAAATACCGAAAATTTACAAAAAAACCTCTTCACCCTTGAATAATTAGTCTATATCTGTTAAAGTTCTATTCAAACGCCATCAATTATTAATTTAAGTATCTAGAAAATTTAAGAAGGAAGACAACTTGATTTCAACCGATAACAAGCAAAAGCTTATCAAAGACAGCCAAAGAACTAAAACTGACACAGGTTCGCCAGAGGTACAGGTCACTATAATGACTGCCCGTATTAACGAAATTACCGAGCATTTAAAATCCAATAAGCACGACTACATGGCTCGTCGTGGTTTACTACAACTTGTAGGCAAGCGTAAAAAAGCCTTAAAATATTTAGCTGAAAAAGACCCTAAAGGCTACTTAGTTTTAACCGACAAACTTAAAATCCGTCGCTCATTCTAAATAGACTTACGGCATCAAATTGGTGCCGTTTAATCTGTTTAAAATTAGTTTAAAATGCTATAATTTTAGCAGTAATATTAGTGTAGGTTTTTGTGGGCAGTGAAGCAGTTATACACGTTTGTATATCTGAACATTGTCAACAAGACCTCTTAACAAGAAAGGACTTCATATTAATATGAGTCAAATTATTAACCCATTTGGGAAAGAAATTACAAAAGTTGAAACAGACTTTTTGGGTAAAAAGCTAAGCCTAGAAATTAATCGACTTGGTTTTAGAACCAGTGCATCTGTTTTGGTAACCTACGGGGAAACCGTAGTTTTGGGAACTGCAATGGTGAGCCCTAATCGTTTAAGTAACTTTGATTATTTTCCACTTAGTATAGATTACGAAGAAAAAATGTATGCAGCCGGTAAAATTAGCGGTAGCAGGTTTATAAAAAGGGAAGGTCGCCCAAGTGACGACGCTATTTTAATTGGCCGATTAATAGACCGACCAATTCGCCCACTATGGCCCAAAGGTTATAGGCACGAAGTTCAGGGTGTGGCTACAGTTTTGAGTATGGACCCAAGTTTTAGGCCAGATATGGTTGCCATGTTGGCAGTTAGTATTGCTTTTAGCCTAACTGGTGCGCCGTTTGATGGCCCTGTAGCTGGTTTACGTGTTGGCATAGTAGATGGCGAATACAAAGCCTTCTTAAGCAACGAGCAGTACGATAAGGGTGAATTAGACTTAGTAGTAGCTGGTACAGAAAACGGTGTAATGATGGTTGAAGCTGGCGCCAGTGAGGTCAGCGAAGATACAATTATTGATGCAATTGCTTGGGCCCAAGAACAAATTCAACCATTAATTAAGCTTCAAAAAGAACTAGTCGCTAAGGTTGGCGTTATTGAACAAGAATTTATTTTAGATTTACCCAAAGCCGGTATTCAAGAGGAAGTCGATGCTTGGGTTGATGGAAAACTAGGCCATAAACTACGTGTTGCATACCCAGAACGAAATGAGATGGTTAATGGCCTTAGAAACGAATTCCACGAAGCTTTGGAAGATAAGCATGGCGAAGACGTGTATAAAGAAATTAAGCCTGAATACGATGAAGCTTTTACATTAGCAGTACATAAAGATGTGCGCAAAGGAATTGTAGAAGATAGCATTCGTCCAGATGGCCGTAAATTAACTGAAATTAGGCAACTTTCCAGCGAGATCGGTTTGCTACCTCGTGTCCACGGATCTAGCATATTTACTCGCGGAATGACTCAGGCGTTAAATATTGTGACACTTGCACCACTTAGTTATTCACAAATTGTTGACACTATGGAAAAAGATCACGAACGTCGTTATATGCATCACTATAATGCTCCGGGCTGGACAGTCGGTGAAGTACGACGTATAGGAAGCCCTGGCCGTCGTGAAATTGGCCATGGCTACTTAGCTGAACGTGCAATAACTGCTGTTTTGCCAGACGAAGCAGATTTTCCGTATGCAATTCGAAGTGTTACCGAAATAATGAGCCAGAACGGTTCAACCAGTATGGCGGCCACTTGTAGTAGCTGTTTAGCGCTCATGGATGCTGGTGTACCACTTAAGCGTCCTGTTAGCGGTATTGCTATGGGACTTATGATGGATGGCAACAAGCCTTATGTATTAAGTGATATTGCTGATGCCGAAGACTTTGCCGGTGACATGGACTTCAAGGTTACTGGTACTGAAAAAGGTATAACCGCCTTACAGATGGATATGAAAGTTCATGGTTTGCCAGTAGAAATTCTTAAAACTGCACTAATGCAGGGCAAAGACGGCCGTGCAGAAATCTTGGCTCATATGTTAACTGTAATTAGCGAACCAAAGAGCGCTTTAAGCCCATATGCCCCACGTGTTGAATCTATTACTATAAACCCCGATAAAATTCGAGACGTTATTGGTAAGGGTGGCGAAATGATTAACAAAATTATTGCTGAAACTGGTGCCGATATTGATATTAAAGATGATGGAACGGTATTTATTGCTAGCCCAGACACTGAAAGTATTAATAAAACTATCGACTGGATAAAAGCACTTACAGAAGAACCCGAAGTTGGAAAAATTTATAACGGTACAGTAGTAAAGATTTTAGATTTTGGTGCTTTTGTGAACATTTTGCCTGGCACTGACGGTATGGTTCATGTTAGCGAAATATCTGACGAACGTGTTGAGCACCCATCAGACAAGCTAGAAGAAGGCCAGCAAGTTAAGGTAAAACTTATTGCCATAGATGACCGAGGTCGCCTAAGCCTATCTATCAAAAAAGCCCAATAGTAGAATTTTAAAACAGACAATAAATTATAGAGGGGTATATGAAGAAATATTTGCCTAATAAAGCTGAACTTGCATCATTAGTTTTTGGTTTTGGATTGGGTATTTCTATGACAATGGCCATAGATGGCAAATTGTCCTGGATGATGCTATTTTTTTGGCCAATTCTTTTTATTGCCATGCCACTTGTTTACATCATAAACAAACGAGGTGTAGTGAATAAAAACTTTGAATTAGAAGAAAAAGAAGACATAAAAAATGGTACAAAGTAAACAAAAAATTTTGGATCAAATTAAAGCAGACATTGAGAATAACAATGTCTGCTCGGAGCTGGCTAGTACTGCTACGCAGTTAGTTTTTGGGGTAGGGGACCCAAATGCAGACGTAGTTTTTATAGGTGAGGCACCCGGTAAAAAAGAGGATGAGAAGGGTGAACCTTTTGTTGGCACCTCTGGACAATTCTTAAACGATATGTTACAATCTATACAACTAAACCGAAACCAAATTTACATAACTAATATTGTTAAGTATCGGCCACCGAATAACAGAGACCCGTTACCAGAAGAGAAAGAGGAGTTTTTACCGTACCTAGAGCGTCAACTAGATGTCATTAAGCCACTACTTATAGTGACATTAGGCAGGCACTCTACCAACGTATTTTTACCAGGACAGCAAATAAGTAATGTCCATGGGCAAACAATATGTAAAGATGGCCGAGTTTACCTCCCGCTTTATCATCCAGCGGCCGCACTGTATAACGGTGCGTTAAGGAAAACTTTGCAACAAGATTTTAAGAATATTAATAAAACTCTAATTAAATTAAGAGAAGGAAAAATAACTATATGAGCGAGAACAACCCTAAAAAGGAAACTCCACAGAATTCTGCACCTAGTGCGACTAGATCCGTTTCTAGGGGTGCTGCAATACGTGCCCAAAAACGTAACAATGAAATGGCTAATAAACTAGCCAATGAATATTTGGATGCCAGCGCAACCAAAATTGAAAGACGAGCTAATCAAATAGACGATTCGCCCCAGCTAAAAATAATTGCTTTAGGTGGAATGGACGGTGGTGGCTCTAAAAACATGATACTTGTTGAGTATAAAAACGACGCAATTGTTATTGATGCTGGCAACGACCTTGGTGTTGATTTGCCAGGCATTAACTATGCCATTGCTGATACAACTTATCTAGAAGGAATTAGGCATAAGCTAAGGGGTTATGTGATTACTCATGGTCACCTTGACCATATTGGTGGCTTACCACATATTGTGCCTAAAATACCTGCACCCATATACGGTAGTAAATTTACTATTGGCCGTGTAGAAGAAATATTCCAGAACTTTGGGTTGCCAATGCCAGAGGGTTTTGAACTTAGAACAATAACTATGAATGAACATACTCATGAACGACTCAAACTTGGAGAATTTTTCGTAGAATTAGTTGGTATAACACATTCAATTCCTGGCTCTACTTGTGTTGTTGTAGACACTCCTATTGGCCGTATTGTAAACACGGGTGACTTTAGGCTAGACCCAGAACCTTTGGATCATGAAAAAACTGATACCCAGCGCCTATTAGAGCTTGGTAAAGAAGGTGTATTAGTGCTTTTAAGCGAAAGTACAACCACTGAACGCCCTGGTCGAACGCCGAGTGAGAGCACAATTGCCCCAAGTTTTGTAAATATTTTACAACAAGCACCAGGCCGTGTTTTTGTAGCAATATTTTCAACTAACATTAACCGTATTCAAATGATAATTGACGCCGCCGTACAAAATGGAAGAAAAATTGTTTTAGATGGACGTAGCATGATGAGTACACTAGAAATGGCAGTTCGACATGGTTTTGTTAAGGTCCCTAAAGGAACTTTTGTGCCAATTTCTAGTGTGAATACGCTACCGGACGATAAGGTGGTTGTTATTTGTACCGGTGGGCAAGGTGAGCCAAGTGCGGCACTTGTACGTATGAGTACTGGTGACCACCGTAATGTAAAAATGAAAGCTCAAGACACTGTTATTCTTAGCTCTACACCAATTCCATACAGTGGCAATGATTCACATATTAGGTCCATGGTAGATGATTTGCTTAAAAAGAATGTGCATGTTTACAGGCACGAAACACGTGAAGTAGATGGTTGTGGCCCACTGCATGTATCTGGTCATGCCAGTGCCGAAGAATATAAAGACATGATAAACATGCTTAAACCAAAATTCTTCGTACCAATTTATGGTGACTTTACAGCCAAGAAATACCACATTGAACTAGCTGTTGAAGAGGGAATTCCACGTAACCATACTATTAATGCCGATAATGGTGAAGTACTAGCATTTACTAAAGACAAAATGGAATCGTTAGGTCAAGTACCACACGGCACAATATTAGTCGACCAAACAGGCGCTATTGTTAGTAATGTGGTTATTAAAGACAGAATTATGATGAGCCAAGATGGCATTGTAGCTGTTGTATTAACTGTTGATAGAAAAACAGGCCAAAACTTAACAAGCCCAGATATCATTAGCCGAGGCTTTATTTACATGCGCGATAACGAACAACTTATGACCGAACTTAGGACAGAGCTAAAGAGGGCAGTTAGCCAACGTTATAAGAGAATTGATTTAGACAGGTTTAAACAAGAAATTAAAGACCATGTGACTCACTTTTTGTATGATAGAACCCAACGTTCGCCAATTGTTATACCAGTAATTAACATTGTTGGTGGTGGCAAGCCAGGTCAGCCTGCTGACCAGAAAAAATCTGATGACGATGTACGCAATGACGCCAGTTCACAGGCAAAACGCTTTGCTCAACTACGACAACAACTTCTTAGTCAAGATGCAAGAGTAGATTGATATAGCAGGCAAAGTGTGGTATAATATACCGCATGGTTCACCTAATAAAAATCTAAAAAAGTAGCTAGAACCCTGCATAGGGTAGGATTCAATATTTTTCAGCTATAACACCGTAAATAAGGTAAAATATATAAATGGCAAAAAAGAAAAAAACTACCAGAGGCCGAGGCCGACCAAGAAAAGATGAAGTGTCTGAAGAAAAGCAGAGTAATTTTTTTTGGCGCCAGGTTTTTGCGGTTCTACTTATTGTTTTTGCAATTTTTATATTACTAGGCGGTTTTGGGTGGGGAGGTATATTACCTACTAAGCTATTCGATATAACTGCCTGGGTATTTGGATACGTTGCATACGCCGTGCCATTCGTAATGGTTTATTTGGCTGTACACAAGTTTAAGCACGAGGAATTCATTATTCCATTTAGCAAGTTGCTTTCTAGCACTTTATTTATTGTATCTGCCTCTGGAATGTTTAATGTTTTTATAGATGAGAATTCGGCTACCGCACAAGCTTCTAGTATGGATAATGGCGGCACATTGGGCAAGCTAATTAGCGATGGGTTATTAATGTTTTTGAACCCAGTTACTTCTTTCATAATTTTATTATTTTTTGCATTAGTCGCTCTAATGTTTATGTTTAATTTATCGCCAAGAAAAATAATTGACTGGATGAAAGAGCGTGCTACCAAGGAGCCGGATACAGACATGAGCGAACTAAAGTCGAAAGACAAAGAACATGAATTTCAGTTACATGAAGGCGTACCAACCGTGCATCATAAAAAAGGTGAAGCCGTACCAGTGGTTGCCAAGGCTGGTTTTAAGAATAGTGCTTCTAAACTTAGTTCAACAGAAGATCACGCCGCACTTACTGCAGTTAGTGACCCTAACTGGAAATTCCCACCAATTAATTTACTCAGCCAAAAACAAGATAAAGCAGACCCCGGAAATGTTGCTGAGAAAGCGGATGTTATAAAAGATAGTTTATCTAATTTTAATATTGAAGTAGAGATGGAAGGGGCTAACGTAGGCCCAAGAGTCACACAATATACCCTTAAACCGACAACTGGTGTAAAAATGAGTAAAATTGTTAGCCTAGGCGACAATGTTGCCTATGACTTGGCTGCAACATCTATTAGAATTGAAGCTCCAATACCCGGCAAAAGGGCAGTTGGTATTGAAGTACCAAACATTAAGTCGGCAACAGTTACTGTGGCTAGCATACTGTCATCTAATAAATGGGCCGAAAGCTCGAGCCCGCTGTCATTTGCTATTGGTAAAGATATTACAGGTGCACCTGTAATTGGTCGGTTAGATAAAATGCCCCATGTACTAATAGCTGGTCAAACTGGTTCGGGTAAATCTGTAATGATTAACTCTTTATTAACGAGCTTTGTTTATCGTAATAGTCCATCCGATTTAAAGTTGATTTTGGTAGATCCAAAGCAAGTTGAGCTAACTCCATACAATGATATTCCTCATTTGCTTACACCAGTTATAACTGACCCTGAAAAATGTATAAGTGCTTTAAAGTGGGCAGTTGCCGAAATGGAACGTCGTTTAAGGACAATGGCCGAAGTAGGAAAGCGTAATATTGGTGAGTACAACAATCTTAAAAAAGAAGAAGGCATGCCTTATATAGTTATTGTTATTGATGAACTTGCCGACCTTATGATGATGGCCGCTCGTGATGTTGAAGCATTGGTTGTGCGTATTGCTCAAAAGGCCAGGGCTGCCGGTATTCACCTTGTTTTGGCTACACAGCGCCCTAGCGTTGATGTAATAACTGGCTTAATAAAGGCAAATGTTCCAGCTAGAATTGCCTTTACCGTAAACAGCCAGGTAGATTCGCGAACAATAATTGATATGGTTGGAGCCGATAAGTTGCTTGGTACTGGTGATATGCTGTTTTTGGATAATGGAATGATGAAACCTATTCGTGTTCAGGGTTCTTTTATAGACGATGATGAAACCATGAAAGTTACAGACTTTTTGCGTGAACAGCAAGAACCAAAATATGACGATGAAGTGGTAAGTATGCCAGTCCAGCTAAACGGTAAGGGTGGCATAATAGCCCAAGACAAAGGTCCTAGTGATTCCGATGACGACATGTGGCGGGATGCCGTTAGAGTTGTATTGGAAAATAACAAAGCTAGTACTAGCCTGTTACAACGCCGTTTACGCATTGGTTATGGCCGTGCAAGCCGAATTATAGATGAAATGGAAGAGCGTGGCGTTATTGGCCCTTCTGACGGTGCTAGGCCAAGGGAAGTGCTAGTTCGTAGCCTAGATGATGTATTTGGTGGACCGTCTGTGGATGACGATGGTTCAAAACACATTCCTGTTAGCGATGATCCGCGTGATGAATATCTAACAAACTAGAATCTAGGCTATAGAATATAGCCTATGGCCTAATATCTATCTTCTAAATAATGCTTGTGGTTTTATGAATTTAGGAATAATATAAAAACATAAACCAAAAACAAAAGGGGGTGCCAGTGGTACAAAAACATATCCCGATCCAAATGGATCGGTTGCTTGTGCAATTCAATGCATCAGCAATTCCAATTGCCCAAAAAAACGCCTGGACATTATGCGCCAGGCGTTTTTTGTTTAAGCAAGTTGGGGGGTGGCAATGAAACAACGTATGCCTTGGATATGTGACGAAGAAACATCATTTCCGCTTCCAATATATCCAACAACTGAAGCACCAATTGTTACTACTAAAAATGGCACACCATATCACAAAGACCCAGATGATCATCATGTATTTTTTCCGCGAAAGTTATTGCTATCAGAAGAACTAAACCCTGGTGGTCAAGTGGTTAGGGTTAGTAGAATTCAATCAGTTAGGCGTTATTATCACAATACTGCTCATGCATTAATGATGCCACCAACATTAATAGAAAAGCCTGAGCAACAATTCGGCATGAGCGTGTTGTCTTTATTAAATTTTGTTCCACGCCAAGCAATTAATTTGGACGGTAGCTTACCTGAGGTAGTAGATTTAGGTGATGATGAGTATGAGCTATTAAGAAATATGACTAGGGTTGATTTTAGCAAAGGCTATCATGCCCATATAGGTAAGTTCTTTTTAGGGGTAATGCTAAATAACATGGAAAAGGCAGTTGATGAAGACCTAAGTTGTCAGTTCTTAGAGGCCAGATATTCTCGGCAAAAGCGTGAATTAGGCAACCGCATACTAAAGAGAATGTCTAGTTTTGCCGTTGAGCCACTACTGCCAACGGTATCTGATCTGCGTAAAAAAGGTGAAATACCTGCATCCCAACCTGGCCCATATAAAACAGTGGTTACTTATGCACGTAAAGCGCGGGATGCAAACAAGCTTATTGAAGATGCTCTACTATGCAAACTTGGTGTTTAACAGAAACATTTGCGAAATCATAAGATGAAACATAGAATTAACACATGAGTAAAAATATAAATGAACAGAATGAAATGAATGAAGAAATTAAAACATATGATGACATTGACATAGGAAAAGTGGCGAGCTCTTTAATGTCTCAATTCGACGAAGAGATTACGAAGATCTCACAAGATAAAGTTTGACAAAATATTTGACTGGGAGTAGTTTAAGAATATGCGCAAACAGATGATTATTATCAGCATTATTATCCCGGAGGATCGGGCGCTGATTTAATTTTCTAAAAAAATAATTTAAGTAAATCAACCGCTCGACCAAAGTCGAGCGGTTTTTGAATAAAGGAAAAGGTTAATAATATGTCAGCACAACTAGAACAATTAGCAGAAAAAAGACTAGATACAGGCCAGCGAGCCTACGAAGTTGTTCGTTTACTAAAACCTGAGCATACTAGCTTAAATGAACTAGGCCAGGATAGTAAAGGAAATGTATATTATGGCAAAGACGAAACCGATAACCCCACTGGAGCATATAAATGGCGTGGTGCTTCCGTAAAGTTGAATCATCTTATGGAGATGGGTAGTTTAAACGGGGTCGTTACTGCTAGTGCTGGGAATCATGGCCAGGGCATTGCATGGGTTGCAGGGCAAATGGGTATTAACCCTGAAGTATTTGTTCCTGTGGGTACACCGGAAAGTAAATTGAACGGATTGCATAATTTAGGGGCTCATGTCCATTTACTAGGTAAAAATTTCGATGAAGCGACTGCTTTAGCTCAGGATTTTGCGCTTAAAGAGGAAACACCATTTGTACATCCTTTTAACGATTTAGTTGTTATGGATGGCCAAGGAACGATTGCTGATGAGCTAGTTTTGCAACTGGGAGAACGCCAGCTAGATTATGAAGACACAACTGTTTTTGTGCCGGTAGGGGGTGGTGGACTCATTGCAGGAGTTGCCAGGCGCTTAAAGGTTTTAACTGGTGGTCAAATTAAAGTTGTTGGCGTACAAGTATATGGTTCAGATAGTGCTTCACTTACCTACAAAGATACCCTAGACTGTTCCGTGCAAGAGCTACCAGGAGCACAGAGGTTTCATAGCCCAAATAGGCGTCCAACATTTGTTTATATGGGTCGAAATGCAACAAACCCGAATTACGATGTTGATGGGACATGCGTAACACAGGTTGGCGACCAATGCCTAACTTCTATTTTCCATGCAGTAGATGAATTTATGGTTGTATCGCCGGAACTAGTTGGAAAATATTATTATGATAATGAATATACCAAATATGAGCCAGCAGGTGTTTTGGCTGAAGTAGGGGCTAAACTATATGGCCAAATAACTGGCACAAGCTTACAAAATTTGGTTTCTATACAATCTGGACGCAACCAAGACCCACAGCGCATAGAAAACCTTAAAGAAAGCTATACAAAATCATTAAATAGACCATAGAAGTGTTATTTGAAATTAGTAGTAGTTATTAAAATCTATCTTTTAGCATACAATGTCTATTATATAATTTGACCAACAGGGGTAAATCTGTTAACATAATCCTACTATTAACTTCAGGTTGTCACACATTGGGAGGCAATCTATAACCAAAGGAAGGACGTGCATGAACAACACGTATGAACTTGCTGTTCTTTATCACCCAGATTTAGAAATAGATCTAGATAAAGCAGCTGAAAAAGTCAATAAAATTGTTACCGATAACGGTGGCAAAATTACTGGCGAAGATAACTGGGGTAAGCGTAAGCTAGCCTATAGCATTAAAAACCTTGACCATGCGGTATATGTATTTTACAAAGCAGAAATACCAGCCCAAGGCGTGCGTAAAATAGAAGCTACATTAAATATTACCGATGAAGTAATAAGGTTTCTAATAACCAAGCCAGACGAAAAGGCAATTGCTAAAGCTGAGGCCTTTAAAGCTAAGCGCAAAGGTCGAAAAGATTCAGACGTTGAGTCTGATTCACGCAAAGAAAAAAGCGAATAAATAATTTAGACAAAATTTTATATAACGGAGATAAATGACATGGCACGAAGTTTTAATCAAGTTATTTTAATGGGCAACCTAACACGTGACCCTGAACTTAGAACCACACCAAACGGTCAAAGCGTTTGTAGCTTTAGCCTAGCACTTAACCGTAGCTATAAAGGTGCCGATGGCAATTGGGTAGAGGCTACCGACTACGTAGATGTTGTTGCATGGGCTGGTTTGGGTGAAAGAGTTGCACAGTACGTGACCAAAGGCCGACCAGTTTTAGTAAGTGGTCGATTGCAAAGTCGTTCCTGGGAAACAGATGGCCAAAAACGTAGCAAGGTAGAGGTTGTAGCTAATGATGTTACTTTCCTTGGTGGACGAGGCGAAGGTGGTAATGGCCCAGGTGACGAAAATAGCGCACCAACCAAATCAAACCAATCAGACTCTAAAAAAGATGTTGTCATAGATGACATTAGTGACGAACCAATTGATCTATCCGAAATACCTTTTTAGTAGCTTACAGAAATAGTTTCTAGGTTTTAGTAAAAAGCAAATTTAAATTATAAACTAACCACAATAATGGCTGTTTGTATCTTGTGTACAATGCAAGTCGACCTTGAGGAAAGTAGCGTAAGCAGTACATTTAGTACGCTGAGCGAGCACCACAAGGGGTAACGAAGCATTGTGCCAAGAGACGAATGGCCGCACATTGAAAGGAATACAATGGCAAAGAACCATCACAAACCAGTAACCGGATCAGTCTATTTTGACTACAAAGACGTAAAAACCCTACAAAGGTTTGTAAACCAATTTGGCCAAATAGAAGTTCGAAAACGAACCGGTCTTACAGAAATGCAACAGCGTCGTCTTAGCAAAGCTATCAAGCGTGCTAGGCATATTGCATTACTTCCATTTATAGCATCCAACTAGGTGTTAGGTAATAGGTTCTAGGTTAATATCTAGAACCTAAAACTTGCAACCTATAAACTAATAAATTCGGAGATTATTGCATGGCATTCGGTATAACAGATTTAAAAAAGGGACAAATTTTTCAGCTTGAGGGTCACCCTTATAAAGTAGTTGACTATAACCAAAAAGTTATGGGCAGGGGTGGTTCTATAGTTAATGTGCGTATTAAAAGTTTAATAGACGGCAAAGTACTAGAAAAAACTTTTAAAGGTAATGAGGCTATAGAGCCTGCCGATGTTGGCTACCAAAACGTTCAGTATTTGTATAACGACCTTAGTACTTGGTTTTTCATGGACGATGTTACTTACGAGCAAATAGAAGTTCCCAAAGATATGATTGGCGAAAGCGCTGGTTATTTAAAGGAGGGCGATAATGTTAAGGCTCAAACATTTAATGGGCAAGTTATTAGTGTAGTTTTGCCAAAAAATGTATACTTAAAAGTCACCTACACGGAAGATGCCGTAAAGGGTGATACGACAAGTAATGTCCTTAAGGACGCCACCCTTGAAACCGGCATAGTGGTGAAGGTGCCCGCTTTTATAAAACAACAAGATATAATATCGGTAGACACCGAGACAGGAGCTTATCGTGAGCGAAAAAAGTGATAGAAAAATATTTGGTATTCCAGTTGGTAATTTTTCAGTAGATACTAGCAAAATACCTGATGGTTTCTTAAAGGAAAACCTCGAGACAGCAAGAGTTAAGATTGAAACTGCTGCCAACCTTGGGGCTGGTGCCTTAACAGATACTGTTGAGTGGGCTAAGCAAACAACAATTTCCACAGCTGATACTGCAGTTTCAACGGTTGGTGATGTATACGAAAAAACTCGCGACGGATTAACAGAACAGCTTAAGCCATTGGGAAAAATTGCAATTGGTGTTCAAGATATTACATATGATCTAAAAAGAATATTGTTCGATGGTAAAGATGAACCCAGATTAGGTGATAGGCCTACAGAACAGAGTAAAGACGAGGAATAATTTTTGTCTCAAAAAAATAGGCTAGATATAGAACTTGTAAATAGGGGCTTAGTACTTACTAGGTCGCAGGCTGAAAGCTATATAAAGCTAGGTAAGGTAACAGTAAATAACACTACTGTTACCAAACCTGGTTTTTTTGTTTCGCCAAAAGCAATAATTAGTCTTTCTCAAAAAGAACAATATGTCAGTAGGGCTGGCTTAAAACTGGCTAGTATTGCACTTGAACTAAAATTAGATTTTAAAGATAAAATTGTATTAGATGTTGGCAGTAGTACAGGTGGTTTTACAGATTACGCCCTAAAACATGGTGCCAAGAAAGTATTTGCTGTAGATGTAGGCACCAAGCAACTACACCCAAGCCTGCAGGGCAATCCTAAGATTGAACTACATGAACAAACAGATATACGGGCCTTTATACCGCGCATACTGCCTGAAATTGTGGTCATTGACGTTAGTTTTATTAGCCTTAGGGATGTCTTACCACACATAGCCACAATATGCGGTAAGAATACTCAAATAATTGCTATGGCAAAGCCACAATTTGAAGCAGGTGAACAACTGCAAAATAAGGGTGTCATAAAAAATGATTCAATTCGACGCCAAATACTTAAAGATTTTGAAATTTGGGTTAAAAAACAATTTGTAATTATTATTAAGTCAGACTCTAAGGTCGCTGGCCAAAAAGGTAATGTGGAACGGTTTTATCTTTTAAAGAAACAAATTAAACACTAAAAATCTTGACAAAAACTTCAAAAAATTATACTATAATTCGCTAGCAATGACTAACCATGAAAATAATGAAGAAGTTATAGATCTGCGGGATAACATACGTAGAATTACAAATAGTATAGATATTAATTTAGTGGGTACAAAAGATTATCCAGCAATTATTCATACAGAAATAGCATATTATTTATTAGAAAATTATCCAGACAACCCTAATGAATATTCTATGACCAGGCTCTTGCCATGCCCAGATAATTCTAGTTATTTAAATTGCCTTAAATACATATTTGATAGCAATCAGGGCATTGCTAAAGAAATATATATAAAAAAGCTCGGTCGTCAAGACAGGGATGTAGTAGTTGAACAAACTGAAACCAACTTATCAAATACTGGCCTAGATACCATTTTTAAGTTATTAAATAGCAAAGAAACAAATAAACTAAACCCTATAGAGGCCGAGGATTTACTTAAGGAAAGCATTAAAGCTATTAACCGTGAATATGGCTCAAGAGACAGAGGTATACAAGGTATAATTGGTCGAATTGCTAGAAAATCTAGCTAATTAATATTATAAGTTGAATTTAAATTCAACTACATCGTTGGGTTGCATAACATATGTTTTACCCTCTAAGCGTACTTTGCCATTGGCACGTGCAGATGTAAGGGAACCGGCTTTTACTAAATCATTATAGTCAACAACTTCAGCCGCAATAAAACCACGTTCAAAATCACCATGTATTACCCCCGCCGCCTGTGGCGCGGTATTACCTTGCTTTATGGTCCAGGCCCGAACTTCTTTTTCACCTGCAGTAAGGTAGCTTTGCAGCCCCAATGTATCGTATGTGGCGTGTATTAATTGCACTAATCCAGATTCTTTTACACCATATTCTGCTAGCATTTCAGTACGCTCTTCGTCGCTTAAGTCTCTTAGTTCATCCTCTAGTTTGGCACAAACAAATAACGCCTTAGCGGGGGAAACTATT
>CAYZCZ010000014.1:11415-17566 GCA_964477125.1 uncultured Candidatus Saccharibacteria bacterium | reverse complement strand
TACCAACTGCCTGGGTTTGGTATGCACTTGTAGTAGTATCCATTGATACAAAGTCAATTAAATTAGCGGGGTATGTAAAGTCAGCCTCTATAGCATTAACACTAGTAGTTCCACTATTTGCCCTAACTTGAACCTGGAAGGTCTGATTGGCCTGTAGAGGTTGTGTGGTAGGAGACAAATATATGTTTGGTGGATTATAAGTGTTTGTTACAGGTCCCGAAGCTTTACTAAAAAGTACAAAATATCCCCCAACGCTAAACGATATTAATGCAAGTACAATAACTAATCCCTTTAAGTTAAAAAATTGTTTAATACCAGATTTTTGTAGTTTTACCTTGTTGGAAGCCACTTTTTTTCCTTTTTTATTTTTAATTTTCATATTTATTTTTGTTTATGCTTATACTTATATATTACTTTACCCTTTAGCGCTTTTTTTGACAATAGCCCCCATTCTCTACTGTCAGTACTATATTTACTATTATCCCCCACTAATTTGTACTTTCCTTCAACTACTTTGGCGATTCTTTTAACAACCTCCAGCCCATTTACATTTGCAATTACAATATCACCAACATTATAACCAGGAAATTTAACCGCTAATAATGTATACCCCTCTTTTAATGCAGGTAACATGCTGTTTCCGCTAACCCTACGTATATAAAACAAATCTAAACCTTAGAATCAATAAAAATCTTGTCTACTTTTTCTATCATTTCTATTAACTTGTGGCATTCCTCTTTTGATACGGTTTGCTTAACAGTGCTTGCCTGCTTAACGGTTTTCCAAAATATTTCGTGTAAGTTACTATATTTTTCTAAATGTTCCGGCTTAAAATAGTCACTCCATAACAAATAAAGTTCATTTTTAACTTTTTGAGCACTATCTTCTTTAATATTTACCATACGTACAAAATTATTATATTTTTCGGGTGTATTTAGCTCGCCCAAAGCTTCAATTTTTTCTACCATTCTTAAACATGTAGCGCCTGCATGCTTAACAGTATCAGTTTCATAAATTCCACATGGTATATCACAGTGAGCAAAAACGTTTTTTATTTGAAACATGTTATCTCCTATTACTTATTTTAAATTATATTATAAGGGTAATCTCAAGCTTTTATAAAAAAACTATATTGTGAAGTGAGTGTATCAGTTATATTATTACACGATGAGACATGGAATACCGAACGAAGCTATATTTGAAGTGAACGAACAAGTCCCAGAACTTCTGAATAGTGCATTTGAGAAACCAATTGCTTCAAGCTTAGAAAAGTACTTAAAATCCCATGACCAAAAGACTTGGGAGCATTGTATGGGTGTTGCAAAATTAATGGGAACAATGGCCTTAGAAAGCGAATATGGTCAAGACTTGCCGGCTAAAACTATTAATGAATTTATTATCACAGGTGGCATCCATGACATTGGCAAAACTATAATGAACCCTGGTAAAATATCGTCTAACGAAAGATTTAGTGCTAGTGATTGGATTACTATCGAACAGCACCCGCTTGCAGGGTATGTAATAGGCAAGGAGCATTTCCCTGATAGATTACTTATTCCCGAGCTTGTATTAGTGCATCACTCACTGCAGTCTAGAAGTTACCCGGATGAATCAATTATCGAAGCACTTATTGGAGAAAAATCCAAAGATAAGAAAGATATTTTAAACTTTGGTACGACAGTCATAGCAATTGCCGATCAAGCAGAGGCAAGAATACCAACCGGAGAGCATAATACACACCAATATCGTGATCGAGTTGGTTATTCGGTAGGTGATCTAATGGATAGTATGCGCAAAGAAATTATACAATCTCCAAACTTTCAAATACCAAATAAAACATTCTTTGATTTATTGGCTATCACCGAAGTAGTATTGTCTAAAACTGTGGAATATTATAGCCAAAAAGACCTAGAACTATTAGAAGCAAACTCATAATTGATTTTCATATATAAATAAAATTATTTGGTGTTTTCTTGACGCCATTTCTCTATTTGGGCATGGTTTCCGCTTAATAAAACAGCAGGTACTTTCATTCCCCTAAATTCCTCAGGGCGGGTGTATTGGGGGAATTCCCTATTGTCACCATCGCTAAAACTTTCAATCTCAGCACTCATTTCACCACCAAGTACTCCGGGTATAAGCCTGACTATACTATCCACAACCACCATAGAGGCTATTTCACCACCCGTTAACACATAGTTGCCTATACTGACTTGTTCATCTACTATACTCGTTATTCGCTCGTCATAGCCTTCATAACGGCCACAAACTAATATTAGGTCTTCCATTTTATCTGCCAATCTCTGGGCGTCTTTTTGCTTATAATCGTAACCCCTCGGTGTCATAAGTAAAACTTTAGCGTTTGGTGATATATTTTTACAATACTCAACTGCTTCAAATAATGGCTCTGGCTTTAATAGCATACCGTCACCACCTCCATAAGGAGTATCATCAACTGTTTTTCTAGATCCATGTCCAAATTGACGCAAATCTACTGCACCTAGCTTAACTATTCCCTTATCCTGAGCCTTCCAAAGCATACTGCTTCCAAAAACCGGATCGAACATTTCCGGGAACAAACTAATAACTTGAATATTCATAATTAAATAGTAGCAAAATTATTGACACTATGCCTAATATTTGTTTTAATAATTTCTTGTGTTTTTAGCAATTCCGCTAATACATTCTCACATTAGGGAGCTTGGATGATTTCAATCATAAAAAGCCGGAATATCTACCGCTTTGCAATTAACGGTAGTACCAAAAGCATTGATAGCCAATGCCAGCATTGGACACCGGCCGAGAAGGCACAAGCCAAGGCAATTGTCTATTGGTTCTTTGGACCAAACAATGGTGCCCGTCCAGAAATGGACGGAATCAAAGAAACAATTGTGCTTGGAATCATCAGGGAGAATCTCGGTCTTATCGAGAACCCCTTACTTTCCAGTAAAGCCAATGAAATTGCTACCGAAGCTACTTGCAAGATCCAGGCAAACACGTGAACCAAGGCAAGCCCTTCAAAGTGGGCAGGCGACAGTATACACTGTCGCCTGCCCCAGACTTTAAGTGGCTTGCCCCACAACCAAAATCTATAATAAATATATAAATTATAGATTTTGGTTATGCATAAAATATGTATCGAACTTGCGTTTTACAGTTTAAAATATATAAAAACATCCTGAATATTCAGGATGTTTTTATCATTTAAGCTCCCCAAAAACGACAAGTCATTGTTGGCTCGCACTGAGCTTAACTGTTTTGAATTTGAAGGTTTTTGACAAGCCGTTTAATTCGACTTAAGCTTATTATACGTCTAGGTCGTCTAGCTCTTCAAGCTCTTTGCGTGTATTACTTACAACACTGCTGTGGGAAGGTTGTTCATCTATAACTACTTCTTCGGTAGGTACTGATTTCTCAACAGTTCGTTCTGAACGAGCTGGTCGTTCTGAATCTTCAGGACCGTTATCTATAATCTTTAGGTTATAACGTGCTTCATTTTTAGTACCTAATGCGCGTAGCAAATTACGCATACTTTGGGCTGTTGCCCCTCTTTTGCCTATAACACGGCCTAAATCTTCTGGATCAACAGTAAGTTCTAATAAGACTCCCTTTTCATCGATAGTTCTTTCAATAATAACTGCATCGGGGTTGCCTACAAGTGATTTTACAATATACTCAATAAACTGCTGGTCAATGGTCATATCTGATGTCTCCTAAATTAATTATTTTTCTTCTGGTGTTTCTTCGGTAGTTTCAATTACTTCGACTGTTTCTTCAACCACAACAACTTCTTCTTCTTTTGGTTGGTTCTTACGAAGTTTGTCTGGATTTCTAGTTATAGAATCTTTTATTGATACGTCTTTAACCCACTCTGGTAATTTAACACCTTCTTTCTTAAGCAATGATGTTACTCTTTCAGATGGCTGAGCGCCATTAGACAAGTAGAAAGCTGCCTTCTCTTTGTTTAAGACTGCTTCTTTTGTATGTGGATTGTAACTTCCAAGGTTGTATACCAAACGGCCACTACTGGGTGTTCGTCGTGAATCTTGGACAATTACACGGTATTGTGAATGACCTTTTCGGCCAGTTCGTTGCATTCTTATTGCAAGCATAAATGTATTATCGCTCTTTCTTCCCGTCAATTAAATAATTAGTAAATTCCGAATGTTTAGTTTATCTGTTTTTAACAGATATGTCAACTATTAACATCTTAGGAATCTTTTGAACTTTTTTCGTATTTTCTTAAGGCAACTTCCGCAGCCTGCTGTTGTGCCATTTGTTTACTTGGACCATGGCCCTCACCTTTTTGGACACCATCAACAAAGACCCCAATTTGAAAGATTTTTTCGTGATCTGGACCTTCTTCGTTCAATACTTTGTACTGAGGTGTTGCGTTATCGATACTTTGGGCTACTTCTTGCAATCGTGATTTTGGATCCATCCAAGAGCCAGTCTCTAAAATAGTGCTGAATGTACTTATTATATTTTCGGTAATAAATACTTTTGAAGCCTCATAACCCTTGTCCAGATACAAAGCACCTGTTACTGCTTCGAAACAATTAGCTAGTATCTGTTGTCTGGCTCGTTCTGTGCCACGTTTTTCACCCCTGGACAACCTCAAATATTCATTAAAGCCTAATCTATCGGCTGCCGCGCCTATACTCTCGGTGCGTACCAAGCTACTTCGCCAATTAGTTAATATACCTTCAGGTTCTGAATAGGTTGTATATAAATATTCCGTAACCACTAGTTCTAAAACAGCGTCGCCTAAAAACTCTAAACGCTCATTATGCTCTTTAGCAGTTTTTTTATGTTCATTAACATATGAACGGTGGGTAAAAGCCGTTATTAATACTTCTAAATTGTTAAATTCGCCACCAAGCTTTTCCTTGGCTAATAATTGATATTTACTAAAGTCCTGCATCCCTAATCTTCTTCAATCCTAATAATATTATTGTTCCAATGTCTTCATATTCTATAACATCTAAAGCCTTGGCTGTACTCATCCATTTTATACCATTCATAATATCTTCCTTTTCAATATCGTTAGTATCGCCCAAGGCATGTACTAAATAAATATGTGTGGTCATGAGAATTAGGCTGTTAAAACGACGGTAACGGAAGTTAATTTTTCCCAACCAGTCCATAACCTTCATTTTTTTCAGGCCAGTTTCTTCCTGAATTTCTCTTTCAGCAGTTTGCCGAGCACTTTCTCCAGATTCTATATGACCTTTTGGAATCGTCCAACGGTCTTTAATGTCTTGAATAAGTAGTATTTCAATATCATTGGTCTTTTCGTTACGACGCCAAACAATACCACCAGCTGTAGTTTCACGTATTACTTCGCTAATAACCGGCTTACGCGATTTAATAAGCTTCTTAAACCCCTTTATGGGTGTCGGTCTTTTCATTTCTTAGAGGTATCTTTCTGTGCTTTCTTTGGGCTTTTGGGGTCTGCTTCGGGGTCTTGGTTGCGTAATGCGGTTCCCAACACACCATTAATAAATTTAGATGAATTATCACTGCCAAAAGCTTTGGCAAGCTCAACCGCCTCGTTTATTACAACTTTAGGTGGTACATCCTTTTGATAAGTTAATTCGAATAATCCAATGCGAAGAACAATCCGGTCTATACGGGCAATCTGGGCCAGTGGCCATTCTGGGGCCAAAGGCTGCAATATAGCGTCAAGCTCGTCTTGCTTTCCGGATACACCGTTAACAAGGCTAACTATAAAATCTTTATCGTCTATAGTTTCGCTGTAACGGCCTATATTACGATCCAAAATTTCAGTCAAAGATACATTGGTATCTTCACACTCTACACGAAAATCTTGCTCATACAATGTCTGTAAAGCTACTATTCTTCCGAGGTGTCTGTTAGATGCCATATGGCTTCCCCCCTTTGACCTATCTTCTTAAATTGTTAATTATTCTGCTTTGTTAACTGCACCGGTTTCACGGCGAGTTGTGTAAGCTTTTACTGGTGACTTAGCATTTACGCTTCGAGCTAACTTAACAACCAAATGGCTGCGCCTGGTAGCTGTTCTGCGTGGCGTTGTCCGCTTTTTCGGTTTACCCAAGGTATTAGCTCCTAATTACACGTTAGTGGTTATATTAATAAAATCTTGTTCATTATACCAGTTTTAGTTATA
>CAYZCZ010000014.1:0-11315 GCA_964477125.1 uncultured Candidatus Saccharibacteria bacterium | reverse complement strand
TCCTGGGGACACCTTGTGGGATATTGCTAACGATGTAACAGGTGCAGATAAAGTAGATACTAGGTTGATTGTGGATGAAATCAAATCAAATAGCCCAGATACTGCAGATGGTTTTGACGTAGGCGATAAATTAAACGTACCTAATAGTGTGAACCAGTAAACTTTAACTCATACATATACGAAAATTAATATTATATTAGCGTAAGTAGAATAGGCTGGCAAAATATGTTAGCCTATTTTTTATGGATGAGAAGTACAATGCAGATAAATCAGATTTATTACCAAAAAGCCCAATAGCTAGGGTTATCTTTGGGGTTGGAGCATTAGTCTTTAGCGGATTAGTAGTTGCTCAAACTATAGATGATGCAACCCACAATAGGCAGAATATTGGCAATGTAACCTGCGAGGGTAACATGCCTATACAAGCTCAAGGTGGTGATTCAATTTACGATATTGCCGATGAACATGCTGGCAGATTAAACCTAAAACTAAATGAAGAAGACCTTATTTCTTTCCATTCCATTGTTATTAGCAGAACAGACGAAAAAAATTTAAGTCAAAATATGAGCATAGACGGTAAAGATTTGGTGCTAAGCGAAGATACGGAATTAATTTTACCAACTGAATGTAGTTAAACTACAAAGTTAAGAATTTTACCTGGAATATATATAACCTTTTTAATGTCACCTTTTAAATAACTAGCGACATTTTCGTGTGTTTTGGCTTCGGCTTCAATAACTTCTTTGGAAGCGTCGTGTGGTACTTCTATTTCACCACGCAATTTGCCATTTACCTGTACAGCAATTTTCAGTACATGGCTAAGCAAATAAGCTTCGTCATGTACCGGCCAAGGGCTTAAATGCACGCTCCCCTCGTGGCCCAAATCTTTCCATAGTTCTTCGCTAATATGTGGCGCAAATGGTGCCAATAATTGAACAAGGGTCTCCAGGGCAAATTGCCATGATTTTGTATCTATAAAACCATGGTTGGTTTTTTGCTTATATAGTTCATTTGTGTACTCCATAAGCCCAGCGATAGCAGTGTTAAAGTTCATATTTTCAAGATCTTGGCTGACCTTTTTTATGGCTTTGTGGGCACTTTTTAATATTTCACCCACATTTTCACTAGTGCCTTGTTCTGAATCTTCGATAAACTCTTGAACCAAGCTCCAAACTCTTTGCAAAAAGCGGTAAGTACCAGCTACTGCTTCGCTATTCCACGGAGTTGTCATGTCGTATGGTGCCAAGAAAGTAATTGCCATCCGTAGGGCATCTGCCCCGTAACCCTGATCTATGATGTCTGTTGGGTTAACTACATTGCCTTTGCTTTTACTCATTTTAGAGCCGTCACTTGCCAGTATAATTCCCTGTCCCCTACGGCTAGCATATGGCTCAGGTGTTGGTACAAGTCCTTGGTCGTAGAAGAATTGATGCCAAAAACGTGAATACAGCAAATGTAGCGTGGTATGTTCCATGCCACCAAGATACAAATCTACTTCACCCCAATATTTAAGTTTTTCGGGGTCAGCAAAGGCTGAACTATTGTGAGTATCAAAATATCTTAGGTAATACCAGCTACTGCCTGCCCAGTTCGGCATTGTATCTGTTTCTCGCTTTGCAGGACCGCCACAAACAGGACAATCAACATTTACCCAATCTGTAATTTCAGCTAGTGGGCTTTCACCGTTGTCGGTAGGTTCATAATGGTCTACTTCTGGTAAAACTACTGGTAGCTTATCTTCTGGTACAGGAACCGCACCGCATTTGGGACAATGAATAATAGGAATAGGCTCACCCCAGTAATGTTGCCTACTAAATATCCAGTCGCGTAGTTTATAGTTAACTCGTTCTTTGGCAATACCCTTTTTTACTAAATCTGCTACTATCTGTTCACGCATTTTTTCAGATGCTAACCCGTTATATTCGCCAGAGTTAATCATTATTCCTTCGGAATTAGTATGTTCATTATCATTGGAATTGTTCTTTACAACTCTTACTATTGGTAAGTCAAACTTTGTGGCAAAATCAAAGTCACGTTCATCATGTGCTGGCACGGCCATAATTGCGCCAGTACCGTAACCCATTAATACATAGTCAGCAATCCAAATAGGTATTCGTTCGTCATTTACAGGGTTAATAGCATATGCACCCGTAAATACACCCGTTTTTTCTTTAGTATCTATCTGACGATCCAGGTCACTTTTACCAATGGTTTCAAGCTGGTATTTTTCTACAGTGGCTTTTTGGTCTGCTAATGTTATTTCGCTAACTAGTGGGTTATCTGGTGCCAAAACCATATAAGTAGCTCCAAACAAAGTATCAGGCCTGGTTGTAAATACTGTTATTGTTGTTTCTGAATTATCTACCTTAAAATCTAATTCTGCCCCAACGCTACGGCCAATCCAATTTATTTGTTGGTCAGCTATTTTACTGGGGTAATCGACGGTATCTAATCCATCTATTAGCTTGTCGGCGTAGTCGGTAATCTTTAATAGCCACTGCTTTAGTCGCCTTTTTTCTACTGGCGTGTCGCATCTTTCGTGCAAGCCGGCTACTACTTCTTCATTGGCAAGCCCGGTTTTACATTTGGGGCACCAATTGATATCAATTTCTTTTTGGTATGCTAAACCAGCTTTTACAAATTGTAAAAATAGCCATTGAGTCCACTTATAGTAGCCAGGATCGGTGGTATTAATTTTCCTAGACCAATCAATACTATAGCCAAGACTTTCAAACTGTTTTTGAAAATTGGCAATGTTTTGTTCTGTAGCTACCTGTGGAGCAATTTTATTTTTTATGGCATAGTTTTCTGTTGGTAAACCAAAGGCATCATAGCCCATTGGGTAAAGTACGTTGTGACCCCCCATACGTTTTCGCCTGGCTATTATGTCACCAAGTGTGTATTCACGAACGTGGCCCATATGTAAACCATCGCCAGATGGATACGGAAATTCTGTTAGCATGACAAATTTAGGCTTTGCGTCAAAATCTTTAGCTGTATAAATATTGCTTTCGGCCCATTCTTTTTGGACAGCCGGCTCTAACTCTGGTGGATTATATCTCTTCATGTCTAAACTATTATAGCGGAGTTATACAACGCCAGGAAACTGATTATTCTTTTTATTAAGCCATTCTTTTGTTTGACGTACTAATTGTTGTGAGTCTGCCGATGTAGTTAGTAGTATTTTTACTGCTTCTTCGGCGTATACGCCATTTTGCGAACCTTTAGCAAAAACTAACGTACCGTCAGTTAATTCGTTTAATATTAGTTGACCAGCTTGTATCGGGCTAGTTGTTCTAATTACCTTACATCCACTTGCCTCGGCTGTTTCAGCAAGATATTTGTTGGCATCTACTCCCAAAGTGATAAGTAGGTCTAGCTTTCGTTTATCGCAAAATTGGCCTACTTCTTGGTGGGCTTGCACTGAATAGTCCCCTAGTTCATTCATATTGCCTAATAAAGCAATCTTTTTTGTAGCTGGCATTTCATATAAAGTTTTCAAGCCTGCAATTGTAGCAAGTGGGCTTGCGTTATAAGTGTCGTCTATAATTGTGCTATTATTTTTTCCTTTTAATACGCTCATTCTTCCTGAGGGGCTATTGTATTCAGAAACAGACTGTTCTATTTCTGATTGTTGCATACCAAATTGTTTAGCTATAATGCTAGCCACCCCTAGGCTACTTAGGCTATGAATACCTAGCATTTTTGTTGGAGTTTGACATATTACACTGCCTGAGTTATCTGCAACTTTGATATTTAAAAATCCTGAAGTAGTAGTTGAATTTTCAATTATATAGTCTGCTTGGCTTGAACCATAATATTCAATACTTGTATTTTTATTTGCAAACTTTTCAATATATTTTTTATCTGTTGTATCAGCGTTTACTAAAAGTTTTGGCGTAAATGTAGTTACTACCAATTCTTCTTTGGCAACATTTTCCATACTTTTGAAAAACTCCATATGCTCAGGTGATATAGCCGTGAGCACTGCAATATCTGGTTGGCAAATTTCAGCAAATTCCATCATTTCACCAATATGATCAACGCCGTACTCTAAAACTACCACGTCATAATCGTAGCCTTTCTTCAGAATCTGCTGGCCTTTTCGCCAAGCTTTAAACCAGCCAGCCAAACTATATAAGCCCGGCAGTCTTTGACCGGTAATTACAAATGGAACACTTAGTGGAACATTATAATTACCATCTTCATACTGAACTTTATATTTATTATTAAGTACCTTAGCAATTGCCAGTTTAGTACTTGTTTTGCCTACGCTACCAGCAACAACTACAACTTTTGGTTTGTATTTTACCAAGATTGCACTTGCTTGTTTTGCAAATATTTTAGTTAAAATATTCTTTAAACTATTTTTCATGTGTTGAACTACTGGCTTGGTGACAAAGCTTTTTGAAGTTCTTCGACAGATACACCAATTTTAGAAGGAACTGCTGGTGGAATTATAAATTTCTCATTGACATAGTATTCGCCACCACCTTCTGCGTCTTGTGGGCTTTCAGCTTTAATAATTTTCTTTGTCACTGGGTCTATATAAATAACCATTTGTAAGTTTGAGTCAGTTTGCGGTGCGGTTAACTTTGATGCTGTTTTACTTAAGCCTAGTTCAGTTAAATACTTTTTATATAGCGGAATATAATTTTTCAGATTTAAATCAACTATATACTTGTAAACTTTCTTTCCGTCTACTGTAGCATTAGTATCCACGGTTTTAATTGTAATAGCTTTATTATTTTTAATTTCGTTCATTATAAAGCTACGCGTGCTATTACTTAATGGACCTGTCATTAGTGGGCTACCAAAGATTGCATTATCTAAAAACTGAGCAGGTTGAGTAGCTGTAGAATCATTTTTTGCCCATTTCCCAATAATGCTAGAAGCTGATTTGCTACCTGTTCCATCTAATTTAATATAGCGTATATAGTCCGCCTTAGGTGTGCCAATACCTTCAGTTACAACCTGTACATCTTGCCCTTGGGATTGATTATTAATTTCAACTAAATCATGGCTTATAGGGTTATCTTTATTAGAAAAATTTACTACCGTAACTTGTTTTTGCGATGATTTACCTTCTTCAATTGTTCGACTTCTGTATATATTTTCTGAGCTTAACTGATTTTCAATTGCTTGATTAAAAACTTCACTGTCACTGGCAGGTTTATTAAGGAAAATTAATCCAACCAACAATACACCAAAAATTAATGTAGCCAAAAAACTTGGCCAGAACGGTTTTTTAAAAAAGTTATCTAGTTTTTGCTTCATGAATACTATTTTACCTATAATGCTTAAAAATTGCTAACTTTAGAACATTATTTTACAACTTAAAAACCCGCCTAACAGCGGGTTTTTAAGTTGGTGGAGCATAGGAGACTCGAACTCCTGACCTCTTCGCTGCCAGCGAAGCGCTCTAGCCAACTGAGCTAATGCCCCACGATTGTGGAATAATTTTGGCTGGTAATTTTATAAAGTACAAATATATTCTTGGCTATCGCGCTTGAAGCGCATATTATAACTTTTTACAGTAAACTGCCCCAACTGAGCTAATGCCCCACGATTGTGGAATAATTTTGGCTGGTAATTTTATAAAGTACAAATATATTCTTGGCTATCGCGCTTGAAGCGCATATTACTTATTAGCCACGGGCGTTCCAACTGAGCTAATGCCCCATGAACAGTAAAAATTATATCAAATATTTGTAAAAGTGGCCCAAAAATATTTTATATACATAAAAAATAAGATCGCACGGGCCCACCCAGGCGACTTTAATTTTTTTTATATTTTTGTTTTTAAAGTCGCACTATTGCCGTGCGAAGTTAACAAACATATTTATACGCTTATGTTATAAAATTGTCAATTTTCAATTAGTTTTAAAAAAGCCTGTTCATCGATTATTTGGGTACCAAATTGTTCGGCTTTCTTTTGCTTGCTAGCACCTATATTACCACCGGCAACTAAATAAGTAGTTCCTTTGCCAACTGAAGATTGAAATGTGCCGCCTTTTTGGCGAATTTTATCTGCCGCTAACTCACGACCCATTGAGTTAAGGCTACCAGTGATTACGAAGCTTATTCCACTAAGCGGTCCGTTGTCTACATTCTTCAGATCTTGGATTATCACCCCATTTTTATAAAATTTATCTAGTAATATTATGTTATCTGGGTCGCCAAACCATGCGATAAGTGAATCTGCAACTACTTCGCCTACACCGTCAACTGCAGTTAAATCCTCCAATGTGGCTACTCTTATACTACTAAGGCTATGGAACTTACTTGTTAAATCTATTGCTGTCTGGGTGCCAACGTGCCTTATCCCTAAAGCAAACAGAAATTTAGCTAAAGGCGGATTCCTTTTAGCTTTTACAGATTCAACTAAGTTTTTAGCACTAAGCTCAGCAAATCTTTCAAGGCCTAATAACTGTTCTTTAGTTACGCTGTAAATATCTGCAGAGTCATTAATTAAGCCAGATTCCAGTAGTGCAGAGACATTTTTCTCACCCAAACCATCAATGTCCATTGCTCCTTTGCTAGCAAAATGTTGAATATGTCTAAGTGTTCTGGCTGGGCAATTTTTATTTGTACACCTGGAGACAACTTCACCTTCAGGTTTAATTAGCTCAACACCACAATCTGGACATTTTTTTGGCATTAAAAACTTTTTTTCAGTACCGTTTCGCAATGAAATTATTGGTTCTAATACCTCGGGTATTATGTCACCAGCTTTTTGAATAACAACGGTATCCCCAATAAGTATGCCTTTTCTTTCGACTTCATCTTCGTTATGCAAAGTGGCCATTTGTACAGTGCTACCAGCCACCAATACAGGCTCCAATACAGCAACTGGTGTGGCCGCACCTGTCCGACCAATGCTTATGAATATATCATGTAGTTTTGTTGTAGCTTGCTCCGCTGGATATTTATAAGCAATGGCACCTCTAGGGTTTTTTCCAACAACACCCAAATTTTCATAAATAGACCTATCATTAACCTTTATTACTAAACCGTCTGTATTAAATGGTAATTCTTCCCTCTTTTTATCCCATTTTTTAGTAAATTTTTCTATTTCATTAAGGCTCTTTAATATTTGTGCTTGCTTATTTACCAAGAAGCCAAGATTATTAAGCTTTTCATAAACAAATTTTTGAGTTGGGGTTTCGGTGGGATCTTGACGAATAATATCGTAAGCCCTGAAATAAAGCATACGCTGTGAAGTTATTTGCGGATCCAGTTGCCTTATTGTTCCTGCTGCTAAATTACGTGGATTCGCATAGGTCTTTTCGCCAATTTTTTTAAGTTGTGCGTTTAGCTTTTCGAAATCTTTTTTGTACATGACTATTTCGCCACGAATTTCTGTTTGACCACTATTAAACAAAGTAGCGCCGAACAATTTAAGCGGTACACTGCCAATAGTTTTTACATTGCTAGTTACGTCTTCACCAACAAAACCATCGCCCCTAGTAATTGCCCTTTCAAGCAAACCGTTTTGATAAATTAACGAGCAAGCTAGGCCGTCCATTTTAATATCGCCCCAAAAAATTGACTTGGCTACGGCTGGGTCTAACTTGGTTATACGTGTTAGCCAATCAGCAACTTCATGTTTGCTAAAAACATCATTCAAGCTAAGCATACGATTTTGGTGCTGGTATTTAACAAAACCAGCCGACGGTTTCGAACCAACGCGTTGGTTTGGTGAATCGGGAACAATTAAGCTGGGATCATTAAGTTCAATTTGCTTAAGTTCGGCCATTAGACTGTCGTATACAGCATCGTCTACGCTTGGTTTATCTAGGGTGTGATATTCATAGGAATATTTGTTTAAGGTGTCTACAAGCGCCTGATAGCGTTGATTATTTTTCACCTACCAGGCTCCTATAAATAGAAAACAAAAAGGTATGTGTAGTGGCAAAAATTATAAACATTAAGGCATAAACCCAATAAGGAACAACAACCGGCAAAATGAAGGCTAGTGGCAAAATTGCAATTATAAATAGTAATAAACTAATCATAATAAAACCAAATACCTGAACCGTAATATTCAGTCTATGTTTTTTCGTTAGACTGCTTGCGTTTTTTAGGGCACTAATTGGTCGCATACCTGGCAAAGAAATTATATAAAAACTAGGCCAATATTTTGCATATAGCCAAACTGTTAATGTAAATAAAAGTAAAGATATTACAGATATGATGCTAGTTTCTAATACTGTAGACGATGCCGATAGACCTATGCTTAAAATAGTTGCGCCTATGCTGGCCGGTATTAGGAAAATTACAAACCAAATTATTACTAAAAACATCGCCACAAATTGGGCTGTTCCCTGATAATATGCCTCTGATATTTTAACTGTTTGTAGTTTACGTATTTTACGTAATACCCACATAAAAGCTAAGCTTGCTACTAAAAATAATATGAACTGAACAAGAGTACTAGACTGGTCGCCAGATATAAACGTTAAGCCATTACCTATAGAATCTACTGCCTTTGTTAGGCTATCTACATTTTGCCCAGATGCTAAAGCACCTGTGGAACTTGAATTACTATCAAAAGAAGGGATAACAAAATTTAATCCAATTACTGTAACTGCATATACAAAGGCATATACAAAAATAACACCCATCATAGATCGCCAAAATGTTGTAATATCTTGCCTAGTCATAGCTAAATGTTTCCACAAAAAAGGTATTTTAGCTTTTTCAACCTTGGCTTTTGTTGTGGTTTTTTTAAGTTTTGGATTTTTCTTTAGCATAGTTAAACTTTATTGCCCATCTCCCTTAACCTGTTAATACGGTCTTGAATGGGAGGATGTGTGCTAAATAAACCAGTGAAAGATCCTTTTTTCAAGGGATTGGCAAAAAACAAATGTGCGGTAGATGGACTTTGCTTTTTCATGGGTGAACCATATTGTTCTATTTTTTCTAAAGCACTTGCTAAGCCTTCTGGATAACGCGTAGTTAATGCACCTGTGGCGTCTGCTAAATACTCTCTTTTACGGGAAATAGATAGCTGTATTAAAGTGGCTACTATTGGCGCTAGAATAAGAGCAACAATGCCAATTAACATGACAACTGGGTTACCGCCACCAGGGCTATCATTATCACCCACTACACTTCCCCAGAACATCCAGCGCAGTACCATGTCACTTATTAATGAAACTGCAGCAACCAAGCCAAAAGCCAGCATTGATACCCTAATGTCATAGTTTTGAACATGGCCTAATTCATGAGCCATAACACCTTCAAGCTCTGTATCGGTCATTATTTCTAACAATCCGGTAGTTACAGCAACCGATGCATGTTTAGGGTCACGCCCAGTAGCAAACGCATTCGGTGCCGGGTCATCAATAATATATACCTTTGGCATTGGAAGACCGTCAGTTATGGTTAAGTTTTCTACAATTCTATATAACCTAGGGTTGTCTTTTTTCTCAATTTGTTTGGCTTTATTTATGCTCAATGCTAGCTTATCAGATGCATAATAGCTCCAAAAGGCATAGCCTAGGGCGAAAACTAAAGCAAATAAAGTGAATGAATAGTTTTTAAAATACCACCCAAGCCCAAAAGCTAGTGCCCCAACCAAAACGAAGAAACCGAACATTAGAAATACGGTTTTTCGTTTATTAGAATCTATCTCAGAATACATTGATATATTTCTCGTCGTATTAAGTTATTACTAAAACTTAACGTCTACGGGGTTTTGAACCGCAGCATTTGATGCATCATCTAGTTCAAAAAATTCTTTTTCGGTAAAGCCAAGCATACCTGCAAAAACGTTGTTTGGGAATACTTTAATTTTAGTATTAAGTTCACGGACAGAGCCATTATAAAAACGTCGTGATGCTTGAATTTTATCTTCAGTGTCAACCAATTCATCTTGCAATTGCATGAAGTTTTGACTAGCTTTTAGGTCTGGATAAGCTTCGGCAACTGCAAAGACACTCTTAAGTGCATCTGTTAGCATGTTTTCGGCCTTGGCACTTTCAGCTGGACCCTGTGCATTTAAGGCGTTAGCACGTGCTTCTGTAACCTTTTCAAATACACCACTTTCATGCTTAGCATAGCCTTGGACTGTATTTACCAAATTTGGTATTAGGTCATATCGCCTTTTTAGCTGGACTGTTATATCGCTCCATGCTTCATCTACCCTAACTTTAAGTTTAACCAACCCATTATAGGTAGCAATTAGGAAAATAGCTCCTAAAACTACGACACCGAGTACTATCCATAGTGCAATCATTAATATTCTCCTTTAGTTTGTTCTAGTATTATACCTGTTTATCATTATGCTTAAAAGACTATTATTTTAAGTAATGTTATTACTTAGTCTTGAATATATTCCTTATATTGCTTATAATTTTTTAGGTTATGCGGGTGTAGCTCAGTTGTTTAGGGTGAGAAATGCCAGTGGCATTACGCAAGGACACTTAACTGATTTGAAACTTGTTTCTAGTAAGTTAACGTCGGGGTCGCAGAATGAGACCTACCTTGCCAGGCCAAGGAAGCATGCATTACAATACCACAGGTCTTTTACATCAATAAATTTACACATGCGGGTGTAGCTCAGTTGTTTAGAGCGCTTCCTTGCCAAGGAAGAGGTCGAGAGTTAGAGTCTCTTCACCCGCACCAATCTAAGAACCGTCGTTTATCGGCGGTTTTTTGATTGGTTGTGTGCCGGTGAACTCTAACTCGAGACCTCAAAATAATAAGTGTCGAGCTCTTGACCGTACTCGGTCAAGGTTAGAGCCTCTTCACCCGCACCATTTAGAGTAATTTCGGGTTCTTTTTTGTTATAGTTAGCGTATGGAAGAAGGAATTTCGATTGATGAAGCATGTGCCAATAATGTCATTGGAACGAAAGAAGATTTTGAACGTAGCTGTAATCCAGACGGCACTGTAAAAAAACAAACTAATACGACAACTTTTAGTCTGAAAAATTCAGACAGTTCTATTACGGTAAATAATACATATCTGCAAATTGGTGTGGCTGTGGTAGTCATTGCAGTTATAATTTTGACAGTACTCATTATTGGAAAATTGAAACACAAATCTAAGTAAGTAAATTACCAGCCAGGCCAAATATTTTTACTAGGTAACTAAGTCTTTGATTGCCAAATTGCTCAATAGCCGATGTTTGTAATGCGTCAACTATGCTGCACCAATAAGTTAGCCCCAGCTTTGTCTGGGGTTTTCTTATTGATATGAAGTTAAGTTTAACTCCCGGCCTTCTCAAAAATATGGCGTACCTATAAAGCAGTAACAGGTTTTTCTAAGGTTATGTGGAGTATAATTAAACTGTAAATAGGAGGTTT
>CAYZCZ010000013.1:7612-18475 GCA_964477125.1 uncultured Candidatus Saccharibacteria bacterium | reverse complement strand
TGCCCCCGCGACCAAGAAAAAAGACCAATCCTTGTGATTGGTCTTTTTTCTTTGATGTGAGACAAGACTCAAACCCGCAATTCGACAGCTTTAGCTGGCGAAAGTCGCAGGCTCGTAGACCGAATATCACGCACAGAAACTTGCTTCAAGCATGATATGAGTTGAAATAGTAGGGCGTGAAACCCCTACGCCATCCTGCCACACGTGACAAAATTCTTTAAAAGACATTCCATCGAACTTATCCACCATTATCCTGGACATAGAAAATTAATAGGTTCAATATGTACTTATAAATTTAATGAGGTAATTAAAAATGGCAGAGACTTTACACAGTGAAAAAACTGTTTTAGAAGTTCAGCAAGCTGATTGTGGCTTAGTAACCGAGCCGTCAGTAAACATGAAATTAGAAATTCAAGCAATGCTTCGTTCTGAAAAATCATCAGTTCAACTAGAATATTTCAAGGATAGGCTTTCTAATTATTTTGATGGTAGAGAGATAAGCGACCAAGAAGTGTTGGTTGGTGCCACAGCAGTGCTGGGGCTTCATAGAACTATGTTAGAGTTTTCAGGCTATAGCCCAGGCTTTACAACGGGGGAAGTTGCATCGCTTATTGACTGGACGTTAAGAGAAGAACACTTCCGAACGGGTGGTGCTGTCAAGTTAACTCCACATGACCTAATAAAATTTTGTACCGACCCAGATCCTGACAATAAAATAATCAATGGTGACAACAACCATAACTATAGTCTTTAAATACAATAAATTTTAGTGGCTGCAATACGAACTGCTTCACTCCACGAAGGCATTGTGTAGCTACTTTCCGCTAAGTCACATGCACGTGAGTGGTTTTTTACTGCAAATGAAAGTAAATTAATTATTTCACTTGCGTTAGGAGACACAACGGTTGCACCTATGACAACACCTTTATGGTTTGCTATTAGTTTTACGAAACCGTTATTGTACTGAGAGGTTACTGATTTACCCAAAATTCCAATTGGTGCAATTGCTGTTTGGTATATTTTACCTGTCATTTTCATCGCTTTTTCGTTTGTACCAACTGTAGCAATCTCAGGGATTCCGTAAAGTACTACTGGAGTGTATGCGTGGTTAGTATGTGCTTTTTTATGGCCAAACATGTTATGTACTGCTACTCGTGTCTCTTTTATTGCCCCTGTGGCAGTAAAGTTATGGCCACAGACTTCGCCAGCACTATAAATGTGTTTTTGATTTGTTTGTTGCAAGCTATTTACTTTTATACCCCAAGAATCATATTTTATACCTGCATTTTCAGGTGCAATGTCTAAGTTTGGTGTCTTACTAGAGCTAATAATAATTTCATTGATAACTAAACGATACTTTCGGCCTAACCTTGTATAGATGATATATTTATTACCATTTTCAGAAATTCCTACTTCGGCGGGACTCGCACTATTATGAATGCTAACACCAAGCTTAGCTAGTATATCGCTAGCAATATCACCAGCTTCTTGGTCCATGTTAGGCAAAATATGAGATGAATGCTCAATGATATGTACCTTTACACCAAAAGCAGACAATATTTGGCTGTATTCATATGCCACGGCACCACCACCAACAAAACAAACACTTTCTGGATATTCTTGGCTTAATGACAAGTCTTTATATGTTAGATATCCAACCTGTTCTAAGCCGTGTATAGCTGGGATTCTAGGAGATGCTCCACAGGCAATTAATATCCTTTTACCGGTTATACGTTTAGAGTTAACTGAAATTTGCCAAGGGTTTACGAAAGTTGCATAACCTTTTATTAGTGTAATGTTTGGATCAGAGAATCCTTCTCGGCTATCGTAAGTTGCAGTATTAATAGCTTTTTTGACCCAATGTTGGGCTTTATCTCTACTTAAACTATAAGATTCTATTGTAACTCCATTGTGCATGGCTGTTTCAGCATTTCGAAACGTTTTAACGGACTCCATAAGTGCTTTAGTTGGAACACAAGTTACTGAAGGACATTCTCCACCTATAGTATTATTTTCTATAACAAGAACTTTTTTGCCCCTACTTGCTGCGTCATTGGCGCCTACAGATCCACTAGCTCCAGCACCAATCACAACTAGGTCATAATCATATTTAACTGGTTTTTTGAATTTCTTAGCCATTATTTACCAGTATTATACAACTTAATAAGCTAATGCTTAACACCCGTTGCTATTAATTTATAAAAATACTAATATAAAGGCATAAACATAAGGGTTAAAAACTGTGAGCCCAGCAAAAAATATTATCAAAAACTGGTCCAAAATTAGTTCCGATGAATTATTAGATTTTTTTGTTGTAGCAATGGAAAAGGGTTTATCTGACAAGGAGGCAACCGAAAGATCTAAAAAATTAGGTAAAAATATTAACCCAACGCGTGATGAAAATTCTGCAAAGTATTTTACGAATAGGGTAGTAAGGGATGGCAGGCTTAAAACTATAAAAAGTTATAACCTAGTTCTTGGAGATATTGTTGTATTGGAGGCTGGTGATTTAGTGCCTGCAGATTTACGTGTTTTAGAAGTAGAAAATTGCTCCGTTCAGCAAGAATGTATTACCGGAATTTCTGCACCTGCCCATAAAAATGCTTTCACAAATAGCGTAGATTCCAAGGCTCTTCAAAATAATAAAAATATGGCTTACGCAGGATGTCCGGTATTAACCGGCTCATTGTTAGGTATTGTTGTGGCAATAGGTTCAAATACCGAAATAGCAAAAATAAATTATAAAAATAAAGCAAAAAGAGTAGCTTTTTCGACGCGACGAATGGTAAAAAGGCTAAATAATAAAGGCATAATTATAAATAACAAGCTTGGTCTTTCAGGTTTATCTACTATTGATACAGTGGTATTAAATATTGGGCTAAGTATAGATGGTATTAAAGAAGCTGTGCGCGTACTATCTGTAGGTTTGGGGAAGAATCTTATTATTGTTACAGACGCTGATGGCTATGATAAATTATCAAAGACAGTGCCTGGAACTGTAAAGATAGACGCTAAGTCCTTTAGAGAAAAGAGTAATAAGTCGTTACTTGAAAGCGATCACCCAATATTGGTTTTGATTAATATTGGTCAACAAGAAATTTTAAGGTATATAAATTTATTACATTTAAAGAATAGAGAAGTTCTATGGGTAGATTCTGGCAAGGAGCTTGTCTCGTTATTTGAAGGGGCATCATTTTCAGTTGTTGCAGCTGATACGGCTAATCAAACAGCGCTAGACTTGGCGGATATAATATTGCCGACAATCTCGGTGAATAATAGGGCAATTAAACAAATTGAGAGTTTATTAAAATAATTCAAAAAACACCAATAATATACTTGACAAATAAGCATAAATGCTTTAATATAGAAATGTTGCTAAAAAAGCAAAAATATTAAAAAAATGGAGTAATACGCATGAGCGATGTAGTTTTAGCTTATGAGTTTTCTCCTACAAGCGATGTTAGGTTGTTAAGCATAGATTCACTTCTTGTTTAATTACATGTCTATGGCTGCGTAGGCGAGAGCTTTAATAATGCCCCCATAAAAAGGGGCATTATTTATTTGGAAATAGCTAGCAAAACAGATACAGTTTTGCTATACTCGGAGATTATGGCAGGGTAGCTCAGCTGGTCAGAGCGCAGGACTCATAAGCCTGAGGTCGCGAGTTCAAGTCTCGCCCCTGCTACCAAATTTCTGCTCTATTATGAGCAGTTTTTTATTTAATGAAGGATAGCTATGGATATTTCGGAACATATTATAATTCCAGCAGGTACTTACGTTTTAGCTGTATCGGGTGGCGTAGACTCAGTAGTTCTTTTAGACTTACTAGCTATTCACTCAAAAACAAATTTAGTTATTGCTCATTTAGACCATGGAATTCGACATAATTCTTCAGAAGACTCTGAATTTGTATCAGAATTAGCAAAAAAGTACGGAGTAAAATTTGTTACTGCATCTGCAAAATTAGGAAAAGATGCTAGCGAAGAAACGGCCAGAAATTTTAGGTACGATTTTTTATTTAAGGTAGCGGGAGATATTAAGGCAGATGGAGTGATTACGGCTCATCACCAGGATGATGCTATTGAAACCTGTTTTATTAATATAATCAGAGGCACTGGCAGGCATGGGCTTAGTTCCCTTAAAAATAGACCAGGGTTATATAGGCCCATGCTAGGTATTAGAAAAAAGGAAATAATTAATTATGCCAAAAACCATAATTTATCGTGGCGAGAAGACCAAACAAATAGTGATACAAAGTATTTAAGAAATAATCTTCGGCTTAAAGTGATTCCAAAAATGAGTGAAGCAGATAGAAAAAAAGTTATTACAATTATTGAAAAAAGTAATGATAGTAATGAAAAAATAGACTATATGATTAATAATTTGCTTCGCAGGGGTTTGCATAAAGATCAACCTACATTAAGCAGGAAATGGTTCAGTAAACTTCCTACTCAAATATCTAATGAAGTTATTTATACCATACTAAAAAAATACAAAATTGGTGAGATAGACAATAAAACAGTCGATAGAATTTCGGTTCAGGTAAAAACCTTACAACCTGGCAAGAAAATACAGTTTACCGGTGGGCAGGTTGATCTTACGAAAAGGTCTGCCCGTTTTAGCTGTTAGTAAGCCACTTTTTGTAGTAGTTTTTGTTTTATATGAGTTATCTGTTTAAATATAGTTCAAAACAGGTATAATGGTTTCCATATGGATAAACCGAAATCAACTAAGAAGACTCCAAGTAAAAAAAACTGGATTAAAAACACCGGTTTTGTATTAATTTTATTAGTTATTGGTCTAATATTTTTACTTAGCTATAAACAACCAGCTAAACTAACCGAAAAATCATTTAACGATGTTATGAATCGAGCTAATAGTGGCGAGGTAACAAAGCTTAATGTTAAAGGAAGTGTTATTGAGGTTACACCTAAGGGTAGTGATAAGGCTACAGAAAAAACCCGTAAAGAATCTAATGCTACTTTATATGGTCAAGGTGGGCTAACTAATAGAGATGTAGAGGTTACTTTTAAAGAAGCTTCTAGCAGTAGTGCGACCTGGACGGCACTAGCCATAAACCTATTGCCAGTAATTATTATTGTAGGGGTTCTTGTCTTTATGCTTCGCTCGGCCCAAGGCCAAGGCAATCAGGCGATGGGCTTTGGTAAAAGTAGTGCTAGGCTTTATGGCAATGAAAAAGAAGTTGTTAAGTTTAAAGATGTTGCCGGTAACGATGAAGCTAAGGTAGACCTTGAAGAAGTAGTTGAATTCCTAAAATTTCCGAAAAAGTTTGAAGCAGTTGGTGCCAAAATACCAAAAGGCGTTTTATTAGTTGGCCCCCCTGGTACAGGTAAAACTATGATGGCTAGAGCAGTAGCTGGCGAAGCAAACGTTCCATTTTTTAGTATTTCTGGTTCAGAGTTTGTGGAAATGTTTGTCGGTGTTGGTGCTAGCCGTGTAAGGGATTTGTTTTCAAAGGCTAAGAAGAATGCCCCCTGCATAATATTTATTGATGAAATTGATGCTGTTGGTCGAAAAAGAGGCAGTGGTATGGGTGGTGGTCATGACGAGCGTGAGCAAACTCTAAACCAAATATTGGTTGAGATGGATGGTTTTGAACAAGGTCAAAATGTGATTATTTTAGCAGCCACTAACAGGGTGGATGTATTAGACCCTGCACTATTACGACCAGGGCGCTTTGATAGACGCGTTGGTATTGGATTGCCAGATAGAAAAGATCGTTTAGCTATTCTTAAAGTACATTTTACAAAGAAGCCCGTTAATAAGAGTGTTGACCTAGAATCATTAGCCGCTAAAACTGCAGGTTCTAGCGGTGCAGACCTTGCTAATATTGCGAATGAGGCTGCAATTGTGGCAGCTCGTTCAAATAGAAATGTAATTACTAATGAGGATGTAACTGAAGCATTTGAAAAAGTAGCAATTGGCCCAGAACGAAAAAGCAAGGTTATGAACGAACACGAAAAGGAATTAACAGCTTATCACGAAGCGGGCCATGCAGTAGTTGGACATGTTATGCCAGATAGTGACATGGTTCATAAAGTTACGATTATTCCACGTGGCGGAACCGGAGGAGTGACTTGGTTTATACCCCCCGAAGATAAAAGCTATCATAGCATAATTGAGTACAAAGATGTCTTAGCAAGAATGTTGGGTGGGCGTATAGCCGAAGAAGTAGTTTATGGAGTAGATAGAGTTACAACTGGTGCAGGGAGTGACCTACAAAAGGCTGCTGAACTTGCCCGTGAAATGATTATAAATCAAGGAATGGGCAAAGAACTACGCGACCAAGTGTTCCACATAGAAGATGGCATGATGATGGATAGACTAGTCCATGATCGTCAATACTCTGAAGGTACTGCTAAAATCATTGACTCCGAAGTAGAGGGACTTATTACAGAAGCTGCCAATAGAGCACGATCGGTAATTCGAGCAAATAGAGAATTCTTAAACAAATTAAAAGATGCTCTTATTGAAAAAGAAACAGTTGAAGCAGAGGAAGTTTTAGCAATATTAAATGGTTCCAAGTTACCAAAAGAAGCAAAGCTTTACTAAAATCACCGGCAAGGAGCTAGCCAAAAAATGAACAGATTCTTAAATCGTGCTAATAAAAGAGTAAGTTTTGGTTCTGCTGCGATGTTACTTGCTGGCGCGTCACTTGCAGGGACAGTTTTAGGTATTATTAGGACTAAGTTAATCAATGCTAATTTTAATAATTTCGAAACAGATGCTTTTTTTGCAGCCTTCAAGATTCCAGATTTTGTATATTTTACTTTGGCATCGGGTGCCTTAGGTGTAGCATTTCTACCTATATTAAGCGAACGTTTAAGAAAAAATCGCCAGTCTGCTTGGGATGTAGCTAGCTATTTGCTAAATGCTCTAGGAATACTAACATTAGTAACTTCTATACTGTTAATAATTTTTGCAGAGCCATTACTAAGATATCTGGTGGCACCTGGATTTACCCCAGAACAGCTACAACTTTCGGTGGCAATTATGCGTATTGTTTCTGTCAACGTATTTATTTTTGCTATATCAACACTATTAACTACCGTACAACAATCTGTTGGTAGATTTTTCTTTTTTGCGGTTGCACCTTTATTTTATAACGGTGCAATTATTGCTAGTATTTATATTTTTGGTGATAGCTTAGGAATTGTAGGCTTAAGCATTGGCGTTGCCGTTGGTGCTATATTGCAACTAGTAGTAGCGTCTCTTGGTATGATAGGGCTTAATTTTCGCTATAGACCTAAAATTGATTTTAAGAATAAAAGTTTTAGGGAGGTGCTACGCATATTGCCAGCTAGGTCAATTGACCAAGGTGTTGACTATATAAACGCTATTGTTGAAACTAGGTTTGCTTCTAAGTTGGTTACTGGTTCGGTTAGTTGGTATGAGAATGCATTAATTTTGCATAACGCTCCAATAATGCTTATTGGTAACGCACTTTCTACGGCAGCTTTTCCTAGGTTAACCGATAGATTAGCCCAAGGGAGGGTAGATTTATTTCGTAAAGAATACGTCAGAGTTTTGCAAACTATGATTTGGCTTGCACTACCAGTTGTAGTTGTCGCATTTTTTGCTAGAGCGTATTTAGCACGTATCATTTTTGCTAGAAGTAGCCGTGAGATAGCTATAATATTTGGTGTTTTATGTTTTGCAATATTCTTTAGAATTTTATATACCATTATTTCTAGATATTTTTATGCCTATAAAGATACTAAAACCCCTTTATACGTCTCCCTATTTATTATTTGTTTCAATATATTTCTAGCGTTTACATTATCGAAACCATCGGCTTATGGAATTGTTGGATTGGCTATGGCGCAGGGGATTGTAGCGTTTACCGAGGTGTTTATACTTGTGTTTATTATGTTAAAAAGAGATCCACGTATATTTAGTCGAAAATTTTATATATTTTGCGGGAAAGCTTTGGTAGCAGCTGGGTTCACTGCTATCGCTGCCTACTTAACATTACAGTACTTACCATTGCAACTCGCCGACTTGGGCCCTATGCTTTTAGTAAAGCTAGGTGTCATTACCTTGGTTTCGTTTACTGTATATATAACGGCATCAACAGTTTTTAGATTTGAAGAATCAAATATTATACTAACCAAGCTTAAGAAAATAATTTTAAAGCCAGTAAAAATATAACTACTAATACTCTGTTATAATTTAGTTTGATTATGGAGAACATCAGAAATTTTTGTATTATTGCTCATATAGACCACGGGAAAAGCACCTTGGCCGATCGTTTAATGGAAATTACCGGAACTGTTGATAAGCGAAATATGAAAGCTCAATTACTAGATAAAATGGAATTAGAGCGTGAAAAAGGCATAACGATTAAACTTGCTCCGGTACGAATGAACTATAAGGGATATGAGCTGAACCTTATCGATACTCCCGGGCATGTAGATTTTAGTTATGAAGTTTCTCGTAGCCTTGAAGCTTGCGAAGGTGCAATATTGGTTGTAGATGCTAGTCAGGGGATCCAGGCTCAAACACTAGCAAATGTCTATTTGGCACTTGGCTCAGATCTTAAGATTATCCCAGTATTAAATAAAATTGATTTGCCTGCATCAGACGTAGAAAAGGTTAGTGCTGAAGTTGTAGCACTATTAGGATGTAAAAAAGAAGAGATTCTGCATATTTCTGCTAAAACAGGCCAAGGGGTAGAACAAGTATTAGACAAGGTAATAAATGAAATACCCGCGCCAAAAGGTAACGTTGAGGCAAATACCAGGGCATTAATTTTCGATAGTTATTATGATGATTATAGAGGCGTAATACTGTATGTAAGATTGTTTGATGGCAAGATTGCTAAAAATGATCAAATTAAAATGATTAGTACTAGTAGTGATGGCATAGCTTTGGAAGTTGGTAGATTAAGTCCCGGTATGGAACCGATGCAGTCATTGGATACAGGACAAATAGGATATATCGTTACAAACCTAAAAAGTACCCGAGAAGCTAGGGTTGGCGATACAGTAACTCTATTAAAAAATCCATCACACGAAGGGTTGCCTGGATATAAAGAGGTTAAACCATTCGTATATGCAGGATTTTTCCCCGATAGTAATGAGAATTATCAATTGCTTAAAGATGCTATAGAAAAACTAGCTTTAAGTGACTCAGCATTACAATTTTCTCCAGAAAACTCTCCGGTTTTAGGTTTTGGTGTTCGGATTGGATTTTTAGGTTTACTTCACATGGATATTATCAAGGAACGACTAGAGAGAGAATATAATTTGGAACTGGTTGTGACCAATCCTAGCACTGATTACCACATACTTTTAAATACCGGAGAAAATTTAGATATAAAAAGTGCATCAGAATTGCCAGACCCTGCTCAGATTGCTGAGATAAAAGAACCTTGGATAAAAGGTGAGGTTGTTTGCCCCAAGGACTACGTTGGTCCTGTTATTCAGTTAATTGCAGGTAAAAGGGGAGTGCACAATAATTTGAGCTATGTAGATGCTCAGTTAGCTTTGGTAAGTTTCGATGCACCTCTTGCCAACCTACTAACAGACTTTTATGATCAACTAAAGAGTATTACTAGTGGTTATGGTTCGTTTAACTATGAGTTAGATAATTATCGTACAGAAGATTTGGTAAAGGTTGATTTTTATGTTGCTGGTGAAAAAATAGATGCACTTAGCGTAATGGTTCATCGCTCTGAGTCGCAATTCCTTGGCCGGGAAATAGTGAAAAAGCTAAAAGAAGTTATACCTAGGCAAAACTTTCAAGTAAGCCTACAGGCTGGCATTGGCGCTAAATTTATCGCTCGTGAAGATCTTAGCGCGTATCGTAAGGATGTTACCAGTGGTTTGTACGGTGGCGATGTGTCCAGAAAAAAGAAAGTATTGGCTAAACAGGCTAAAGGCAAAAAAAGGCTTAAAAAATTTGGTAAAGTAGATATTCCAGCCGAAGCCTTTACTGTAATGCTAAAACGAGATTAGTATAGTATTATTATCAACATGACAGTGCCTTACATATTGTCCCAACCAGAGATTATTAAACAAATAACACCCCTGGCTTACGATGTGCAGCATGACCGTTTTTTGTTCGGTGACGGACCAAACCGGGTAGAATTATCTACTAAAGATTTTAAAATGCAGATTGATGCCAATAATGAGGCCTCGGCATCATCATTGTATATTCCAGATCTGCAGGTTTCTTATTTGCAAGAAATAAATGATTTAAAGTTGGGCATACTACATGGACAGCGAATCTTTGCAGGACCAAGGTTTTTTGATTTTATAGAAACTCCCAAAGGCAGTGAAACTTTATCCAGAGTACCTTCATCAATGTTAAAGGTTTTTAACGAAGCAATGCCAGTTTCTCGGCAAACCGATAGCTCTACTATTGGCAATACGCCATTCAGTTTTTATGTTAATAAATTAAGAGAAGGGCATTTAATTGTTAATGCAATTGGTAATTGTGCATGCTTGGGCGTTGATGGTGATGGTCTTCTGCGCGAGAGTGATTGGCCTACGAAATTTGCTGAATATAGTTTCCATAATATTGATTTTATAGCCCAAAGGGTTAGCCTAATATCAGGGCTAGCATTTGTAGCTTTCTGTGCAGAACAGAGTGATCTTTATATTCAGCGATCTATTTGGTAATTACTAATTACTGTTTTTAACGGTTTCCAAAAGTTTTAGTAGCAAATGCACACGTGCTTGCTCGCCAATTATATATTGTTCTGCAAGTTCGTTAAGTCTTTTAAAATTTCACCGATATGGGTTATTGGATTAACATTTTCATATTCTTTTACTAAGTTTCCCCGTTTATCAAACAAATAAGTATTTCTTTTTATGCCTTCGTAGCTTTTGCCAAACA
>CAYZCZ010000013.1:0-7512 GCA_964477125.1 uncultured Candidatus Saccharibacteria bacterium | reverse complement strand
CGTTTATCAAACAAATAAGTATTTCTTTTTATGCCTTCGTAGCTTTTGCCAAACATCTTTTTAGTACCCCAGGCGCCGAATTGTTTAATTGTTTCACCACTGATGTCGCTTAATAACGTAAAATTAAGTTCGTGTTTTTCTGCAAACTTTTTATGGCTGGCAACACTATCTTTGGAGATTCCCAGCACCACAACATTAAGCTCTTCGAGCACTTGTCTTCCATCCCTGAAATTACAGGCCTCTTTAGTGCAACCCGGAGTACTATCTTTAGGGTAAAAATATACAATAACGTTCTTACCTAAGTAGTCAGTTAGTTTATGTTTTTTGCCATTTTGGTCTGGTAACTCAAAACTATAACTAGTCATAATGAACTTCCTTCCTTATATATATTATTTTCATTGTATAGTATATCTATGCAAGATTATGCACTCAAATTACGACATATTGAAAAATTTAAAGGAATACTTGCAAACTATACGCCCAGCAAACAACTGATAGGGCTATTGAGAAAACAAATATTCGTGCTTTTAGTCGCACCAACCGCTGCAGGACGGAATACTATAATTAAAAATTTAGTTAAGAGTCAGCATTATCATTATATTATTTCTAATACCACCCGTCCTCCAAGAACTAATAATGGTCTAGCTGAGCAAAGCGGTATTGAATACTGGTTTAAAACTGAAGAAGAATTTATAACTGAACTTGAAAAAGGATTCTTTTTAGAGGCAGCTATAATACATGACCAGCAAGTTTCAGGAATCCATATAGATGAACTCCTTCGTTCAATAAATGCACAAAAAATAGCAATAACAGACATAGATATTAAAGGCTGTAATACAATACAGAAATATTCGAACACTGTAATTCCTATTTTTATTTTACCACCAGAGTATAAGGAATGGATAAATCGGCTTGACGGCAGGGGTAAGATGACAGAATTAGAGAAAAGTCGTCGTTTACGCAGCGCATACTATGAAATTAAAAATGCTTTAGATACCCCATATTTTAAGTTTGTAACAAATAGAGATTTGCAAGAAACTACCAATACAATAAATAATTACATATTGGATGATAATTTTACTTTACCTGACCAAGACATAGAAAAAGAACATGCTAAGAATTTGCTAAAGGAACTTAATAAAGTTTTATAGAATTAATTGTTATTCGCACTCTTGATGGTCGGCAAAAGAGCTAATTAATATATTGTCGCCGTCGTATTCGCATCGATTTTGATTTTTCAAGTTCAGCTTTGGTAATAGCAGGCTAATGTCCGGCGCTCTAACTTTCAAAAATTAGCCAAACTCAATACATCTACGAAAGCTGACAACAAAATTAATTAGCACTCTTGACATGAGAGTGCTAATTTAGATAAAATATTAGTAAGCTAGCACACAGCTAGCAGGAGTAACAATGTTGACGGAAAGACAAGCCAAATTATTATGTGCCATTGTAGAGCAGTATGCCGAGGTTGCGGCTCCTGTAGGCTCTTTGTTGTTGGCAAAATCGTTTGGTGTTTCATCGGCCACAATTAGAGCAGAAATGTTCAGACTAGAGGAAATGGGCTACATTGAACAGCCATATACTTCGGCAGGACGTATACCTACCGATAAAGGATATAGGTTTTTTGTTAATCAGGTTACTGAAAATCAGCAGAACGAGTTACCAGAAAGAACAATCGATCGCAATGCGAGAGCGATTGATACCCGCATAAGAAGTGCGGGACAAAGTTCTATGGCAATTCGTTCTGCCGTAGATAGCCTGGTTGAGATTACTCACAATTTAGCAATTGCCACAATTGGTGACCAGCTATATATGAGCGGTATTTCTAACTTATTTAGTCAACCAGAATTTACCAGTGGCAGTGCGGTACAAGAAGTGGCAACGTTGTTAGATAATATCGAACCTTGGTTGTACGAAGCAGCTCCTAATCAGCCACTTAGTGTTTACATAGGTTCTGAGAACCCAATTGGCAAAGCCAGTGGCTGTAGTTTAGTAGTTAGTAGATTTAGAAGCCCCTACAGTGATCGTAGTTATATTGGTGTGGTAGGCCCAACTAGGCAAAACTATACTCAAACAATGAATTTAGTACGTTATGCAGGACAAGCATTAGAGGAAATATTATAGGAGGTATTATGACAAAGAATCAAACAAAGAAAACCAATCAAACTAAATCTCAGGATGAACTAATTTCTAAAGCCGAAGCGGAACAAATTGTAGGTGAGTTAACTGCTGACTTACAGCGTTTACAAGCAGAGTTTATTAATTATAAACGGCGTGCTGACGAAGAGCGTCAAATGGCTGTAGGTATTGGAAAGCAACAGGCGGCAATTGCATTATTGCCAGTCCTAGACAATATTGAAAGGGCAATTTCTCATGAGCCAGAAGATATAAAAGACCATCAATGGGTTAAGGGTATTTCATCGGTTGCTCTTCAATTGAACAGCCAATTACAAGCAGTTGGTTTAGTAAAAGTTGGTGTAGTTGGTGAACATTTTAACCCAAGTTTACATGAAGCAGTAGTAATGGACGAAAGCGATGGTGACATAGAAGTTGTAGCTGAAGTATTACAGACTGGTTACAAATTTGGTGACACTGTTATTCGCCCAGCAATGGTAAAAGTAACAAGGAGAAAATCATGAATGAAATGATTCCTAGGTTAGAGCAAGATGCCAAAGTAAGTAACGAGTTGACGCCATTTGATGATTTAGCAAAGTATTTAGAAGATCATGAAAGAACAGATTCAGAAAAACTTGAGGCTATATCAAGAGCACTAACAATAATTATCGAAAATTCAGAAGGATATCCAGACGGATTAGATGAAATTATTGGAATTGGTCTTGAGCATAGTATAGAACCAGATGTAGTTATTAGAATATTTGAAGAACAAGAATCTAAAGTAAAGGAGTTATAAATTATGGGAAAAATAATAGGAATAGATCTAGGAACAACAAATAGTGCTATGGCAGTAATGGAAGGTGGCAAACCAGAGATAATTGCTAACAAAGAAGGTAACCGCACAACCCCAAGCGTTGTTGCCGTTAATAAAGCCGGTGAACGGCTTGTCGGACAGCTTGCTAGAAGGCAATCTGTTACTAACCCCAACAATACTGTATACGAAATGAAAAGACTTATTGGGCGTAGATGGGAAGATAAAGAAGTTCAACGAGACTTAAAAATTTTAGGTTATGAAATTGTTAAAAGCAAAGATGGCGTAAAAGTTAAGATGGCTGATAAAGAATACAGCCCAGAAGAACTTAGTGCAATGGTGCTATCTAAGCTAAAGGCAGATGCTGAAAACTTTTTGGGTCAGCCTGTTACCGAAGCTGTTATTACCGTACCAGCATATTTTGATGATGCACAAAGACAAGCAACTAAAGATGCAGGTAAAATTGCTGGGCTAGAAGTTAAAAGGATTATAAACGAACCAACTGCAGCCGCTCTTGCCTATGGTTTAGACAAAGAAGGTAAGGATGAAAAAATTGCTGTTTATGATTTAGGTGGCGGTACTTTTGACGTATCTATTTTGGAGCTAGGTGATGGAGTTTTTGAAGTAAAGAGCACTAATGGTGATACCCACTTAGGCGGAGCTGATTTTGATAGGGTGATCGTTAATTACTTAATGGATGAGTTTAAGAAAGAAAATGGTGTAGATTTATCAGATGATAAAGCTGCTATGCAACGATTACGTGATGAAGCCGAAAAAGCTAAAATTGAACTTTCTACAACGAACGAAGTAAATATTAACTTACCATTCCTAACTGCTAATGCCGATGGGCCAATGCACTTCGAAACAACCTTAAGCCGAGCTAAACTTGAAAGTCTAGTTGGTGATTTGGTAGATAAAACGGCTATTCCTTGCGAAAAAGCATTGAAAGACGCTGGTCTTAAAGCAAGTGATATTAATGCCGTAGTATTAGTTGGTGGCATGACTCGTATGCCGTCCGTACAAGCAAAGGTTAAGAAAATATTTGGCAAAGAACCAATGCAGGGCGTTAATCCAGACGAGGTAGTGGCCATTGGTGCTGCTATTCAGGGTGGAGTGCTTGCCGGAGACGTTAAAGATGTATTGCTACTTGATGTAACGCCGCTTTCTCTAGGAATTGAGACTATGGGTGGTGTCAGCACTAAACTTATTGAGCGCAATACTACTGTCCCAACAAGTAAGAGTGAAACTTTCAGTACTGCAGCAGATAATCAGCCACAAGTTGAAATACACGTATTACAGGGTGAGCGGGAAATGGCTAATGACAATAAGAGTTTGGGACGTTTCACTTTAGATGGTATAGCTCCTGCTCCCAGGGGTGTCCCCCAAATTGAAGTTACCTTTAATATTGACGCAAATGGCATTCTGCACGTTTCTGCTAAAGATAAAGGAACTGGTAAGGAACAGAGCATCACTATCAGCGGAAGTGGTAATTTAAGCAAAGAAGATGTTGCAAAAGCCGCCAAAGAAGCCGAAGCACATGCAGAAGATGATAAGAAGAAGCGTGAAGCGATAGATGCTAAAAATGGTTTAGAAAATGCTATTTATCAAGCAGAAAAACTTAAAAAAGATAATGGTGACAAAATTAGCGACGAAGATAAGAAAGTGTTAGACGAAGCTGTTGAAGAAGCTAAGAAAAAGCTTGATAGCACCGATAAAGAGGAGATTGAAAAAGCATCCAGTGAGTTAACTGATAAATTAATGCCAATTGGCGCCAAGTTATATGAGCAGGCTACTCCAAAAGAAGATGCATCTGATGAATCCAAGAAAGAAGATGGACCCGTTGAAGGTGAAGTCGTAGACGACAAAAAAGAAGAAAAGTAAGTTGGAAACAAAGTTACCAGTTTATGTAGAGACTAGAATGGCTACTCCAGCAGATTTCCCGGCCATTCTAGCGCTCAGGCAGGAATATCTTGGAGATTTACCATGGTATGTATCGCAAATAGAAGAGGAAGATATAAGTTCTAATTCACATTTAGTTGCGGTTGTCTCTAGTGGTAATAAGGTAGTAGCTTCCGGTCGGCTAGATAAAGTAGCCGATGGATATCGAATAACTCGAGTTGTTACCACCTCTACTATGCAACGAATGGGCTTGGGAAAGAAGGTGCTAAATACTTTACTATCTATATCCCAGCAGGATGAGCCTGGCGTTATTCGACTTAAAGCTCGCTTAGACGCTAAATATTTTTATGAAAACTATGGTTTTCAACCAATTGGTCCTGAATATTTCGAAAACAACATTGCTTACATTAATATGATAAAAAATGACTAATCCAAGTATATTAAAATGTATAAATAAGTTTGGCTTTTTAGAAGTTTAGTGTGTCTATCTGCAAGATACAAAAGAACACAGAAAGTCGTTAGCACTCTATGGTCTTTAGTGCCAATTTAGTGTAAAATATCTTCATATGAGCACTGATAATATCAACACTTTAACTAAAAAGAGAGTTGAACGGCTAGCCTTAATTGCCGGCATAATTCAACCTATTATTACATTGCCTCAAATTGTACATATTTATACAAATCAAAGTGCTAAAGACGTTTCGCTTGCAACATGGTTAGGCTATCTTGTTTTCGGTGTTATTTTTTTAGTTTACGGCGCCATGTTTAACTTGAAACCTATTTTTTATGGCCAAATAATATGGGTAAGTATGCAACTATTAATGGTTATAGGGATATTAATATATGACTAAAAGAGATTACTACGAAGTATTGGGTGTGTCCAAAGGCGCATCTGCAGATGAAATAAAAAAAGCTTTCCGTCGTTCAGCAGTTAAGCATCACCCAGACAAAGAAGGTGGTGATGAGGCCAAGTTTAAAGAAGTAAATGAAGCCTATGAAGTATTAAAAGATAGTGAAAAGCGTCAAAGATATGATCAATTTGGTCATGCCGGTGTTGGTGGCAATGGATCTGGTAGTAGCGGAAGTGGAAATCCTTTTGAAGGTTTTAATGGTCAAAATGTTAATTTTGATTTCGGTGACGGTGGATTCGGTGATATTTTTGGAAGCTTTTTTGGCGGAGGCCAACAACGTTCGCAAACTAGACGAGGCCGTGATGTCGAAACGGTACTAGATCTTACTTTTGAAGAGGCGATATTTGGTGTTGAGAAAACTATTAAAATGAACCTAGAAACTGTTTGCGAACATTGTAAGGGCAATGGGGCAGAGCCTGGACATAATCTAAAAACATGCCCAACCTGTAAGGGTTCCGGCCAGGTTGTTCATTATGTTAGAACAATTTTAGGTAATATTCAGCAAGCCCAAACATGCAAAGATTGTCATGGTTCTGGTAAGATTCCTGAGAAAAAATGCTCTGTTTGTGATGGCCGTGGGGTTAAGCGCAAGGAAACTAAGATAGACTTAAAAATTCCTGCCGGTATTGATGATGGTGCCACGGTAAGGCTTAGAGAGTATGGTGAAGCTATATTAAATGGTCCAAAGGGTGATCTATACGTTCACCTTAGGGTTAAGCCTCATAAAAAGTTTACACGAGAAGGCTATTTAATCTTAAGCCACGAAAAGGTTGATATGGTTACCGCTTCGTTGGGCGGAGAATTTGTGGTTGAAACAGTTGACGGCAAGGTAACTATGAAAATACCGGCTGGTACTCAAAGTGGCACAGATTTCAAACTATCTGGTCACGGTGTTCCGCATCCAAAATCAGAACAACGTGGTGCTCACATAGTGACTATAGCCGTAGAAACTCCAACTAAATTGAGCAAGCAACAAAAAGAGTTATTAGAGAAGTTTAGGTCTATGCCAGGCAAACAAGGATTCTTTGCATAAATTTTTGATATAATAATTGCTGAAAGGCAACAAACAAAAAGTGAAATTTTGCGTTATTGATAATGGAAGCAAATACTTAGATAACATTTTGCAAAGGATCTCTGCCGAGCATGAGTATTTTGTATTAGAATATTTGCCTTTCCAAAAAATAGATGTTTCCGATGCTGATATGGTTATTCTATCTGGTGGTATGGTTCACGAAGCAGAAGAAAAATTAAATTCTGGCCAATACTATTTTCAGGCCGAATTCGATCTAATTAACAATTGCTCAGTACCAATTTTTGGTATTTGTCTAGGGCTACAAATAATGACCGTTGCTATGGGTGGAAAGCTTGGTGTTTTGCCTAAGATGATTATAGATAATAAATACATATCTTTAAATAAACTGGGGCGCCAAGTCATGGGCAATGGTAATTTTATTGCACATAAGTATCACAGACTTTATGCCATCAACCCAAATAGACAAAACTTTGATGTTTTAGCATCTAGTGGTGACGGTCCTGAAATAATTATGCATAAATACAATAAGTTGCTTGGTGTTCAGTTCCACCCCGAAATTGATGTAGATAGTGGGTCAGAAAATGAGTTTTGGCGATTAATCGCTGTTCTTGAGCCTAGTATGCGTAAACAGGATATATATGCATAAACAAAACGGCTTTATAACTATGATAGTAATGGTGCTGATCATCTTAGTTGCCGTGGTTAGCCTAGTTTATATAAGAGTTCTAAAAGCTAACCAATAA
>CAYZCZ010000012.1:8173-19818 GCA_964477125.1 uncultured Candidatus Saccharibacteria bacterium | reverse complement strand
ATATACTGCTAATGTATTAGTTATAAATAGAGGGATCGAACGAAGACTGCGTGTTTGTTCGACCTCTTTTTATTTATGAGAGAACTAATAACTAAGGGAGATTTTAGCAATGGCTGGAACTGTAACTGGTGGCAAAGCTGCCGCATCAACGAACAAAACTCGTCACGGTGCTGATTTTTATGCAAAAATTGGTGCTAAGGGCGGAAAAAAAGGTAAAACTGGCGGATTTTTCGCCAACCGTGAGCTAGCTCGTGAAGCTGGACGTAAAGGTGGACGTATAAGTCGCCGAACTAAAACTGAAGCCTAAACTATTTATTTGCTAATAGCATAAATTGTTTACAAATCTAACTAAAAAAGGCCCGTCTGCGAGGGGTCTTTTTTAGTTTTCTATTTTTACTACCTGGCGTCTAATGCGACAAATTGGGGAGCGGGGTACTTTCCATAACGTAGTGCAGTTAAAACATTGATAGGTAAGATCTTTTCGCTGTATTGACACTACGGAGCAAGTTGGGCACTTTGCCCGTTTATGTAGCCAGTCGCGGTATGTATCTAGGCAGTCTTGAATGTGGTTTGGGTCAATAACAATATTATAATTACTGGCAATTTCCTCGGCTTTTGTCCATGCATCGGTTTCAATTCTTAGTAAGCTGAAGTCGGTGCTATAGTTGGCGTGGCCAAGTTCGGCATGGGCAATTTCGTGCAACAAAGACCAGACGCCTTGGTCATTGGGCTGTTGGTGGGCACTATAGCTGATGGTTTTTGTCTTCGGAGACCAAATAAATGATTCGCCTTCTAGAAAACTAATTTCCGGGAAGTCTTTTTTAACAATTGGTAGTAACTGCACGATACTGTCCATACTTTTATTAGCCCAGTTGTTTGGCTAGTTCTAAGCAACCGTAAATTACAGCTTCTTCGGCTTTTTGGGCAGGAATAATAGGGGGAACGGTTACAAGCTTAGGGGCCATTTCTTTTACATGATGATTTAGAAACTTAGAATATTTGTGGAAATGGGTTCCAACTCCACCACCAATAATTACTACATCTGGCTCCATGACGGCACAGAGGTCAATAATACCTATTGCGAACCATTTGGATATTTCCTTCCAAGCTTTGGGGTCGTTTAGGTCTGAAGCCCGTTGGCCGTACTTTTCAACAATTGCTTTGCCACTATCAAATTTTTCCCATGGCAATAACTTTCCTTCGTATTCAAACAACATGCTACCAGCTTCGGAATCTGCAAAGTCTGGGTCAATTTTGCCACTACTAATTACACCAGAACCTATGCCTGTGCTAAAAGTTAAATACAAGGCTCTTTTAGGCAAAGGTTTTACCCGAATTGCCTCTGATAAACCGGCTAGATTAGCATCGTTTTCTATGAGAACTTTAGTTTTAGTTACGCTACTAATATCTTTTTGAATTGCAACATTTTTCCAGGGTAAGTTACCAAAGGCTAAGCCTATACCATTTTTTCGGTCCAATTTACCGGGTGCAGCCACAACTGTAAGCTTGAAAGGTGTTGCTATTTTAGCAACAACATTGGAAAGCTCCTTTATAAATTGGTTGTAATTTGTTGGCGTAGGAAACTTCTCTTCGAATAATAGCTTGCCAGATTTATCTGCTACAGCTACCAGTGTTTTTGTTCCCCCAATGTCGATTGCCAAAATCATTTAACAAAATTATAGCATAAAACGACTGCGGACCAGGCTTTCGAATGCTCTTATGGCTATGATTTTGGGTTAATCTGTTGAGCCCATTGCCTCAACAGATTATTTAAGGTATAATACGACTTAATCTTAAGGGGTAAGCAACTAGGCACTTTTGCCATAACGTCCTGGCAATAGTTGTTGCATACTCTACAAGAAATATATTACGAAGGAGATAAATTTAATATGACAATGGACGAACTATTAGCTTCAAGTGATTTACAACCACTAAAAAGCGGTGATGTTATAGAGGCAACAATAACCTCTATAAAAAAGAATGAAGTATGGCTAGACCTAGGTGCCTACGGCATTGGTGTAGTTATGCGACGAGAGATTGGCTATGGCCAAAAATTAGAAGTTGGCCAAAAGGTTAACGCTAGTGTAGTAGACCCGGAGATCGAAGACGGTTACGGATTACTTAGCCTTAAAAAGGCTGCCAAAGATCGTGGCTGGGATGAACTAGTCCGGGTAGTAGAAGATGGCGACATTATTGAAGTTAGCCCATACGATGCTAACAGAGGTGGTTTACTAATTGAATTAGAAGGAATAAGGGGCTTTATGCCTGTTAGCCAACTAAGCGCTGACCACTACCCACGGGTATCTGGTGCCGATAAAGATGAAATTTTGCAAAAGCTTAATTCGCTAGTTGGTAAAGTACTTAGAGTAAGAATTTTAGACGCAAGCCGAAAAGACAATAAGCTAATATTTAGCGAAAAAGAAGCTATTAAAAATGACATGCAAGCTAGGTTCTCTGAACTTAAGGTTGGTGATGAAGTAAAAGGTACTATTACCGGTGTTATAGACTTTGGTGCATTTGTGAATGTAGATGGTATTGAAGGCTTAATTCATATCAGCGAAATTTCATGGGAGCGTGTTGAGGACCCTAAGAAATATCTAAAAACTGGCGAAGAAGTTACGGCAAAGATTATTGCTATAGACAAAGACAGACTTTCTTTGAGTATTAAGCAAATGAGTGAAGACCCATGGCTTAAAGATGTAGAAAAGATTAAAAAAGGTACTACAGTCGAAGGTAAAATTACACGAATTACTCCATTTGGAGCATTTGTGCAGTTAACGCCAGCAGTGGAAGCGTTAGTTCATGTTTCGGAAATTACGGAAGGTGACGGCGAAGACGCGGTTGACCCTGAAAAGATTTTTAAACTTAATGAAAAAAAGCAATTTAAAGTTTTGGATGTAAACACCGAAGCACGTAAAATTGCCCTAAGCTTAAAAGACGCAGATAAAAAATAGATCTTGGATATTTGTTGCCGGCTTATTTGAGCCGGCAACAAACCAAGGAAATTAAAGGAAAGGAGTTTTACAGCCATGGCACGAACAATAGAAATAGGCGAACAAATTACCGTTGGCGCACTGGCTGAAAAGCTCGATTTGCCAGCTACAAAGGTCATATCGGAGTTATTTAAAAACGGTATGATGGTCACTATAAACGAAAAAATTGACCTAGACACGGCCCAGATAATTGTTGGAGAATTAGGTTTGGAAGTAGAACTAGTTACCAAAGATATTTCCAGCCAAGATAGTGAAGAGGCGGTAGTAAAAAGAGTCCGCGAAGTAAGTGAAAATGCAACATCTAGGCCTCCGGTTGTGGCAGTTATGGGACACGTGGACCATGGAAAAACAAGTTTGCTTGATGTAATTAGGTCAACAAATGTTGTTTCGCGGGAGGCCGGTGGAATTACTCAGCATATTTCAGCATACCAAGTTGAGCATGGTGGCAGGGCAATTACCTTTTTAGATACCCCTGGTCACGAGGCTTTCGCGGCCCTTAGGGAACACGGTGCGCACTTAACTGATGTTGCGATTATTGTAGTAGCGGCCGATGATGGCATTAAGCCACAGACCTTAGAAGCAATACGTTTTGCCAAAAAAGCAGGCGTTCAAATTGTTGTAGCAATTACAAAGATTGATAAACCTGATTCCAACCCAGACAAAGTCAAACAGCAACTTGCAGAGCAACAAATGATACCAGAAGAATGGGGTGGAGAAACTGTAATGGTTGGCGTTTCTTCTAAAACCAAAGAAGGTGTAGATAAGCTACTTGACATGGTTTTATTGGTCGCAGATGTCGAAGACTTAAAAGCAGATACCGATGTTGCCCCTGAAGGTTTAGTTATTGAATCACATATGGAAACTGGGCGTGGACCCATTGCAGTAGCGTTGGTTGAACAGGGAACTTTAAAACAAGGAAGCTTTATAGTTGCTGGTGATACTTATGCTAAAGTAAGAGTTTTAGAAAATACTAACGGTAAAAAAATTGTATCTGCTGGGCCTTCTAGCCCAGTAATTATTTCTGGCTTTAAAGCCTTGCCCGAATTTGGCGAAACTTTTGTTGGTGTTGCTAATGAAAAAGAAGCCCGCCATTTGTCTGACCAAAATGCTTTAAATCATTCCGAAAAATCTGGTAGAACAGATATGACTAGCCATGAACTAATAAGACTTATCAACAAAAAGACCAGCCAGCAAGAACTAAATATACTAGTTAAGGCTGACGTTCAGGGTTCGTTAACATCTGTTATCGATAGTCTAAAAACACTCGATACTGATGACGTAGCTGTTAGGGTTGTTGGTAGTGGTGTAGGTACCGTAACCGAAAATGACATTCGTATGGCATCTAGCAGTAATGCAATTATTTATGGTTTTCAGGTAGATATGCCAAGTAGTATAAAACAGCTCGTTGCCCGTGATAAGGTGAGGGTTCGCCTATACAAGGTTATTTATGAATTATTAGATGATGCAAAACAAGAGATGAGTGATTGTCTAGCCGATGAAGAGATTATTACCAATGTAGGTCGTTTACTTGTTAGGGGCGTATTTAATACAACCAAGACAGAATCTATAATTGGTGGTGAAGTTACAAAGGGTAAATTAGTAATACCTGGCTTTGTAAGTATATTTAGGGGCGATGAAGAAATTGCCAAGGAAGTGCCAGTTATTAACCTTAAGCATGGTCCTACGGACACAAAAGAGGTGTTAGAAGGTGAAATGTGTGGAATGAGCCTTAGTACTACCCATAGGCTTGACTTGCAAGAAGGTGACCGTATAGAGTTATTTACTCGTGAAGTTCACGAACGAACATTATAGTCATAGTAGTGGTATAATTTTAGTTATATAAAAGGATAACAATAATGATTAAATTAGATGACAATTTTTTAGCTGAACTAGGCCTGGGAGCCTTGCCAGCCGAAGAGAAGAAGAAAATGCTAGGCGATATTTACGAAACCCTAGAAATGCGGGTAGGTACAAAACTAGCTGAAAAAATGAGTGATGCACAGCTTAATGAATTTGAGCAGTTAATGGACTCTAAAGATGAAGCTGGTGCTTTTAAATGGTTGCAAACCAATGTACCTAACTACAAGGAAGTTGTAGCTGCAGAACTAGAAACTTTGAAAACAGAAGTTAAAACGGCAGCACCGCAAATATTGGCATCTATGGGGCTTGCCCAATAATTAATAGTGCGGAAGAACTAATCGTTATTAGTTAGCAGATTATTTACTGGAAAATTCAAATAGGTCTCTATATCCGTTCAAGAAAGAACTGGTGTCCATTTCTTTCTTACCGGCTGGTTTAAGCTTTTCAATTTTTAGTGCATCAACTCGGCAACCTATGAATACTTCATTATTCTCAACCAATACCTCGTTAATTTTTAAGCTTTTGTTGACCGGGCGTGCTTTGGTTACTACAATATCTACTTTATTGTTTAGGTTTATTTTGCTCTTTGGCCACTGAATAAATGCTCTAATTTCACGGCATAGTTCAGTAGCAGTTTTGTTGGTGTCGATTTGGCCGTCTTGTTTGGTCAGTTTGCGTGAGAAGGTGACTATTTGAGATAAATCTTGTTGAAATGGGGTAACTTGCTTGTTAGTGTCCATGTATGGTTCGAGTAGTATTTTTAAAAGGCCATCGCTAACATTTATAAGTTCTGATGTAAGTTCTGTTGAATTACGTTCGCCAACCTCTATTTTACCTGTCATAAGTAGCGGGCCTTCATCTAAACCCGCGGTTATTTGCATTATGCTTACACCTGTTTCTTTTTGTCCGCTAAGGATGCTGTAGGTTATTGGGTCGGCACCACGCCAGTGGGGCAGTAAGCTAAAATGGCTGTTTAAAATACCTAATGGAAAATAATCTATGGTTTGCTGGCTAATAATTACACCATAGTCTATTACAACTGCTAGTAAAGAATTTGGTTCAGATTTATGAATTAGCTCATCTAACTCGAGCTTGTTATCTGCAAATTCTAACTTAAGGTTTTCGTTTATTGCCAATTGTTCCACCGGAGCTGGGTCTTTGTGGTGCGCTGGGCGTCTTTTTGTAACAACCAATTCAATAGGTTGCCAAGTTATTAGCTTGGCAAGACATTTAGCGGCAACCGGGCCACTACCAAAGAAGACTATTGTTTTTGACATGTGTTGCATAGTCCATTTCTTCTAAGTGGCCGTCTTTGCCTAGTTTATAAAAAGCTTCAGGGTCATCTTTTATGTGGTCAATAAATACCTTACCGTTGGTATGGTCTATTTCGTGCTGGAAGATTCTGGCCAAGAAACCCTCGGCAGTTACCCTGAACTCATTACCATTTTGGTCTATAGCCTTTACTTTTACTTTGTTGTATCTGGGAACTTTACCGTATATATCTTTGATACTAAGACAGCCCTCGTAGTCTTCTACTATTTCACCTTCGAACTTAGTTATTTCTGGGTTGATAAAAACGGTAAAGTTACGATTTTTTTTATCTTCAAAATCTTCACGGATTACTACAACTCGTTTCAGTTCATTTATTTGAACAGCAGCCAAGGCTACGCCTAATTCGTGCTCTCGGCTGTCTTCCCAGTCTAGAGTTGCTTCTTCCATTTTCGCAATTAAATCGGCAACATCTTTACCTACATAACCAATTTTGACAGATCTTTGACGCAAACTATCGTGCGGCAATGTAATTATTTCATCTTTTGCGCTCATTGAATGTAATTATACACCATTTGACCCCTTGTTATTGAGGTTAATTACAATATTTTATATATCTCATAAATTTAGAATATTTATAGCAGGGAGACTGGATCGATATCTATTGTAATGTCCGCGGTTGGTAGTTTTTCCAAAGCTTTTAATATTTCGCTACGTTTTGGTGATTTAATAATTATTTGCCAGGTATAACCATTCGATGATTTTTCGTAAAAACTTGGAGATGGTCCTAGAACTGTTATGTTATTATTGCTAGATAGTTCGTTACAAAGTTTTTGAGCAGTTTTTTCGGCATTGGCCACTGTTTTTTTAGTTATTTTTACTAACGCTAAATAGCAAAATGGCGGATATTTAAACATTTTGCGTTTATTAATTTCGTAGTCATAGAAACCTTGGTAATCCCTGCTTAATGCAGATTGCATTACTGGATGGTCCGGGTTGCCTGTTTGAATAAAGAATTTGCTTTCGCGATGTCCGCGCCCAACTCGGCCTGTCACCTGGTATAGTTGCTGGAATAACGACTCCTCGGCGCTGAAATCGGGGAGTGCTAACCCAGCATCCGCAGAAACAACCCCAACCACACCAAGTTTTGGCAAGTCTATTCCCTTGCTTATAAGCTGGGTGCCAATAATTATATCTACATTGCCTTCTTTTAGCTCGGCAATATTGCGGTGTAATTGTTCACTGGCGCCAACGTCAGAATCGAAACGGACTATCTTGGCTTTGGGGAATAATCCGCTAACGTGGTCTTCTAGGGCTTTGGTACCTATGGTTTTAAAAGTGATGTCTAGCGAACCACACTTGGGACAATTTTTTGGAGCAGAAGTTTTCTTGCCACAACTATGGCAGTTTAAAGTGAAATTATCGTGGTGGTAGGTAAGTGGTAGTCCACATGAATCACACAATGCCTGCCAACTACAATTTGAACATTTTACAAGCCTAGCGCTTCCCCTACGGTTTAGCATTAGCATAGATTGCTCGCCATTATTTAGGCATTGGTTTATAGAATTTAGTATTTGTTCACTTAGGTATTTACTTTTCTTAAATTGATCTCGGTCGTTTGTATCTATAATTTGGCCGATAGCGGGCTTGTTAGCGACAGCAAGTTGGTCCATTACTATTACTTGGTAACCAGATTTTGACATTTGGTATAAGTCGCCAACGTTGGGTGTGGCACTGCTAAGAATAACTGGGCAACTATTAATACTTGCAAGCTTAGCTGTGACGTGTAAGGACTGATAGCGTGGGCTATTTTGTTGCTTAAGGGATTGGTCATGGAACTCGTCTATAACAATAAGGCCAATATTGCTAATTGGTATAAACAGTGACGACCTTGGTCCTACGAAAACTGTTGGTGGGTGACTGCTGTTGGCATATTCCCAAATACGGCGTCTTTCAGCTGGCGAAAGTTGCGAATGACTAGCAATAACTGGGGCATTAACATGCTTCTCAATATCGAATACTAACTGGGGTGTTAGGCCAATTTCTGGCGTAATAACCAAGACAGAGTTACCAGTTTTTAAAGTCTCTATTATTTTTTCAGTAAATACTCTGGTTTTACCTGAGCCAGTTGAGCCGTGTAGGATTACTTTTGTATGAGAGGATAGTAGGTTTAAGGCATTTTGCTGTTGTTTAGTGGGTTTTGGTAGCGGAATATTTTGCCCTGGAATAATATGTGGGTTAACTAGCCTGGGCTTAACACCAAGGTTTGCGGGCAAGAACTGACTACCAATTAAGCCATAGTCATCTGGGTAAAATTCTAACATCCATTTTAGGAGTTTTATTTGGTTGGGTGGAATAGTCAAGTTGTATAAGCTAGAGACAGCTTTCGTTTTAAATGTTGGTTTCTTTACAACATTCAAACATATTGCCGGAAACGTTTTTTTGCCAAATGGCACTGAAATAATATCACCTAGTTGAATAGTATTTTCAGCGCTATAGGTGAACAGCCTACGGCTGGTTTTGGTTTTGCAAACTACCACTTCAATATACATGTCTACACTTATTCTACCTTTTTTTATGAAAAAGGTTTACAAAGGCATTACAATACGTCTATAATTAACGTTGTTCTAATAACAGCAGGTGAGGTTAAATGCTAGACGTTTTTATTACATCCAGGGTTCGTCGAAAAATCATAGTGGTCTATGCTAAGTTTCCTGATTTTAAAACTCATGTCCGAGGCTTGGCAAAGCTCATTAAAGAGGACGCAGGTAATATTCAGCGTGAACTAAAAAGGCTAGAAAAGGTTGGATTTTTAGTTAGCGAAAAACAAGGCAATACTAAAATATATTCAACCAACAAAAGTTTTCCAATTTTTAAAGAGTTACAGGGTATTGTATTGAAAAGCCAAAGGGCTAATCAGCGCCCCAGTAATCTTCCTAGAAGATAAATAATTTGCACTTAAAATATATTAATGTTTAAAAAGTCTATGTTAGCCTTGAAAAATAAGGGGTAATAGTCTAGAATGGTCAGAGTATGATTCAAGTTACAAAGAAGGACGCAAAGGAATCCACTGAGAGTTTGATCCGACGGTTTGGCCGAAAGGTGCAGCAATCCGGAGTTTTAGCAGAGGTAAAATCTGTTCAATACTTCGAAAAGCCCATCAGCAAGCGTGACCGCCGAACAAAAGCTATCGTTAGGCAAGAGCGTAAAGCTCTAAAAACCAAACGAGCTAAGCTAGGTCTTCGTTAATGACCACAGATCAAGTCAATCAGGATTTAATAGCAGCGCTAAAGGCGGGCCAAAAGCCCAAAGCCGAGGCGCTGCGTTTGCTTAAGAGCGCATTTACCAATGCACGCATAGCTTTAGGGCATGAGCTAACTGATGCCGAAGCCGAAAAGGTTATTCGTAAAGAAATTAAATCAAGAATAGAAGCACGGGATATTTTTAGAGACAATGACCGTCCCGAGCAAGCAGATAAAGAAGAGTTTGAACGACAAACATACGCAGTGTATGTGCAGGAGGATTTAACAGACACAGAACTTTCTGAAATTGTTAAGCATGTATTGGCTGGCTTAGGTGATAACCCACAGTTTGGACAAGCAATGGGGCTTGCGGTAAAGCAGGTTGCTGGCAGGGCAGATGGTAAAAGATTAAGTGATGAGATTAAAAGGCAAATTCAAGAGGCGTAGGTAAGATATGACTAGGTTAATTGTTGTATTAGGTTTAGCAGGTTCAGGGAAAAGCACCCAAAGTAAGCTGTTGGCCGAAAAGAGTGGTGCTGTCTGGATATCTATGGGTGATTTGTTAAGAAGTAAAATTCAAGATGAGCGTCGCCAGGAAATGTTGTCTGGCAAAATTTTAGACCAACAAGAAGTAATAAAAATGTTAGAGCCAAGCCTATATCTAGGCGATGAACTGAATGATAGGCAAATTGTACTAGATGGCTTCCCTAGGGGCGTTGCACAGGCCGATTGGCTTATAGAACAACATAAACTAGGCCAAATACACCTAGAGGCAATTATTCACATACTAGCTAAAGAAAAGGTTGTTAAAGACAGGCTTCTTGACCGAGGGCGTCAAGATGATAATGAAAAAGCTATAGGTGAAAGATTTTCAGAGTACGAGAATGCCATTAAGCCAATAATCAATGAGTTCCAAAAGGTTTCAGTTAACGTAGTTAAGGTTAATGGCGAACAGTCTATAGATCAAGTACATAACGAAATTATTAAAGGTTTAATTGAAAAAGGCGTAGCTACAGTTTGAATACAAGGGTAAAAACCAGCCAAGAAATTATTGATATGCGCGTAAGTGGCCAAATGCTTGCAACTGTATTAGGCATTGTAGGCAAAAATATCCAACCAGGAATTACTACCAATGAACTCGCAAATATTGCATCTAAAGAGGTAATGTCTTTGGGCGGAAAACCAACATTTTTAGGAATGTATGGGTTCCCGAATGTAATTTGCATATCTGTTAACGATGAAGTTGTGCATGGCATACCAACAGACTATGAAGTAAAAGATGGCGATATTGTTAGTTTCGATTTTGGTGTTACTTATAACGGAATGATAACCGATGCGGCAAGGTCTAAAATTGCTGGTAAGCCCAGTAAACAGGCAAGCCACTTAGTTGCTGGAACATTAGAATCTTTAGACGCTGGTATTGCTGTATTAAAAGATGGGGTAATGGTTGGTGATATTGCTAGTAGTATTCAAAAAGTCTTAGATGGATATAAGTTTGGAATAGTAAGGGAACTTGTAGGTCATGGAGTTGGCCATGAGCTACACGAAGACCCAAATATACCTAATTATGGTAAAGCCGGTACCGGTCCAGTGCTTAGGGCTGGTATGACTATTGCTATTGAACCAATGACAACTCTTGGTTCGCATCAGGTATTTACAGCGGGCGATGACTGGACAATTATGACCCGTGACGGCAGTTTGGCTGCCCACTTTGAAGACACTGTGTTAATTACGAACACAGGCTCAGAAATTCTTACAAGATTATAGTTTTTAGGTTATATGGTGTTGGCTATTCAGCCAAGAATGACTTTACAATATAGATGAAGACTAAAAATTTTATCTAAAAAAACTTGCCGGTTTATGAGCACAAGCGGTATACTTAACGCATGCAAAAAGCTCCTTACTTTGTCGGGCTTGATATTGGTACATCGGCAGTCCGATGTGTCGTTGGTATGCTAGATGAACAAAACCCAGACGCCAGCCTTTCGGTAATTGGCGTTGGTTCTGCTGTAAATACTGGAATGCGCAAGGGTTCAGTGGTTCATGTAGAGGAAGTTGCTTCGGCTATAAGTGAAGCTGTTTCCGAGGCTGAAAGAATGGCCGGTGTTCGAATTAATGGTGCCACTATTAATGTTAATGGTGCCCATGTAAGCAGTTTGCCATCCCATGGTGTTGTAGCCATTAGTAGCCCAAGTAGGCAAATTAGCGACGAAGACAGAATACGTGTAGAAGAAGCAGCGACTGTTATAAATTTGCCAGCCAACAGAGACATTATTCAGGT
>CAYZCZ010000012.1:0-8073 GCA_964477125.1 uncultured Candidatus Saccharibacteria bacterium | reverse complement strand
GTTATTCCAATAGGTAGCCAACATTTGACTAACGACTTAGCTATAGGCTTAAAAACCGACTTAGAAGTAGCCGATGCAGTTAAAAAAGCTCACGCTACACTAGACTTTAGTGAACCACCTGCCGAAAATATTAGTGTAGAACACAACGGTAAGCGGTATGCCTTTAGTGAAAAAACAGTCAGACTAGTTGTAGAAGCTCGCGTTGAAGAACTATTTGAACAAATAGAACGAGAGTTTAAAAAAATTGGTAAAAGCCGGAAACTACCTGGTGGTTTAGTAATAGTAGGCGGTATGGCAAATATGCCTGGGTTAGCAGAATATGCAAAAGAGCATTTACAATTGCCTGCAAAAACTGGCGTAATACAAAATACAGGTGGCTTTATAGATACTATTAATGCTCCAGAATATGCTACTGCCGTAGGCCTAATGATGTTAGATATGCTATTAAATGAGGGAAATGGCCAAGGTTCTCATATAGGTTCATCTGATGCAAAAGGCCTGTTCAAAAAAATTAAGAATATATTTTCTTAAACACATTCTTTGAGTATCCAATTTATACTGTGTATCTTTTTAATAAAAAGTTGAGCACTTTATTGCTACATAAGTTATAATAATGAGTATTAATTTATTACTTAAACTAGATATTTATCTAAGGAGAAGGAATGCCCCAAGTTAAACCTCCTATTGAAACATTTGCTCGCATAAAAGTGCTAGGCGTAGGTGGCGCCGGAAGTGCTGCAATAAACCGAATGGTAGACTCTGGTGTAAAAGGTGTTGAGTTTGTTGCAATAAATACAGATGCGCAAGCTTTGCATCACTCTAAAGCAGACACCAAGCTTCATATTGGTGGTGAAATGACCAGGGGTCTTGGCGCAGGTGCTGACCCTAATGTTGGTGAACATGCAGCCGAATCATCTATAGATGAAATCAAAAAAGTTGTTGAAGGTGCAGATATGGTATTCGTAACACTAGGTGCCGGTGGTGGTACTGGTAGCGGAGCTGGCTATATAGTTGCTAGAACTGCCCGTGAAGCAGGTGCTTTAGTAGTTGGTTTTGCAACTAGGCCATTTGCTTTCGAGGGTGAAAAGCGACGACGAAACTCTGAGTACGCTATAGAGAAGCTAAAAGATAATGTAGATACCCTTATTACTATTCCAAACGATAGATTGTTACAGACTATAGACAGGAAGACTCCTTTATTAGAAGCTTTTCAGGTAGCCGATGACGTATTAAGGCAAGGCGTACAAGGTATTTCCGACCTAATAACTGTACATGGTCTTATTAACCTTGACTTTGCCGATGTAAAAACGGTTATGCAAAATGCCGGTTCAGCCCTAATGGGTATTGGACGTGCAAGCGGAGATGATAGGGCGGTTGAGGCAGCTCACCAAGCTATTGAATCACCACTACTAGAGGTTTCTATAGATGGTGCCAGAGGAATTTTATTCAACGTTATTGGTGGCTCAGATATGTCTATGCATGAAATTAATGCCGCCGCCGAGGCAATCACGGCTGCCGCTGACCCTGACGCCAATATTATATTTGGTGCAACCATTAGCCCAGACCTAGAGGGTGAAATCATTATTACGGTTGTTGCTACAGGTTTTGATGCGGCATATTTTTCAGATAGTCGCACTCCCAAAATAGAACAGGTAGTTGAAAAAACTGAAGTCGAGATAGAGGCTAACAATAGTGACGAAGAAGTAGTAACGGAAGAAGTTGAAGAGGTAAAATCATCTTTTAGCTACGATGATAAAGAAGATACCAAGACTACTGTTGACGAGGAAGAAGATTTGCCTAAGCTCAACATGGATATAGACAAGCCCGAGGAAAAGGCTAAAGATAAGCTAGAGACCGGTGATATTGGAGAGCTTAAGGATGAAGCCCCTGCTACAAATATATGGACATTCGATGCAGATAAAAACGAGGATGCAAAGTTTGATAAACCATCTTTCCTACGTAGGCTCACTAGGCGCAAAAAAGACGATAAGCCTGAAGACGAAGAATAGTATTTTTAGCTGGAAATAACTAAATAAAAAATATAAATAGCTCCCAACAGAGACAGCCTGCCAATAATGTTCTATAAATTACCACAATAATAGACTTGTAAACGCTATATAAAGGGCATACAATAGGTACATTCACGCTATATGTAGTGATTGTACATTATAAAAATAACGAATAAACGAAGAGGTTATACATAGTGAAGTGCCACCAATGTCAGTATCCTGACACAAAAGTTATCGAATCAAGGGACGTATCAGAAGGCCAGTCTACTAGGCGCCGTAGGGAATGTACCCAGTGTAAGGCTCGATTCACAACATACGAAAGGCTGGAAAGGCCACAGCTAGTTGTGATTAAACGAAGTGGTACTAGGCAACTATTTGATCGCAACAAACTACTTTCTGGTTTGCATCGGGCGTGTGAAAAAACACCGGTGACCGGTATGCAAATAGAATCGCTGGTATCGAGTATAGAGAACACTTTATACGGTAGGGGCGAGGCAGAAATAGAATCAACTGAGGTAGGTGAACTAATTATGCAAGGGCTAGCGGAGCTATCCGAAGTTGCATATGTTAGATTCGCAAGTGTTTATAGGCGCTTTTCAGACGTAACTGGTTTTGAAAACGAACTAGAAGAACTACGTACAAAACAAAAATCAAGCAAGAAATAGCTTCGAAATTATTCGTATTTAACATTTGGCTAACGGCCTAGATGTTTTAAAATGTGCAGTGAGTTAATAAAAATTAATTTAAGGGTTAAAAAAGGGGTTTTGAGATGGCGCAAACAACAGCACTAGGATTTAGGCGGTACTTTACCGAAGAAGGTAAAAGAGCTTACGATCAATTAAAATGGATAAAAACAGATTCTATTATTCAGAATCCAATGACTGGTATTCCAGTTTTTGAACAAAAAGATGTAGAATTTCCAAAAGGCTGGTCCTTAAATGCAATTAATATTGTTGCCCAGAAATATTTTGCAGGTACACCAGGCAACCAAGATCGCGAAGGGTCATTAAAAACTACAATTAACCGTATTGTAGATACAATAGCTAGGGCTGGTTTACAGGAAGGTTATTTCGTTAACGATAAGGAAGCTAACAGCTTCAAGGAAGAGCTTAAGTACATACTAGCCACTCAAAGAGCTGCGTTTAATAGCCCTGTTTGGTTTAATATTGGGGTGCCAAGCCGTGCCCAACAAGCCAGTGCTTGCTTTATTTTAGGGGTAGAAGACACAATGCCTTCTATTTTGAACTGGTATGTAGAAGAAGGAATGGTTTTCAAAGGTGGGTCCGGAGCTGGGGTTAATTTATCTAATATTCGTTCTAGTCAGGAACGACTAAGTGCAAGCGGTGGCAAAGCCAGTGGCCCAGTTAGCTTTATGCGTGGTGCTGACTCCAGCGCTGGCACTATTAAAAGCGGTGGTAAAACACGTAGAGCAGCCAAAATGGTTATTTTAAATGCTGACCATCCTGACATAGAAGAATTTATTTGGTGCAAAGCAATAGAAGAACGTAAGGCTCGCGTATTGCAAGAAGCCGGATTTGACATGAGCCTAGACGGTAAAGATAACTTTAGCGTTCAATACCAAAACGCCAATAATTCAGTACGTGTAACAGATGAGTTTATGCAGGCAGTTGTAGACGATGCCGACTGGGATTTAAGAGCTGTTAAAGACGGCAGGTCTGTAAAAACAATGAAAGCACGTGACCTGTTTAGACAGTTTAACGAAGCAACATGGGAATGTGCTGACCCAGGAATACAGTTTGATACAACTATTAACAAGTGGCATACATCACCAAATGCTGGGCCTATAAACGGCTCTAACCCATGTAGCGAATACATGCACTTAGACAATTCAGCTTGTAATTTGGCATCAGTTAATTTGCTTAAGTACCTAAATAACGATAATACATTTGATATAGAAGCTTTCAAGCATACTGTAGAGGTTGTATTTACAGCCCAAGAAATACTAGTTGGTTACTCTAGCTACCCAACTGAATCTATTGCCAAAAACGCCCGAGCTTACCGCGAGCTTGGCATGGGCTACGCTAACTTGGGGGCATTATTAATGGCCCAAGGTTTGCCGTACGATTCAGATGAAGGACGTGCCCAAGCTGGTGCAATTACCGCTTTAATGACTGGCCATTCATATGCAACTAGTGCTCGTATTGCTAGGCGAGTTGGTCCATTTGCTGGTTTCCATAAAGATCGCGAAGCCATGCTTAAGGTTTTGAAGATGCATCGTCAAGAAGTTAATAAAATCAATGCCGGCTTAGTGGCCGAAGACCTACTTAGCGCCGCCGCCACATCATGGGACGAGGCAAACGAGCTAGGCGAACAATATGGTGTTCGTAACAGCCAGGCTACAGTGTTGGCTCCAACCGGAACTATAGGTCTAATGATGGACTGCGATACTACTGGTATTGAGCCAGACCTAGGATTGGTCAAGCATAAAAAATTAGTTGGTGGCGGAACAATGAGCATTGTTAACCAAACCGTACCACGCGCGCTAAGACAGCTTGGATATACCAAAACGCAAACAGACGATATCATTGCCTATATAGACGTTGAAAAGACCATAATAGGAGCTCCACATTTAAATAAAGAACATCTAGATGTATTTGCCTGTTCTATGGGTGATAATTCTATACATTATTTGGGTCATGTAAAAATGATGTCTGCAGTGCAACCGTTCTTGTCTGGTGCTATTAGTAAAACAGTCAATATGCCAGAAGAAGCCACTGTTGAAGACCTAGAGCAACTTCATATAGATGCTTGGAAAATGGGCCTAAAGGCAGTTGCCGTATACCGAGATAACTGTAAGGTTGCCCAGCCACTTTCTATGGCTAAAAAAGACGGAGAAGAAGATAAAAAAGAGGCTTCTACTGACACCGTAGTACATGATAGTTTTGTAGTAAAGGGTGCTATAAAAAGGGAATTGCCAAAACGTCGAGCCAGCTATACGTACGAATTTCATGTGTCAGATGCCAAAGGTTTCTTCACTGTTGGGGAATACGAAGACGGTAGCCCGGGTGAACTGTTTATTCATGTTGCCAAACAGGGTTCAACCTTGTCGGGCCTAATGGATTCGTTTGCAATTTCTGTAAGTCACGGACTTCAATATGGTGTCCCACTAAAGAGTTATGTCAAAACTATGATGAGCCGTAGCTTTGCGCCAAGTGGAATTACAGATGACCCAGAAATAAGAACAGCCAGTTCTATTACTGACTATATCTTTAGAAGATTAGCCCTAGACTACCTGTCATTTGACGATAGATTAGAGATTGGGCTAGCAAGTATTGACGATATGCCTGTTGATAATCAAACAACACTATTGGAAAATGAAGAAGAACCTAAAGAAGTAAAACCGACTATTGCCGAAGCAAAACAAACGCCTGTTTCGGAAAATAAGCATAAGAAGGTTGCAAATGATGACACTGCTCCGTTATGCTATAACTGTGGTAATAAAACCCAGCGTGCCGGCAGTTGCTACGTATGTACATCGTGCGGGTCAACAACTGGCTGTAGCTAGTAAAATTAAATTCGGAGAATAGGTAACTTTCACTTCACATAATTTATGTGAAGTGAAAGAACCATAGAACACCTTATGAGAGTAGCCGTAATATACAGAAGTAATTCAGAGCATGAAAGATTAGTGTTAGAGTTTGAGCGTGAGTTTGAGCATCGCGCAGGTCGTTCGCTAGAGCTAGTAGATGTAAATACCAGGGATGGATCTGCAATGGCTAGTTTATACGATATTATGACTTATCCATCGGTTTTAGCAGTTAGCAACGAAGGTGTAATTCAGCACATATGGGATAATTCAGACAGCCTGCCTCTTATAAACGAAGTTACGTACTACACTCTTTCAGGCTAATTTATAACGAAATAATCAAGGTTTATTATAGGCGTTTAGCGACTTAGGCTGGGCGTGGTGCTGTATTAAAAAGCATTAAAAAAGTAACCGAAAAATTAGATATAGGCACTTTAAGGCGAAAGTTTATAATAAAGTTATCCACATACTTACCTTTAATAAATTTGCTGTTGCATAAATAACAACAAAAATTTGGCCATAATATTAAATAACTTATTCATTCAGCATAGATAAATAACAGTGTTTAAGTACATAAAACGTTATAATTAATACAACATATAAATATATAAAACGAGTTATGCAAACAGAGATAGACAGTTATTAAATGTAGTAAAAATTACTTTGTATGTCTGAGGTTATAAGAGGAAAATAGTTGTATAGCTAATAAAATAAATAAGCTAAATACAAACTAAAAAACTTTTTAGAAATAAACCTTAAAAACGTGAAACCAACCTTAGGCAAAATGTTTGTTCTTGTTAAGCGTAGCCTTAACTACCTAGGCGGACCATCTATTGGCCCGTCTGTTTTACGTTTGCAAAGATTTTTAGTTATTTCCCTAACTGCTTTAGTCATTATTCCAGGCGTTCTATATACGCGCATCGACCATCCAGTTGCAACAGCCGCACCTAACAACACTGTTAATTTCCAGGCAAGGTTACTGACTAACACTGGTGCATTGGTGCCAGACGGTAACTACCACGTTGAATTTAAAATTTACGATCAAGCCAGTGGTGGTACTTTGCACTGGACAGAAACTAGAACAACCGGCAACCTTGTTGCGGTGAAGAACGGCTACATATCCGTGGCATTGGGCTCTGTTAATGCACTATCCAACGCCTCACCGGCAATAGATTGGGGTGATGATAATTATTTGAGCATGAACATTGGTGGAAGCGGTGGCAGTGCTAGCTGGAATGGTGAAATGAACCCAAGAATGCTCATCACCAGCGTGCCATACGCATTTAAAGCTTCTCAGTTAGGTGGAATCAATGGTTCTTATACGGCCGATCAGCTTGCCCAATTAGCGCCTAGCATTATTCAGTCTGTAAACTCCGCCAATACAGCTATTCGCATTAACCAAACAGGCGCTGGTTCTTTGCTGCAATTTCAAGCCGGTGGTAACGATAAGTTATTGCTTGCCAATAACGGTGATTTAACCGTAGCAGGGACTGGTGTATTCCAGGGGGCTAGTGTAAGCATCGGAACTACAAGCCAGGCTGGTGTACTAAGTTTGTCCGATGGAACTTCGAACACAACCACAATCCAGTCTGCTCCAACCGCTGCTAATTTAAGTTTTACATTACCTGGTGCATATGGCAGTAACGGTGAATGTTTAATCGGTAATGGATCTGGTGGTTTGTCCTTCAGCAATACTTGCGGTACCGGCGGTAGCGGGAGTGCTCCAGCAGGCGCTAGCTACCTTACGCTCACAAACGATTCTGGTTTAAGTAGTGAAAGAGTGCTTACGGCAGGGACAAATATTTCGGTTGCCGACACCGGAGCTAATGGTACTTTAACGATTAATGTTTCTAGTAGCCCAACTTTTTCGGGTACATTAGTTGTTCAGGGAGCAACTGTCACAGTAGGAACGAACACCCAGCAGGGTTCGCTTGTTTTGAATGATGGCTCAAGCAATACCACCACATTGCAATCATCGGCAGTTAGCTCTAACTTAACATTTAAGCTACCTAGTGGCTATGGAACGACTGGTGATTGTATAGTTGGCGATGGATCTGGTGGTTTAACATTCAGCAATACCTGTGGAGCTGGTGGCAGTGGAAGTGCCCCTGTAGGTGCAAGCTACTTAACGCTTGGCTTAGATGGATCTTTAACGAACGAAAGAGTTCTTACTGGTGGTTCTACTATTAGCATAACTGATGGCGGAGCTAATGGTAATTTAACCTTAGCTATTACTGCCGACTCCATAAACGACACCCAAATACAAAATGATAGTCTAACTGCTTCTTCCCTAGCAGCAGATAGCGTAGGCTCTAGTGAGCTAGCCAGTACGGCCGTAGCGGCTGGTAGCTACGGCGCGGCTGGTACGGTGGCTACTTTTACAGTTGACGCCGATGGTAGACTAACCGCCGCTGGTAATACCACCATTGCTATTGCTGGTAGTCAGATAACCAGTGGAACGGTAGCAGTCGCTAACGGTGGTACCGGAGCGACTACCACTCAAGGTGCTATTAACGC
>CAYZCZ010000011.1:15740-20239 GCA_964477125.1 uncultured Candidatus Saccharibacteria bacterium | reverse complement strand
ATAGTAAAAAATAGGCTTATTAAAATAATAGCCTATTTTACCGAATTGCTTAAGTTTTTATATTGAGATTAAGTGTAACGACCATCAATCTGATCGGGTGAAGCTACTATTTCATATTTATCAAAACGCTCTCCTGTTCTTTTTGCACCCTCGATATCTACAGGTCCCTGAATTGCATTTTTACGTGCCTTTTCTAATGCTTCGGTTTCAGACATTCCACCCTCTATATTTTCTTTATATTCTCTTGCGAGAGTTTCAACTTCATAGCCACATCCAAAACCATCATTAGGCTGGACAAAATTACCTCCATAATCATAGCTTTTAAGTACTGCAATACCCTTTGTGTCTCGTCCAATAACGCCTGTCATTTTACCACCCAAAGAGGCTACTTGTTCTGGGCTAAAACAGCGTGGTTCGCTATCGTCAATTATTTTGACGCCTGATAAATCAATGTCCACATTACTTAGGTCGACAAATTCAGTAATTGCAGATATGACTACATCGCTCCTTCTAAGTAAATCCACTATTTCTTTAGCCACCTCAGGCTTACGACCTATCTGGCTAATTTGATCATACCCGTTTCTTAGAGCTTTTTCTCTGTTGTCATAAATAGATATATTTGCACCTTCAAATCTTTGGGAAACTATTTTTGCAACACTTAAGCCAATAGCGCCAAGTCCTGCTACACCAATGTTAATACCATCATGATCATATGATTGTAGTACTTTTTTAATCATTAAATCGACCGTACCGCCATGACCAGTTGTTGAAATAACATTCTTATTCCGTACACGTGATGTATAACCCATAATTCGCGGTATCACAGCACCTTCTCCAATAAAAGTTGCCCCAAGATATTCATGACAAAAATCAATAGTGTCATTTGTCTTATTGACAGCATCTGCCCAAGCTTTTAATTGCTTTTCAGGATTATCTCCTGCTTGTATTCTTGCATCATCTAGTATAGGAACAAGTACAAGATAATTTCCAGAATTAAATTCATCTAAAATAAGAGGGGGAAGGCCTGCGCAAGCTAACCCTACATATTTTCCAGGAAGAAAATCAAGAATCCTTGCGCTAGGTTTTTTTACTTCCCTAGAGTAATCATCCCTTTCAGTCGATGCCCGCATAGGTACGGCAAATGCTGAAATTGCACGAGAATCAGGATTTCTTAATCCCATTTTCCAGTCATTAAACATCCCAAAGGATCTTTCAATGAATAGCTCATTAGCATGAATTATTTGGTCAGGAATAGCATCGGGAAAATTTATTCTAACAAAGTCGGCTAAACCTAACATTTTTGCCCGAACCGCTTTTTCGTCGTAATTTGAAAAATCAATACTTTCTAACGGAAAACGGTCTTCAAACCACGCTCCTGTAGCTTTTTGGATTTCTTGCATATACAACCCGTCTGGCAGTATCACATCCATTGCCTTTTCTCTCATACACATATATTGTTCATGTAAAAGATGGCCCGTTGGTGTGATAAGGCGTGATGATGGATTTTGGTCAAATTGTTCTGGGGATGATTTCATTAATGTACTTTTTAATTTAGGCTATGGGAAACTTTTTGCCAATATTTCTAAGTGCTGTTTTTAGTACAACTGATGCTACTATTCCACCAACTAATCCATTACTATTACGCAAGGCAGACTCACCAATCATTCTCGTGCGACTTGGCAATTCAATAGGAGAACGACCTTTTTCGATGCTTTCAGCGTTTAAGTCATTAATTACACTAACTGATCCTAATGCAAACCTTGTGTCATTGACAAAACTAACTACTGAATCCTTAGTAACTTCACCAATTAACTGTGGTAAGTTTGGTTTTCCCATAATATAACTCCTTTTTGAAATTTAAATTAATGCATAGAATTTAAGCTAAAAAATATAAAAACACTTCAAGCAGTCTTATCTTTGAATAAGATTTCTTGAAGTGCTAATTTGCAAATGTTCACTTAAGCTCTTTGGCTTAATTAATATTAAACATTATTTTAAAAGTAAAGTCAACTAAATATTTTTGAACTTTTGTAAAATCTACTATTTTAATGTTTTTCTAGAACCATTTTTTAGTTTTTAGCCACGCAAGAGTCAGGCTAACTAAAAGAAGTGTTACTGAAATAATTATTAAAAATGAATCGGTACTATTTTTAAACGGAACATTCACGTTCATGCCCCAAAAACTACCTACAATCGTTGGTATAGTAAGCACTACTGTTAGGGTGGTAAGTAAAGTAATCTTTTTATTTAGGTTATTTGTAGCAATATTGGCATAAGAATCACGAATATTGACAATTGTTTTTAGGGCGCTTTTACTGTTGTCTAGTAATTGATTTGCCGATAAATATAAATCTTCTAGTAGGTCAAGATCTTCTTCGTTAAACTTTGGGTTTTGTTTATTCTTAGATAATACTTGTAACACATTGTTAATGGGAACAATATCGCCTAAAAACTCGTTTAATACATCACCCACCTCAACTAGCTGTATAAAATCTTTATTAGAAAGCTTATCAACACTTAAATTACTACGTATAGAACGCACTTGGCGACTAATTGAATTGAGCCTATAGCTATAGCTTTCTATAGATATCCTTAGTAGGTTTGCCAAAATATCCATTTTATTTGCTGTAGCATAGTTTGCATTATCATCTGCAAATTGCTTAAAAATACTACGCCTTCTAACTGCTACGGTAATAATATTGCTTTTAGTTATTGCAAACATAGCCGGAGCCGTTTTGATAATGCCTTTGCTGTTAGTATAAGCAAACCTACTAAAAACATACAAAACACCACCTTCTACTTCTACCCTTGGAGCTTCATCAGTATCTACTGAGTCTAATATTAAGCCTTCATCCAGCTTTAGGTTTTTAACTAAATAGTCAATTTCATTGGAATTTGGGTCTTCAACAAATACCCAACAATTTTTGGATATTTTATCCGCAATAACTAAATCAATACCAAGCTTGGGTCGGCTATAAAACTTAATCATAGTTATATCTTATAACAGTAAATACTAGTTGCCTAAATGAAGTTGTGAGCAGGTTTTGTTTTTCACCCTTGTTAGAGTGAACGCAGGGCTGCTCGGGCCTGCGCTAAGTGGTAGATGGGTCATCGGCGTTTGCGCCTAGGTCTTGTTGGCTTAGGGTCTGTCCTGCTACGATGCCTGGACGTACCCCCTGCAACACCTTTTGCGCGACGTCTGAGTGCCTTGTTACTTTTACGCCTGTTACGCCTAGTAATAGGTATTGCCTTGTTACCACGATGGGCGGACACCTTGACCACCTCTTTTCCCTAATTTTGCCCTGGTACGGGCAGGATACGCAATATGCTATCCATGCTAATTTTTACATATAATGTGAATATACCTAAATATATTGTTGGTTTTGGTACATATATTAGTACTTTAAATCTGTTATGCTATTAATGAATGACTAAAATAACTATAGTTGAAGATGACAAAGCTATCCGTGATATGTACCGCTTTAAGCTTGAAGCTGAAGGCTATGAAATATCACTAGCTGAAGATGGAAATATAGGTAAGGAAGTTATTGCAAACGTGAGACCCGACTTAATATTGTTAGATATAAAAATGCCGGGCATGCCAGGAAATGAAGTGTTAAGATGGCTCCGATCAACTGAATGGGGCAATGAAATTAAAGTCATAGTACTAACAAACATAAGTAAAAGCGAAGCACCGGCTGATTTAAGAGTTTTAAATGTAAGCCAGTATATTGTAAAAGCACAATATACCCCAACCCAAGTGCTTGATATTATAAAACAAGTTATAGTTACGGGGTGATATAATAAACTTTAATAAAGGTAAAAAATTATGGCAGTAAAAATAGCAATTATAGAAGACGATCAAGCCATCTCCCAGATGTACCGAATGAAGTTCGAGGCTGAGGGATATGAAGTAGAAACTGCAGAGAACGGAAAACTGGGCTACGAGCTAGCTAAAGCTATGCGCCCTGACATGATTTTACTAGACCTAATGATGCCCGAAATGAACGGTGATGAGTGCTTGGCCAAAATTCGTAAAGAATCTTGGGGTGAAAATGTTAAGGTTATTATTTTAACCAATATGGGCGAGCAAGAAGCCCCAGAAGTATTAAAAAGCCTGAGTGTATTGGCTTTTATTGTTAAAGCCAACATGACACCCCGTCAGGTTGCCGATCTTGTTAAAAAATATTTTGAGAATTAAAAAATGAAAGTTGCAGTTTTAGGTTATGGCCTACAGGGCCAAAGCGCAGCTAAATATTGGCATTTAGCTGGAAACCAAATTACCATATGTGACCAAAATATAAACATAGTAGTACCTGACTGGGCAAATTCCAAACTGGGTTCTGAACATTTGAATAATTTAGATGAATTTGACCTAATAGTTCGAAGCCCTGTTATTCACCCATCTATTATTATAAATGCTAACGACCAGACAATACTTGGGAAGGTTACTACAACTACAAATGAGTTTTTTAAGGTTTGTCCATCAAAAAATATTA
>CAYZCZ010000011.1:0-15640 GCA_964477125.1 uncultured Candidatus Saccharibacteria bacterium | reverse complement strand
AAGGTTACTACAACTACAAATGAGTTTTTTAAGGTTTGTCCATCAAAAAATATTATTGGTGTAACAGGCACTAAAGGTAAAGGAACCACCAGCACGCTAATATCAAAAATACTAGAAGCTAGTGGAAAAATAGTTCACCTTGGTGGAAATATCGGCCTAGACCCGCTACTTTTATTGGAAAATAATATTCAGCCTGAAGATTGGGTTGTTTTGGAGCTAGCTAATTTCCAGCTAATAGACTTGCAATACTCTCCACATATTGCAGTTTGCTTAATGGTCGTCCCTGAGCACCAAGATTGGCATCAGTCACCCAAAGACTATTATGAATCCAAGAAGCAAATGTTCTCTTACCAAGATTTAGACGATATAGCAATTTACAATGCCAAGAACGATATGTCTACAGAAATTGCCAATTGTAGCGGTGGCAAAATGATACCTTATTCTGTGCCAAAAGCTGGTAGCTTAGAATCTTTAGAAAAAGGTGCCTACGTATACGGCGACAGTATTATGTATAACGATACATTTATTTGCAAAATTAACGAGGTTGAATTATTGGGTCGGCACAACTTAGAAAATATTTGTGCATCCTTGGCTGTTGTATGGCAAATAACTGGTCCTGAAAAATTAAATGAAATTAAAGAAACAATTAAAAATTTTAAGGGGCTAGAGCATAGGCTTGAGTACCTAGGCGAAAAGTTTGGAATAAAATACTATAACGATAGTTTTGCTACGACACCAGAAGCTACTATTGCAGCCATAAGAGCTATTAATTTACCTACGATTCTAATTTTAGGTGGTTCCGACAAAGGATCAGAGTACTTTAGTTTAATTAACGAAATTGTTAATAGTAACGTGAAAAGGGTTGTAGCTATTGGAGATACTGGACCTTATCTTAGCGAGAAACTACGCGAACGCGGATTTAATGATGTAACTACTGGCGGTAATACAATGGAAGATATAGTTAGTAAAGCTCAAAGTTTTGCTATAGCTGGGGATGTAATACTATTATCAACTGCTTGCGCCAGTTTTGGACTTTTTAAAAACTATAAAGACCGTGGCGAACAGTTTAAGCAATTTTTACAAAAATAAGCTTTATTTACCAATCAAAAATCTAGCAAGACGGTTAAGCCTATTATTGGCTTTTCCTACAAATTCGAACTCAGGATGACCAACTCTATACATTTGCTGTTGTTCGGGGCTAAAATACATTTCATCGTTTACTCTTTTATCTAAAACCGTGGGCTCATTTAAACCCAACATCTCTATTAGACCAGAAATGTATGCTGAATCGCCAGACCTAAATATATCTGTAATTTGGAAGTTACCACTCTTGTCTACTGTAGTAGTTTCGTCAATTAAATTATTAAAAACTGTATCAAACATTAGTGTCCGAACGCCATTTTCCCAACTATTGTTACTTGCAAAAAGATATCTTGAAGATGCAATATTAGCGGAATCTTCATTTACAATTCTCACTGCTCTCCATAAATCGCCAGTACCAGCCTGTACCATGGTCTGAAAAGTAGTTTCTTGGCAATGAAGCGTCTGTTTATGGCAATATTTATGTACATGCTCGCTCAATGGTGAAGTAACTAAATGGATTAGATTAACGGAGCTCATTACTGGATTATTCAATGACTCGTGTGCGTTTGGATTCATTTAAGTAGATTTTCCTCTAATAAATATTTAAATTGTTTTCTATATAAAGCTAAAAAAACTATATACACTTTTTTATATTTGTCAATTTATAAAAATACCTCATGTAATGGAGCCCTATTGTTTCCTACTTAGTTTTCAGGTAATTTAAGCAAGTTGTTTCATTATTTGACCAACACGTTTAATGATCGCATTTTCAGGTTGCATAACATTAGCCCTGTCGTTTATTTTTTTAACAATTAAGTCTTCAATCCAATGATAATGTGTACACCCAAGTACAAATTGATCTGAGCCTAAAAGACAGCTTTCTTCAACAATATTAGATATACAGTCTTCATCAATTTGGTTACTCTCTATCATTTGTGACCATTTGCTACAATCTGGCTCATAAATTTTTATATTTTGAGCATATTTTTGTTTTAGTATTTTGTACTGCTTGCTTTCTAAAGTTCTTGGTGTTGCGCATACTGTAATGACTTTAGTTTTTGTAGCCAAGGTGGCCGGTTTTACCATAGGCTCTATCGCTACTATGGGAACTTTGTATTCTTTTCTTAACCTAGATGCAAAATTTGTTGATACAGTATTACAGGCAACTACAATAATATCGCAATTGTCTTTTTTTATTAGCTCTTCAATAATTGGTCTAGAAAATGAATATATTGTCTCTAATGGTTTATCGCCATATGGTACGTTCTTTTGATCATTCTTAAAAATAACCTCCACTGATGGGTAAGCATTTTTTAGGGCTATAGCCACAGATAAACCACCAATTCCAGAATCGAAAACACCAATTTTCACTATACTATTTGGGAACTTCTTATTACATTTTCAAATAAAGCACATACAGTTAGTGGGCCAACACCACCAATTTTAGGAGTAATTTTTAAATCATCCCTTTTTGTATAAACTTCTTCAGCTACATCGCCCTTTAATACTCCGTTTTCGCTAGCTACACCAGCATCAACAACAACTGCATTTTCAGGAATATTATCTTCATTTAAAATTCCTGGTTGGCCAGTTGCAGATATAATTATTTGGGCTACTTCTAAAAATTCGTCTTTATTTTTAGTATTAATATCTATTACTGCCGGGTTTAGGCCTGAAGCTACCATCATTTTACTTAACGGATCACCAACCAACCTACCCTGCCCTAAAATAACAATATTTTTACCATTTAGTTCAATATTATATCCACTTAAAAGCCAAAGTATGGCAACGGCAGTAGCTGAATCAAACATACTGTTAGTTCCTAAACTGTCTACATCTTTTTCAGGCTTAATAGCATTTACTATTGCGTCTGTTTGGCTTGGGTCTGGTAGTGGAAGCTGGACTATAATTCCATGAATTGAATCGTCATTATTTAATTTGCTTATAGTATCTATGGCATTTGCCTGTTCAATTTTAAATATTTCAGTTTCTATAGATATATCATTACCATATTTTTGTTTTAAATAAATGTATTTTTCACTTACAGGATTATCACCACAAATTACAATACCAAGTTTTGGCTTTATACCAGAGCCCTGCATTAAACTCCTTGCCTGATGGCCTTGGCGTTCCTTAATAAAACTAGCTATATCTGCACCATTCAACATTTTCATTGGTTCTATTATAACTTACGCTTGCCAAAACAGAGGTAATTTGCTAATATTTCCACGTTGTATATGCATTTTTATGTAGCTCAACCAAAATTGCAATCCAAGGAGCCAAAGCGACTGAATGCAATTTTGAGAGGAGAAACAAAGTATTAGGTTGAAGCTTTTGTCAGAATGGCAAAACGAAACTTATGTGCAAGTTTCGACGAGGGCCAGTAGCTCAGCTGGTTAGAGCACCTGCCTCTTAAGCAGGGTGTCGAGGGTTCGAGCCCCTCCTGGCCCTCCAAAGAAAAAGACCCACCGCAAGGTAGGTCTTTTTCTTTGGTTCGGTTCGGGTGGGGCTTGAAACGCGACATAGCAGTTTTTCCAAAGGAAAAGCTGCGTAATGTCATGGAGTCGTCGGTAAGCCCACGCACAGGAGCTTGCTCCGATAATTCGAGCGTTTAGCGAAGAAGTATATGCAGAACCCGATTCGTTCCATCAAAACCAAAAAAAGAACGAACCGGCGAGAAGCTATAGCATGGGTGAAGCCGTGCGCCTAGTCCCACCTGGCCCTCCAATTTTACTTGATAGATATACTATTTTGTGGTATAGTTATTTTATGAATCTAACTCTTAACCATGTTGTTGTAGCTACTAGCCACTGGGAGTCTGGTGATTCTGATACCCTTCTGGACACTCGGGGGCTGACATGGTGTGTTGGGATAGCAATTCATGATTCTCGAAGTAGGATTGGTCATTTGCTTCACAGCGTTGGCCCTAAAACGGAAGAATCGATGGTCAACGAGTTTTTTAATTCTGCCCTGACACTCACTGACGACCCTAAGAATCTTAGCGCCTGGGTTAGGGGTAATCACACGCTAGGTCATGCGAGTGGTGAGCGCGATAAGTTAGTTCGCATGGGAAGAGCGTTTGTAGAATCCAGCATTGCAGATGCCGGCATACTCGACCCTAACGTCGATATACGCTGGGGCGATAACAGCATTGATATGGTTTTAGACTGTAGTAATGGGCGACTCTTAGAGGGACACACTGTCTATACTGAGACGACAACACGAAAACCCCTTGGTATGCGCTACCTTACGGCACTACAACGGGGCGAAGAATTTCTCGATGATACCCAAGAACATGCGGCAGCGTTACTGCGCTATCTTAACTCAATCTCAACCTGAATTCAGTTGCGATAGCGTCTACGGTGGCCCTCCAATCATAAGCACTATGAAAGACTTCTCATCTGAGGAGTCTTTTTGTTTGGTATGATGTTACGTATGAACGATAAGCAACAAAAATACTACGAAGATGAGTGGGCAAAGTTAAAACTCAGCAACAAACCTACATAGCATTTAATAACTAAGCTTTGAACATCTTTGTTAACTGACCAAATTAGTCTTAATCTAATTCTACTTAAACTCATCTTTACTAGTTTCAAGTACGTATAGTGCATTAATTGGATTTAACATGCCTAATCCGGCCCATATTTTATTAATTTGCAATAGTAATACATAGCTATTTTTCATTACTATATAGATTATCCTTTTGTCCAAATACATTAGCAATAAATTGTAATAGCTTATTTATTTGTTAAAATCATTTTATGTCTGTCATAGATGAATACCTACAAAATGTAGAAAACCCGCAAAAAACCGAACTTGAAAAAATTCGTAGATTTACTAAGCAAGTTGCTCCAGATGCAAAAGAAGTAATTACATACGGATTACCAGGCTTTAAATATAAAAATAAATATTTAATTACGTTTGCTTCATTTAAAAATCATATGAGTATATTCCCAGGCGCTGAGGCTATAGAACATTACTCGGAACAATTAAAAGGATTTAAAACATCTAAAGGAACAATACGATTTACAGTTCAAAAACCAATACCCGAAAATATTTTAGTTGGAATAATTAAATATAGAATGAGCGATATTGACAGTAAAATTGAATAAGTAACAGAACTATTTTTCTATCTACCCCAGTTATGCTAGATATTGACATATGCGTCCTGTAGTTGGATAATGAGTTTGTAAACGTTAATGCTTTTAAGTTCGCTAAGCGAGTAACAAAAATGACGTTAAAACAAAACAATTTAAATCTGATGACTGTACTGGATTACCATAATAATCCAGATAATGACCAAAATGTCAGAAATATTTTTGAAAATTTAGCCGAAATAGCTCTTAATCCACAGTTAGATGATGCTTACATAGTATCCCATAATCCAGAAACATACGAAGTTGAAATTGAAAGTAGTGTTACCTTAGAAGACTACGAACGTATTACTCCACCTGCAGAAATGGATCAGTTGAAACATGATGCTGAAGCTATGAAAGGCAAAAAAATACTTTTTGTAAACGCTACTGCTAGTGGTGGTGGAGTGGCAATTATGCGCCAAACACTTATACATTTATATAAATTACTAGGCGTTGATGCAAAATGGTACGCACTTAAAGCAGATGAACCCGACAAAAAGTTCTTTGATGTAACAAAGCAAAAATTTCACAATGTTTTACAAGGTGTTGCAAAACCAGATGTTTGCCTAAATGAAGATGATACAGAAATATACAATAGTGTCATAAGAGATAATGTTGATGTGCTTGAAAAACCGTTAAGTGAAGCCGATGTGATTGTTATCGATGACTGGCAACCTTCTGGCCTAATACCATATATAAAGGGCACTGAACAAAATGAGGGGATTAACCCTAGTGCAAAAATATTATTCCGTGACCATATTCATACCGAAGGTAAGTTGATGGTAGAGCCAGGAACACCACAAAATGTAACTTGGAATTTTATATGGAACAATAACCAGGTTAATTGTGCCGACACTTTTATCACCCATCCTGTTGATGATTTTGTCCCCTCAAACGTACCAGATAATAAAGTGATTTTTATGCCGGCAACGGCTGATTTATTAGATGATTTGAATAGGCCCCTAACAGAGCATGAATGCAAAGAAGGAATAACTTTTATCAACGAACAGCTCGCCAATAATGAGAACCAAAAACCATTAGACCTAGATAAGCCATATATTGTTCTAATTGCCCGGTTTGATCCATCCAAAGGTATGCCACAAGGTATAGAATCATACGCCAAAGCAAGGTTGCAACTTGTTGAAATGGGATATAAGGAAAATGATATTCCCCAGTTAGTAGTACTTGGAAATGGTTCAATTGACGACCCTGACGGCGTGCCAGTACTAGCTGAAATTATGCGAACTAGGCGTGAACAATATTCAGACATAAAAGATGATTTAAAGGTAGCACGTGTGCCTCACAATGATTTAGCTATTAATGCTCTGCTTAAAGGGGCCAAAATAGCTCTACAACCCTCTACTAAAGAAGGGTTTGAATCGCGAGTTTCGGATGCAATATTTCAAGGGGTACCTGTTATTGGTTCTGACAGAGGTGGAATACCCCTACAAATAGTCGAAGGTCAATCGGGTTTTGTTGCTAGCCCATACGATACTGATAAATGGGCCAATATTATAGTCGACCTTATGCATAATACAGAAAAATATAATACTCTTAGAAAAACAACTTTTGAACAAGCCAACAATAATAATAAAATTAGGTTCACTACTATATCTAACGCCCAACGATGGCTAACCTTAAGTCTTGAACTTATGCATAATACTAACTTCGAGGGTAATAGACGTTGGCCCGAAGAATTATAAGTTGCTCTTAAAATATATTTAAATATATTTTTTGCTATTATTAATGTATGACAAAGAAAAATAAAAAATGGTTTACAAAAGTTCGGGGCAGTTATATACCATGCAGTTGGCAAGGATGGTTTCTGTATGTACCCTTTATTACGTATTTAATAGCTGTTTTATTATATGCAACAAGTAGCTCTCATACCGCTACAAATGCAATACTAGTTATGTTCCCCCAATTTGTATGCAGTGCAATAGTAATGACCTGGATAGCCAGCCAGAAATCATAAAAATCTATACTAATAATAAATTATTTTAGTTCTAAAGTTTTTAAATAATCGCTAGCATTTTCAGCACGGCGAATTATAATTAGTGAATCATTTGTATCTAATAAAATTTCGGCAGAACGAAGCTTGCCATTGTAATTAAATCCCATTGAATGGCCATGAGCTCCTGTGTCATGTATTACTGCTATATCGCCAATATCTATTTTTGGCAGTTCGCGGTTTACAGCAAATTTATCATTATTTTCACATAACGAACCGGTAACGTCGTAAATGTTCTTACTACTAGAATGTGGCTTATCTAAAATTGTTATTTGGTGGTAAGCACCATATAAACCTGGACGCATTAAATTATGCATTGACGCATCAAGCCCAATGTAGGTTTTGTAGGTTTGCTTAATATGTTGCACTGTAGATATTAAATTTCCATATGGACCCGTAATATACCGGCCACATTCCATATAGATAGCCGGTTCATAATTTAGTGTAGATTTTAGAAGTTTCTCTACACCATTGGCAAAATCTTGAACATTAAACTCTTTTTCATCTGGTTTATAAGGTATGCCAATACCACCACCTAAATTAATAAATTTGAGTCGTACGTCATACTTTTTATATATTTCATCCGCTAACTTAAAAATTAACCTTGCAATATCCAAGGCAACTTGACGATTTAAATTATTACTAATGACCATTTGATGCAAACCAAATTCTTTAACACCTTTTTGTTGGCAAATTTTAACTGCTTCTAATATTTGTTTTTTGGTCATACCAAATTTTGCTTCTTCCGGGTAACCAATAATTTCGTTACCTTTGGCAATATTACCTGGGTTATACCTAAAGCAAAGCAGTTCGGGCAAGCTAGCATTTTTTTCCAAAAATTCAATATGCGTAATATCGTCTAAATTTATAATGGCACCTAGTTTTTTTGCTAAAATAAACTCCTCAGTTGATGTATTATTCGAAGTGAACATAATATCGTTACCACTTACACCCACTTTTTCTGCTAACATTAATTCTGTCAACGAACTACAGTCCAAACCCATGCCTTTTGCAACAAGTAATTTTAAAATGCTTATGTTAGGCAAAGCTTTCACTGCAAAATAATTTTTAAAACCTTTGTCCCATTTAAATGCATTACTTAATTTCGTTGAAGCACTAATCATTCCGCTAGCATCATACAAATAAAAAGGCGTGGGGTATTTAGCGACTGCCTGTTTAATAATATTTTTATTGAGTATTTTCGACATTTTAGTATTTTAACATTTTATAACTATAGTCCCCGTAATATACGAAATTTACATAACAAATAAATTACACATTAAGTTATACTGATTGAATGGAAGACAAGCCAATCACATCGGCGAAAAAATTAAGAATTGGAGTATTTTTTATTTTCTTATGGTGGTGCCCTTTTTGGGCATTAGCAACTCCTATAGCTGACGAACTTGGTTTTAAAATTTCTACTGTAACAATAGTAATCATGGGTATACAAACTGCGATTGGTTTGCTTGGATTTTATATTGTTGGTAAACCTATTACTAAATTAATAAAAGAACTTCCATTTAAAAAAGTCCCCGGCCATATTTGGTATATGCTATTGCATGGAAAAGAAAAGCCTACAATTTAAAGTTACCTAGCCTGTCCAGCCACTAATAAGAATGGATAGATCCTGTACGTTCACTATTCCATCTTTATTAATATCAGCCGATTGGTTATTTGTAGCCCATTTACTAATTAAAATTGATAAGTCTTGGACATTCACTTTACCGTCAATATTTAAATCCGCCTGAGCATGACTTGTAGTAGCCAAATAGTTTTTTAGAATTGTATATGCTGGTTTATCAGAATTATCACTATTCAACAAACCAAAATTCATTTGATGTCTTGAAGTCTCGGCATCGCCTCCGGCAGATACTCTATTCTTATCTGTATAATTAATTAATACTTCAACGTAAGGCCAATTTTCTTTTGAATGCTGGATAGCTTTCACTAGATAGTCTCCCTGATTTGCTTGAGTCACACCAAAGTTCCATGGCTTTGTTGTTGTTGGGTTAGTATTATCATGGCTAGACCATCCCATTTCTGTAATCCATATTGGTTTATCAGAATCACCATTATTCACCATTAACTGCCTTACCGACGGAATGTGTAAGAAATTCCAGATTTTACTACCGTCACTATTTAGAGGGTCATTGTCAGCTTGTCCTTCATATGCATGTACTGCCATAACATCAAAATATCCTTTAATTCCATATGTATAAAGTTGGGATATCCATGCGTCATCAACCGATGCTGGACCACTGGTTACCACTTTTGAATTAGGGTTACCTTTTTTGGCTGCACCGTAAGCTATTTTTAATAAAGCTGCGTATTCAGCGGTGCCACCATATGAACCACTGGGAGATTGCCAGAATTTTTGGCTAGGATCCGCCTCATTCCATACCTCCCAATCATTTATTCGGCCCTGCCAATATTTTGTTGCCCATTCTATTGATTCGGCGTATTCGGGGTAATTAGGGTATCCACCAGGTCTAACCTGATAATCATTAATAGAACCTGAGTCACGCGCCCACGGTGGTGTAGTCCACCAAATTCCTAATACTTTTAAACCTTTAGAATTTGCGTAGTTTACTGCATTATCAATTTTTTTTATATACCAGTGTGAAAGTGGGGCTGATGGGTTATATGTAGCCGTTGGGTCGCTTGATCCTCCATAGATATCACCGCTTTCTTCAATAGTACTCCAACCTATATCTATACGTACTCTTTTTGCACCCGCAGCAGCAAGTTTATCGATAATTATTCTGTTATCAGCATCTGTATGTAAACCATCCGACCATCCAGCAGCTACCGTTGACCCAACTTCTAATGGCTGAAAAGTAGTTGCCGCTTTGGATGGACGCAATAAAATGGCACCAATACTCGCTATTCCGAATATTACAATTACTATAAACAATATTTTTAGTTTTCTGACTTTTTTATTCACTTTTTTCTTTGTTGGCATTTTTTATTTATAAACTACACTCTTAATATAACACCTTGATAATAATTGTGGCAAAACTAGTAAAATAGTGGTAAGTTATTAGGCATGGATCAGAAGGAATTAGCGCGTCAAGTAAAACCATTTGGTATAGTGTTATTTTTACTAGTTTGCTTAATTATTCTAAGTGTTTTATTTTTTCATGAAGTAGAAGGTTGGGACTACCTTAATTCTTACTACTACACGATTGTGACCGTAGCAACAGTAGGTTATGGTGACTACACCCCAAAAACAGATGTTGGTAAAATTGGGGCTACTGTCCTAATAATAGTAGGCATAGGTTTATTTAGTACATTCGTTAGTTTGCTTGTAAAAAGGCGAACACTTAAAACAATAGAGCGACGCGACAAAAAACAACTTAAGAAAATAAACAAAACCTAATCTGTTATAATATGTTTTGCAATACAAGCACCCGTAGCTCAGCGGATTAGAGCATCTGTCTTCGGAACAGAGGGTCGGCGGTTCGAATCCGTCCGGGTGTACCAAATATTGATTTTTACACAAATACGGAGAGATGACCGAGTGGTTGAAGGTAACGGTCTTGAAAACCGTCGTGCCAGCAATGGTACCGTGGGTTCGAATCCCACTCTCTCCGCCAAATAAATATAGTCCAGTTTATCTGGGCTATATTTATTTGTTGTAATTGGGGGATTCGAACGGGTCTGCCTGCGGGGGCAGACCCCGGCACCCTTGCGCTAAATAGCCAGTGGCTGTTTAAGGTTATTTCTAGCAAAAGTAATTTTCTTTTGCGGGAATAAGGCGAATTCCACTCTCTCCGCCAAAATAAAACCACCATTATTGGTGGTTTTATTTTATCGAAACATAATTTGTAAATTACTCAGTAACTTTAGGTGCTTTTTGGATATTAGCCGGAGGAGTATTTGTACTTTTCTCAACACTTTCTATGGTTTTTCTTAAAACTTCTAGCATACTTTTAGCATGCTCATGGCTCATACCTACCCTAGAAACAGCCATTGGTTGCGGAAAACCGGGCATAGTTTGCATAAAATTAATAACTACACCGTATTTGTTGGCATTAACTTGTACTAAATCAGTATATATAATTGGATTGTCTAAAATACTATTTGAGGTTTGATAATCTAAGTCATTTACCCCGGAACTAACTTCACTAATTTGGCCAGTTAGGCTTTGGTCATAACCAGCTAAACGCCATATTTTACCAGCATCGTTATCTTTAACACCAAAATGACTAATTAGCAGTAGGACTATATCTTCGCTTGGTTGGTACTCACCAGATTCCAGTGCATTTATGTGCTTTGTATCAGCCTCGACTGCCCCTGCTACTTCTGCAGTCGATTCTTTGGCCTGCTCACGCAAGGATTTTAACTTATTGCCAAAATCTATATATGGTTTAGCTTTTTCTTCCCTGCTCATACCTAATATTATACAGCATTTAAAATATATTATTATACGTTTAAACCATATTCATTCTAAGATGTATATAAAGTTCCTATATACTTATTATTATGGATATACTAAAGAACCTGCCACTGGGCAAGCTTACTACTATGGGTCTTGGTGGTTATGCAGACTTCTTGTGTCGAGTAAAAAATGAGTCAGATATAGTTGAAGCTTTTAATTTTGCCAAAAATAATAATTTGCCCATCCTTACAATTGGCTCTGGTTCAAATATAATTTTTTCAGATGACGGATATAAAGGGCTTGTAATAATTAATGAGTTGACTGGACTAAAAATTAAACCTAACGGTTTTATTGAAGTACAAAGTGGAGAAAACTGGGATAAATTAGTTGACTTAACGGTGGCACAAAATCTATTTGGTCTTGAGTCTTTATCGTTAATACCCGGAACTGTTGGTGGTGGACCAGTAAATAATATTGGAGCCTATGGCCAGGAAATTAAAGATGTATTGTTTTCAATTAGAGCTTACGATACCAATACACAAAAATTTGTTGAACTAAGCAATGAAGAGTGTAAATTTCAATATCGTAATAGTATATTTAAAAGTTCAGAGCATGGACGATATATTATTACACAAGTTAATTTACAGCTGTCAATCTTTGATAATAATTATGCCCCACCAGAGTACCCATCCTTAGAAGATGAACTTAGTAGGTTTCACGAAATTACACCTGCAACTGTACGAAATGCGGTGATAAATGTCCGTAAATCAAAATTACCAGACCCTAAAGTTTTACCAAATACTGGATCATTCTTTAAAAATCCGATTGTAAGCACCGAAAAGGCGAAAGATTTAAAAGAAAAATATCCAGAAATGCCACAATTTGTCACCAACCAAAAAGTAAAAATACCTGCAGGATGGTTAATTGATAATGCAGGCTTAAAAAATCATAAAAAATACGGGATTTGGATTTATGAAAAGCAAGCATTGGTATTAGTTAACGAAAACGCTAAAAGCTTTGCGGATTTACAACGTATGGTTGATTTTATAAAGAGCACAATTACTGATAAGTACGGTATAGATTTAGATATTGAACCAGAAATAATATTATGAGCAGTAAAAAAGCTTTTATAGAAAAAATAAAAGACTTATGCCCTGGTATTACAACTGCTGATTTAGACACTATTGACCGTGCGTATGAGTATGGGAAATTGGCACATAAAGGTCAAACTCGTGCAAACGGTGATAGATACTTTAACGGCCACTGTGTGCCAGTCGCAATTCACATTGCCGAACTTGGCATGGATGCCAATTTAATATGCGCAGCACTTTTGCATGACACCATAGAAGATACAGGTGTATCTTATGATGATATAAAAGACAGTTTTGGTGACGATGTAGCAAACCTTGTAGACGGAGTAAGTAAACTTGGCAAACTAAAATATCGAGGGAATGAAAGACACGTTGAGTCACTAAGAAAATTTTTTGTTTCAATCGCCCAAGACGTTAGAGTTGTTATATTAAAAATGGCCGACCGTTGGCATAACCTAGAAACATTACAGTACTTGCCTGTTGGAAAACAGCAACGAATAGCACAGGAAAGTATTTTAATTTATGCACCACTAGCTTCCAGGCTTGGTATGGGCAAGCTTGTGACGATTATAAATGACCTAGCTTTCCCGTACGCTTACCCAGAAAAATACAAAAAAACTAAAGAAATTATATCTAACCATATTAAAAAAGCTGATGACACTATTCAAAAAATGTACAGAACTATGAGCTTAGAATTACATAACTCTCTAGGCTATACGCCTCAAATAAATAGAAGAGTAAAAGGATATTTTAGTTTATATAAAAAACTAGAGAGAAAACACTGGATTATAGATGAAATTTACGACTTGGTTGCCTTAAGGGTAATTTTAAATTCTGTTGCAGATTGTTACCAGGCTCTTGGAGTAGTACATAGTAAATGGGTACCAGTTCCCGGTAGAGTAAAAGACTATATTGCCGTCCCTAAACCAAACGGATACCAAAGCCTACATACTGCTGTATTCAGTGGTGATGGCTCTGTAGTTGAAGTGCAAATAAGAACGCTAGAAATGCACGAATTTAATGAGTCCGGAGTAGCCAGCCACCATTCATATAAAAATTCCAGTGTACAAAAAGGCCCCAACAAAGAAAGTTTTGCCTGGATTGAACAACTTAGAGATTTTCAAGACAATGATATTGAAATTAGCAACTATTACAAACAGTTAAAAACTGATTTTTTCCAGGACAGAATATTTGTGTTTACACCGCACGGTGACGTAATTGATTTGCCTAATGGTGCCAGTGTTTTAGACTTTGCTTTTGCTGTGCATAGTTTTATAGGTGAACATGCGAGTGGTGGCAAAATTAATGGCAAGTATGTAGCCCTAAAAACTAAATTATCTAGCGGAGACATTGTTGAAATTATAAAAAATAAAAATTCTAAACCAAGTGATAAGTGGCTGGAAATTTGCGTAACTTCAAATGCCTTAAGTAAAATTCGTAAACATCTTAAGAAAAATTAACCCGGTAATCTAAAGCTACTCGCTAGATCTTTAACTTGATTCTTTATTTCTAACAATTTATTTGGATCATTTCTACTATTCAGTGCATTAACCATAAGCTCGGCTACGATGACCATTTCTGTTTCTGTCATCCCCCTAGTTGTAATAGCTGGTGTTCCAATTCTAATACCGCTAGGTTTAAAAGGTGGTAATGTGTCATCGGGAATTACATTTTTATTAACAGTAAGACCTGCGGTATCTAATGCTGTTTCAGCCTCCGCACCATTTATTCCTAGTGATTTATATACATCTATTAGCATTAAATGGTTATCTGTTCCATTTGTTATTAATTTCAATCCCCTAGCCATTAACTCTTCTGCTAATTTTTGGGCATTTAATACTACCTGTTTAGAATATTGAGCAAACTCAGGCTTTTGAGCTTCATCAAATGCAACTGCTTTAGCCAGTATTGTATTCATGTGTGGGCCACCCTGGACACCGGGGAAAACGGTTCTATCTATTAATGTTGGAACATTCTCAAAAGTTTTATCTAAAGCTACCAATGGATTACTTGATAAACCTTTGCTTAATATCAAACCAGAACGTGGTCCCCTTAAAGTTTTATGGGTTGTACTGCTCATTACATGAAACCCGCTATCAAATGGGTTAGCTAGCACTCCACCGGCGATTAAACCAGCAATATGGGCTATATCAGCAACTAATAACGCACCAACGCTGTTACCTATTTCAGCAAATTTTGCATAATCTAATTCCCGTGGAAAAGATGAATAACCAGCCATGATAATTTTTGGTTTATGTTTTTGGGCTTGTAATGCTAGTTCTTCGTAATCTATTTCACCTGTTTCAATATCTTTTATTTTGTATCTAATAAAATTATATTGCTTTGCAAGTACGGTAACTGGGTGTCCATGAGTTAGGTGACCACCATGACTTAAATCCATGGCTAGTACTGTGTCACCGTAGTTTAACCATGAATGATAAACCGCCTCATTGGCCTGCGCCCCAGAATGTGGTTGAACATTTGCGTGATCTGCTTTAAATAGTTGTTTAGCCTTTTCAATGGCAAATATTTCAATTTTATCGGTATTTTCTTGGCCACCATAATAACGACGCCCTGGATAACCTTCGGAATATTTATTAGTGAATACACTGCCAAGTGCCTCTAGCACATCTTCGCTAACATAATTTTCGGATGGAATAAGCTCTAGGCCGTCTTTTTGCCTTTGTTGCTCGGCCATTAACAAATCATTTAATTGGGGATTTTGTAACATGTTAATAATTATACTCCAATTAAAGTATCTTGTTAAAATTACCGTATTTGATATAATTGACTGCGTAATGAGTAGCCAGAATCAAAAAATTGGCAATTTAATATCTCAGATTAGGCAAGAGCGTAGTCTGACTCAAGCCGAATTTGCTAAACGCTTGGGTACTAGCCAGTCTGCTGTAAATAGAATGGAGCAAGGCAAGCAAAA
>CAYZCZ010000010.1:21528-23084 GCA_964477125.1 uncultured Candidatus Saccharibacteria bacterium | reverse complement strand
CTTCACGCCTTGCGGCACTAGCTCCTAAGGCTAGCGTGTCTACCAATTCCACCACTCGCGCATACCAGAACCATTTTATAGGTTCTTATTATAATTTGAAAGGACTACATATTTAGCGTGTCTGGCACAATTCTACTTGCCGTGAAACGGCAAATCGATTCGCGCCCCCACCTCGCCTTGGCGGTATTCACCGTACCAGGGCTACGGTCTTGCGAAATGCCACAGGCATTTCTCACAATTCCACCACTCGCGCTTATACAAAAAATGTACAGTTTACATCTTATAAAAAAATTGAGTATTTATCAAACAATATTTATACTTTAACTGCTGTCACCAAAGAGTCACGATTTTTTTTACCACGTTTTTCTATTAAATATCGACCAAAATCTTCCATATTACTGGTACTAGTAATTGCATCAGTAATAATTTGTTCCAAGGTAAAGTCATCGTCATGGTTAGGAACTAAACTGTTAGAAAGTAAAACAACTGAATCACCCTTACTAACTTCAAACGTATTATTCGTAGTTGGTGCAAAGCCTGGGCTTTTTCCTAAGTAATCTAGGGGTCTATTGTCATTTGTCGACTCTTCTACAAATAGTGGTTGTATATTCCCAGTTTCTTTGTATACAATACAGGCCATTCCAATCCCAACATTAACGCTAGATACAAAATGCCTACCGTTTGCATCCCAAATTCTTACTAAAACTGCAGAGCTAGCCTTTTGTTGGCCACCTTCTATTTCAGAATCTTTGTGCCAGTCTCTTTGGGCAAACGTCAGGTGCTTAGCAAGGTCTGTTACCACATTAAACATTTCTGAATCTTGTGTTGGCATATAAAAACTAGAGTTAGTTATCTTACTTTTTATTTCTTTTGCAGAGTCTATTGGGTCGGCAACATGCTCTGCACCATGCGCAAATCCATGTAAACGTAAGCCTTTTTTGTAAGCAGATTTATTGATAACCTGTATATGGTTATTAGGCGTGTATAAGACAGTAGAGTAATGCTCGTGAGTACTTATTAGTGTTTCTTTGTCTTCATAGCCAGGGCCTATTTCATAGGGAGTTAGCCCATAACCAACTGTGGGTTCATTTATAATCAATTTATTATTCTCCAATAATTTAAGAATTTAGTTACTTCTACTATAATATTTTTTATATATTTTGTCTAGCTTCTGTAAAAGACTATACTTCCATCTGCAAAGCTTTTATCTTCTACTATTTGTAAGTTTTCGAAGGTTGGTCTAGGAAAATTTTTTGGTACAGATAAAATAAACAAACCACCTTTTTTAATATTACGAGTTAGCTTATTAAGTTGCTCAAAAATAATATGGTCATATGGCGGGTCAGCAATAACAATATCAAACCTTGTTTCAAAGTTATGGTCACTCCAGCTGGCCGAGTTTGCCTTAATACTTTTAACATTATTAGGTTTAAGTTTAGCTATATTCTCGTTTATTGTTTGATTGGCATTTTTATCGGAATCAATAAAAGTCACTTGGCTTGCGCCCCTGCTTAAGGCTTCTAGTCCCACAGCACCGCTACCGGCAAAAGCATCTA
>CAYZCZ010000010.1:13530-21428 GCA_964477125.1 uncultured Candidatus Saccharibacteria bacterium | reverse complement strand
CGATCTAGGAAGTATGGCAACTCATGAGATTGAAGCCGATGTAGTGTTGTTAGACGGAACCCTCGTGCATGAAAACATGTATGATCCACCAGTTTTTAGATATAATTTGCCTTCAGAATTCGATATAGAAACAAGAAAAACTTTTTTTAGAAAAAGACCAGTCATGGAGCCGCAGAAAATTGAGATTGTAGCTAAATACAACTACCCCGCCGGAGATGGAAAAAGTATTTTTGAAATTATAGATGTGCTTAGTTGTCTTGGAATAATTGAAAAACCAACTATTATTGGCATTTCTAATGACCCTATGATTAGTGCTGGAATAAAGATAGATCATGATTTACACGCTGGTATTTATTCAGATGGATTGGCTAAACTTTTAAAAGATATTCCCTAGATAGCATAAAAATAATTCTTTGTTGCAAAAATAAAAGTTTTTAACTATAGTCCTGGTTGGCTAGGTAAGCTAGTTAGGCTGGCAAATACTATGCAAGAGCAATAATTCGTTAATCGAAATGATTCTCAACCATTTTGCTTGAAATACTTAAAAAACCAAGCCTTGACTAACTAGATGCTAAAGTAGAAAAAGCAAGCAGAGACAAAAGTCCTTAGAGAAATTAATTGACTGGTGGATAATAACCAAGAAAAAGTTGTGTTTACTTTTTAGCTTATTGATATAATATAGAAAAATATAAGGGGGAAATAATGCAAGATAATAGTGGCAACCCGGTACTTTCGAATAAAGTTCTACAAAGAATCTCAGAATCAGATAGTTCTGCTACCGCTACAATAGTTGGCACAACTTTTAAAATTTTATTTTTGCTAGCCTTAACAATAGGGGCCGGATATTTTGGTTGGCAAGCTTCCGCATCGCAGTCTTCAAGCGCATTATTTATGCTAATTGGTGCATCGATATTAGCTTTTGTTACAGCATTAATTACAAGCTTCAAGCCGAATATTGCTTTTATAGGTGGCCCAATATACGCACTTTGCCAAGGCTATGTTATGGGAGCAATCTCACAAATGTATAACGTGCAGTTTAACGGAATTGTTGTACAGGCTATTTGCCTAACTGGTGCAATATTCTTTGTAAGCTTATGGGCATTTAGCTTGGGCTTAATTAAAGTTACAGAAAAGTTTAGAACTGGCGTAATTATTGCTACTGCTGGACTTGCCGTTTACTACCTTGTGGCTTTTGGTTTAAGCTTATTTGGAGTTAAAGCACCTCTTATTTTTGACACTGGGCCCATAGGTATTATTTTTAGTATAGTTGTGATCTTTTTAGCCACACTAAACTTAATACTAGACTTCGATTTAATTCAGCGTTTCGAAAAAGAAAATGCACCAAAAATGTTCGAATGGTATGGTGCTTTCGCCTTAATGGTTACATTAATTTGGCTTTACCTAGAAGCTTTGCGCCTTCTTGGTAATTTAAAGAGTTAGCCTAGTTTTTAAATATCTATCTCTCCTGTTTATGACTTAAAAATAACTAAGCCAACGATATTAACAAAATCAATATTAGAAAACCTTTCTGCACTATGCTATTTGAGCATCACGGGCGGCCATGAACCAGGCAAGGGTTACGGTACGGGCCATTTTTGGTGCAAGCTCTAACCTAGTGGTTTTAGCTAGCTTAGGCGTCCAGCCTCTTTTGTAAAAATCTTCATACATGTTTAGCAAAGCAACTTCACGGGCTGTACGTTTAAAATATTCAGGCAAACCTATTTGTTGGACCTTTTTGATTTCGTATTTATTAGGTCTAGCAATGCGGTAAGTCATTGGTGCCATAACCATTGCGGCACCCATTTCAAACAAAGCATGTGTAGTAAATAAGCCTTTGGAACCCCACATTTCCCAGTTTTTAGTAAATACTTCCCTAAAATTATCCCCCGGGATAACAATTTTTTTATATACTGTATTTCTTGTTTCCTTGCCCTCACCCCGCAATTTTTCTAGTTCTTCTTCGTACGGGTAATGATGGGCTGGGGTTAGGCCGTCAACTAGTGCGTGCGCCAACCAGCTTGCCTCAAAACCTGACCTTACCAAATTTTTACTTTTTAATGCATCTACCAAGTTATTAAAATGTTCCTCGATTTGCTCCAATAAAATACCATCATCTGGGTCAAAGGGGTCGTAAAAGTGCCACGGGGCGTGAACTCCATCTAACTTAGCCTTGGCGCTATCAGGGCCATTTTTACCTTCGAAATGCAGTATAAGTCTTTTAGACGGAAAGAGTTTATTGTCACTCAATAAATCTGACAATACTTTGCGGGCAGATCTATCTATCTTTTGATGAGCCCCAACCAAATTGCCTGACGCATTAGTCAAGGTAGAACCAGAATACATATGTCAAAATTCCTTAGCGATTTTATAGTTTTAGTTAAAGTAAATTAGCTTGCTAGCCTTATTTACTGACCTAAATAATTGCTTATATTTTACCATATTTTCTTGTAACTGCGGATATTTTTCTATGGCATTTTTAGCTTTATTTATTAGTTTAGCATCTGTTATTTTCGCAAAATTTAGGTCTAATGCCCCATGTTGCATGTGCCCATATATGGCTCCTGGACCACGTATTTCTAAGTCTAACTCAGCCAATTCAAAACCACTGTCTGTTCCTGCTACGGCCCTCATTCGCCTACTAGGAGCAGAGGAATCTGTCATCACCAAATAGCAAGTTCCCTTGTGCTGTCCACGGCCAACCCGGCCCCTTAGTTGATGCAGTTGGGCTAACCCAAACCGGTTTGCATCCATTATGGCCATTTCTGTAGCGTTGGGTACATCTACGCCTACTTCTATTACAGTAGTAGAAACTAACACATCAATTGTTTTATACCTAAAATTTGCCATAACATGTTCTTTGTCGCTAGGTTTCATACGGCCATGCAGTAAGCCTACTTTCCAATTCTTAAATACGGTTTTTCGTAATTTTTCGTATGTTTCTTCGGCACTAGCTACTGGTAAAAAATCACTTTCATTTACCAATGGACACACTATATATGCCTGCTGGCCAAGTTCTAAGGACTTTATTATCTTTTCGTACATTTGCGCTGTAGAGTTCGGAGAAATTAATTCAGTATCTACCCCTGCCCGCGTGCTGGGTGCGGTATCTAACGTACTAATAGATAGTTCGCCATAAACAGTTAATGCTAGCGACCTAGGTATAGGAGTAGCTGTTAGGCATAGGACATGAGGCATATGGCCAGCTTTTAGAGTTATATTTTGCCGTTGTTCAACACCAAACCTATGTTGTTCATCAATAACAACCAGCCCCAAGTTATGCCAGTCAACATCTTTTTGCAAAATTGCATGTGTGCCAATTAGAAACCTAATTCTACCCTTTGCCAAGCTTTCTTTTATTTCTTTCTTAAGCTTGGCTGTGTGTCCGCCTGTTATTAATGCAATTTCATTAGCATACTTGGTGTGGCCTAAAAATTCTTTTATCGTATTGTAATGTTGCCTTGCAAGCAGTTCGGTTGGAGCCAAAAAAGCAACTTGCATGTCTTGTTCGCAAACCATTAGTCCTGCCATTGTTGCAACAACTGTTTTACCTGATCCTACATCACCCTCAACCAACCTGTTCATTGGTTCGGTAGTTTGCATATCTTTGTATATTTGCCATATAACTCTACGCTGTGAATCTGTTAATTTGAATTTAAGCTTACTAACAAATTCTTTGGCAACTATTTCATTAAAACAAATCTTAGGTGCTATATTTTGTAGAGTTTGGTTCTTGTTACTAGCCGATGCCAACATTAGTATAAAAACTTCTTCAAAACCCATTCTAGCAGTCGCTTCATCTAACTGATTAGCAGACTGTGGTAAATGTAGCGCCTTAACTGCTATTGCTTTTGGCATTAGTTTTTCGCCCATTACAACAAAATCTGGTAATGTTTCTGGAATATCAATAAATAATGGTTCTAACTGTTTAATTAACTTCCTTATATAAGTACTTTTAATGTTTTTAGATTCCTTATATATAGGTAAAATGCCACTTTTAAAATCATCACTGTCTTGTTTTAGTTCTATATTGGGGCTTACAATTTGCAAACGGTTATTACTCATAGCATATTCACCTGTTAAATAGTAAAGACTGTTTGGTTTAATACTTGACGACCTATATGGTTGGTTAAACCAAATTAATTTAACTTTCCCTGTGTTGTCCGTGGCAATTGCCTCTGTTATATGCATTCCTCTCCGAACACGCCTTGTTGTAAGGTTGGATATTTTAACCTGCAAACAAACAAGGCCTGGTCTCATATCTTTAATGGGTATAGGGCTCGAATAATCTTGATATTTTCTAGGATAATACCCCATTAGGTCAGCCACTGTTTTTAGACCTAACTGTTTCAGTTGTTCGAAACGTGCCGACCCAACACCTTTGACATTTATTAACTCAGTATTCAATTCCATTGCATACATATTAACCTTTTTTGCCCTCGAAGTCGTATTTTCAGCTAGTTCTAAGCAAAAATTTCCACAATATAATTAATAAAAAATAAAGCAGGTAAACTGGAGCCTTTGTGTCATTTTTGATATAATTGCTAAAGTTTATTGAAGGTGAAAATAAGAGTTTAATGAAGAAATCAGGAAAATTATCCAAGGGTCAGAGACGTCCTACGTCGTCTGGCATTAAACCAAATCGCAATATTGGCGACAGGCTTAAAGCTAATAAAGACGCCAAAATGCGACGACGGGCCGAATATCAGGCTAAACTGCCTAAGAATCCTTTTAAAAGATTCTTCTATTATTTGCACCCTAAACACTTTGCAGAATACTGGTTTAACCGTGATGGTTTTTTCCGCTTTTTAAAGGTCTCGGCAATTTGTTTAGCTATTTTACTAGTTCTTACTATGGGCGTTTTTGCCTACTTTAGAAAAGATTTACCACGAAATATTACCGACCTAAAAACCTGTAGCGAAGGGGCATCGACACTTTATTACGATAGAACCGGTCAGACCTTGTTGTGGTCCAGTTCTGGTGACGTAGAATGTTACCCAGTTCCGCAAGACCAAATGTCTAAAAATATTCAGCACGCAGTTATTGCCATAGAAGATAAAGACTTTTACAAACATGGCGGTTTTAGTTTTTCAGGTATAATGCGCTCAGCAGTTAATAACGCCAAGGGTGGCAATGTCCAGGGTGGCTCAACCATAACTCAACAATTTGTTAAAAACAGTCTGCTAACTCAAGACCGTAACGTTATTAGAAAATTAAAGGAGCTTATACTGGCTACCGAACTTGAGCGTAGCTACAGTAAAGACGAAATTTTAACAGCCTATTTAAATGAAATCTCTTTTGGCTCCAGATACGCTGGTATCGAATCTACTTCTAAAGGCTACTTCAACAAAAGTGCCAAAGACCTTACTATTGACCAATCCGCCCTACTTGCCGCCATGATTCAGGCACCCACCTATTTTTCGCCAACCGGTGAAAATACAGCCGAGTTAATTGAACGGCGCAACTATGTTATTACCCTAATGGCCGAGCAAGGTTATATAACCCAAGCCGAAGCAGATCAGGCAAAAAAAACTGATACCTTAGCTGGGTTAGTGAAAACTAAACCTGGTAAGTATAGTGGCATCATAGCTCCATATTTTGTAACTGAAGTTCAAAAACAACTAGAAGAACAGTATGGCGCAACCAATGCTCGTAAGGCCGGCTTTAAAGTTACAACTACACTTGACTTAAACTTGCAGAAAAAAGCCGAAGAATCCATTGCCACTGCTGTAGTTAAATTGGACCGCATTGGTGGTGATAATATGGCAGCGGTTGCCGAAGATGTCGAAACGGGTCAAGTACTTGCCATGGTTGGCGGTAGAGATTTTAATAACCCTACCTTTGGAGCAATTAACTACGCTACTACCCCCCGTAGCCCTGGATCATCGTACAAACCATACGATTACGCCACGCTCATGACTCAGAATAAAAACTGGGGTGCTGGTAGCACCTTGTACGATGTACAAACAAACTTTGGTGGCGGATGGACTCCACAAAACTGGGATAAAAAATACTATGGCGCTGTTAGTATGCGTACGGCTTTAGGCCAATCAAGAAACATACCAGCAATTAAGGCCATGTATATGGCAGGTATCCAAAACACTCAAGATATGGCTAAAAAAATGGGTGTCAAAAGTGGAGTTACCGGCTGTTATGCTAATGGCAAAGAAGACTGTAATGAAATCCTTTCTACAGCTATTGGAGATGGTGGCCAAATTAAATTATCCGAGCATGTTCATGGATTTAGCACTTTGGCAAGAATGGGTGTATATAAACCCCAAACATACATTCTGAAAATTAAAGATATCCGCGATAAAACAATTTCTGAATACAAAGAAACACCAGGCGAGCCTGTCCTAGATTCACAAATTGCTTACAGCCTAAATGACATGCTTAGCGATACTAAAGCCAGTATTTTAGGTTCGCAATACCGTATTAAAAACGCTAAATCTGCCTTTAAAACAGGTACTACAAACAACAATGAAAATGGTTGGCTCGTGGGATATACATCGGATGTAGTCTTTGGAATATGGTCTGGGCACCATGAAAACAAACCAATGACCCAGTTTACCAACTCGGTTCTAGGGCCAGCATGGAATACGTTCCTGACAGAAGCTATTCAAGGCAAGCCAAACAAGGGCTGGGTAAAACCTGCTGCAATGAAAACTGTTTGCATAAACCTAACTACTGGTTACGCAACAAACAGTGGCGGTAAATGCGATATTTTCCCAAGCTGGTATACACCTCGCTACCCAAATAACGATAAGAAAGCCACAATCGACAGCGTATCTGGCAAACTTGCCACTGAATGTACGCCAGAAAAAGCAAAACAAAATATTGTTGGCGGTGGTTTGGCTTCAGAATTACCTTCTTCAGATCCGTTGTATCGTAATTGGATTGGGCCTGTTTCAGCACGATATGGAGCAACCGGTGGCGCTATACCTACCGATAAAGATGATATCCACACGTGTGACCCTGCTGAAAAGCCTTCGGTAGTTATAAATGAAGCCGTTAAAAATGGTGATGGCACCTACACAATTAGCGCAACAGCAACAAAGGGTAAATATGACCTTAAAACGCTTAGCTTCACAATCGATGGCGTAGTTCCTCCGGGTGCATCATTCGATGTAGCTAATACCCAAACCGTTACCTTTAAGTACACTCCACCCGCCACTGCAAATACTGCTGTAACAGTAAACGTTACCGACAGCGTACTGTACGATGCCACCAGTACTAAAGAATTATCATTTATAGTTCCTTAGGTTAAACTAACTATTTTAATTACACATAGCTAAGTAGTAAAAGGTATATAAAAATAGATGAGCGAATTAAAGTCTCATCTATTTATATTTTTACTAACTATTTGAGCTATCTATAGCATCAAACAAGCTTTGTTCACCACGCGTCATACGCTGCTGTATGTTCTTGACATTTCTATTGGGAGCTGGTGCTCGCCTTTTTGGCTGATTAACCCGTGTGGCTGGAGCATTCAAGTTTTTAGCGAGTTTTGGAGCTTCCTTGCGGACCCTGGGAGCCACCTGTTGACGTGGTTTATTTGCCCTGGGCGGTTGGCCACCACTAACTTTGGTCGCAAACAACATTCTTCCGGCCACAGTTTGATGAGACCTAGTAATTTTAGCCGAAACTATTGAACCTATATCTGCCCGTGCGTTATCTATAACAACCATAGTTCCATCATCTTGGTAGCCTACCCCTTGGTCTCTGCTTGATCCAAGTTGAATCACCTTAACATCAATTGTTTCACCTGGTAATCCTACCGACCTTAAAGCATGGGCAAGCTCGTTTACATTTAAAACTCTTACACCTTCAATGTTAGCTACTTGGTTTAAATTAAAGTCGGTTGTGTATAAATCAGCTTTAATAGATTTAGCCAGCTTAAC
>CAYZCZ010000010.1:0-13430 GCA_964477125.1 uncultured Candidatus Saccharibacteria bacterium | reverse complement strand
TTAAATTAAAGTCGGTTGTGTATAAATCAGCTTTAATAGATTTAGCCAGCTTAACAAGTTTATCATCTGTTAATTTTGCTTCCGTTACTTTACTGCGGTTAATTTTAACAGTTACATCTTTTATTTGTTGCAGTTCCCTGACAATTTCTAGGCCATACCTAGCTCTCTCGCGCTTCTGGGAATCATTTCCATCTGCTAGCAGTTGCAATTCAGCAATAATAAACTCTGGTATTTCTAGCGTTTCTGGTACGAAACCAGCTTTGGCTAGTTCGACAATTCGACCATCTATTAATGCGCAACTATCTAATAGTGCCCTTCTATCATGGCTTTTCGGTTTTAAGCTTACAGCTGGGTTAATTTTTTTATATATTACGAATGCCAATACTAAAATGGCAACAGTTTGAATAATTTCTAAATACAATTTATTTTCCTTTACTTGGCTTACGCCCAGACAGTTTAGATCTACTAACTAAAACATTTTCCTGGCTACTACGCGTGTCATGGGTTGTTAAGAATGAGTTAAGCGCCGAACGAATATCGCTGGCTTCATAATACCACCTCGGCATTTTTTGATTTTGCTTCATTTTTGGCCCAATGGCTGCCTTAAAGCCTAGTTTTTCTATTTCGTTTAGCCTTTTCTCTGCCCAAGTGACATGCCTAATTTCACCACTTAAGCCTACCTCGCCAAAAACAACAGCGTCAGATTTTAGCTCCATACCTTTTGCCGCCGATGCTATTGCCATAATAACAGCTAAGTCAGCTGCGGGCTCTGTAATTTTTATACCACCTACTATATTAATATATATATCTTTATCGGCTAGTTTAAGCTTTGTGCGCCGTTCTAGCATAGCAACCAGTAAGTTAAGCCTGTTTAGGTCAAAACCACTTGTAGCACGCTTAGGATAGCCATAGGATGTTGTATTAACCAAAGCTTGAACCTCTACTAATATTGGCCTTGTGCCCTCTAAGGTTGCAAGCACTACTGAACCATCACTTTTTTGGCGTTCTGCCAACAAGGAAGCCGAAGGGTTTTCAACTACCTGCAAGCCACTATCTTGCATTTCCAAAATAGCCGCCTCGTTCGTAGAACCAAACCTGTTTTTCAAAGCCCTAAGCACCCTAAAACCACCATATCTGTTGCCCTCTAGCTGTAATACAGCGTCTACAACGTGCTCTAGGACCTTAGGCCCTGCAATGGAGCCTTCTTTTGTAACATGCCCCACAAGCACTAATGCTGTGTTACTGGCCTTAGCGCTACTACTAATTAAGCTTGTACTGTTAGTAATTTGGCTGACTGTTCCCGGGCTACTGCTTATTTCATTAGTCGCAATTGTTTGTATAGAGTCAACAATTACCAAATCGAAGTTGCCAGAACTAATAGTTGTTGCAATATCGTTGGCGCTAGTAGAGCTCGCTAATAGCAAATTTTTACCCACCGCCCCAAGACGATTTGCCCGCATGCTAACTTGGTTGGCAGATTCTTCGCCACTAATATATAAAACTCGTCCCAAATTTGATGCATTATTAGCAAGTTGCATTAAAAGAGTGCTCTTACCAATACCTGGCTCACCAGCAATTAACACTACGCTTCCGGCAACCAACCCACCTCCTAAAACTTCATCAATATCGGCTACTCCAACAGATAAACGCTTGTCAATATTCTTAGGATTCTTTAAAACTGGCTCGTAGCTTAAAACTTTACCCCCACTAACAGATTTACCACCCAAATTACTAGCAGAAGTGTCTATTTGCTCAACTATAGTATTCCATTCACCACATACGCTACATTTACCAGCCCAGCCACCTAAGACCGCACCACATGCACTGCAAGAATATATTACTTTAGTTTTTGCCATCGTTATATTTTATTTTATCATGTAGCCTCATCTATTTACTGACCTAAACAATTTAAACTAAGAATAATTGCTAGTTGTTAGTGTTTTACTCTTGCAGTAATTCCATCTATTACCTGTACGGTTTTCTTGGGTACTTTCCTGGCCACAGTGCTAACTCTTTCAACACTTTCTGTCGCAACTTCCTTGGCATCTTTCAGTGCCACGTTAGACTTTAGCATTTCGTCTGGCAGTTTATCTTTAGCGTCATCCTTAGAATCTATAGTAGTTTCCTTTGTTTGATGAAATACATCTACAACTTTCTGCTTATAATTGTCAAAACCCATATTCTGCCTCCAGTTAATACAAATAATACTATTGACCATTTGCCCCAAAGGCTAGTGGGCAAATTTGGCTAAATGCCTGCCTAACAGTTCCACATATATTTTTTGTAGATTTTTAGGTCAATAACTATTTAATTAATATTTACAACACCCTGACGTAATATTTTTATCTCATTATTATCATCAAACGTAATAATTGTAGATGCTGTTGAGTGGGCAATTTCGCCTATATCTACATAAAAATCAAGTTCATCTGCAAATACTTTTTTTGCTTCACCTATTGTGGTAATCGGTGGCTGTGCTGATAAATTGGCACTACTAGTCACTAGTGGGCCAACAACTTCTAATAATTGTGCCAGTTTACCGTTTTCTATTATTCTAACGGGAACGGTTTTATAGCCCTGGTGTAACCACGTTTTATCATTCTTTATTGGCAAAACCACACTAACCGCACCGGGCCAATACACGCATGCCCTTTCAATATCTTGCCTTGAAATACCGATATCAACTAGTTGCTCTACAGAAGAGGCAATTATAGTTCCAGGTTTTCCTTGGCGACGTTTTAGAGTGTATATGCGTTCTACGGCATTTTTGTAATAGGCCGATGCCACAATGCCATACATTGTATCGGTTGGCATAATACCCACGCCACCAGCAATTACGATCCCCATCAATACATCGTCCAAGTATTTTGTAAAAATAGTTGCGTTACTCATACACGACCATCATATGGCCTCTAGCACTTATAAAATGCCTAAACACCGTTTCTAGGGCTGTTTTTGCACCAACAGATTTTGTTTTATGTAGCTTGAACTTGCGCAGATCTACCGGGTTTTCGTCAAAGCCAATATCAACTAAATCTTTTTGTAGCAAAACCCCATAGCAAGTTTTAAAATTATTGTTAATAATTGGTATTCGACTCCAGCCCCGTGCTTTAATTTCGTCAATTTTGTGACCATCTATTATGTCGTTCAAAGATAGCCAGTATGTGTGCTTTAGTGGCGTCATTATACTTTCAACTTTTTTCTCACTTAACATTAATGCGCCTCTAATAATTACAATTTCGTCTTCGTCCAGTTCGCTTTCTATGTGTTCAATATGCTCGCCTTCCAATAACGATAGTTCATGCCGGCTATTTAATCGATTTTTCTCATTACCGAACCATCTATCAAGAATTATTTGAAGCGGTTTGGCAATCGGGTATGTAATTACAGTTATTAGCTTTAAAAATCCTGAAAAAAATGCACAAAAGCTTAGTGCATGCCTAGTGAATAAAGCCTGGGGCAGTAATTCACCAAAGAATACAAGCAATAATGTGCTAATTAGCGCTGCCACAAATCCATTCATGTATCCTGCAAGTACTATTGAACTAGCAGATGCAAATGCGACTTTTGTTAATAGTATTGCGGCCAATGTTAAATGAGCATTTTTTCTTAGTGGAAGTACTTTTTTTGCCGATACATCGCCCAGTTTTGCTTTACGCTCTAAATCTCCTAGGTCCAGTGACATAATAGAAACGTTTAAGCCAGAACAAACACCGGAGCCAATTACTAAAACTGTTACTTGTAAAATTATGGTTAATGAAGACATTTATTACGGGTATTATATATCAACTGCATTCTCACAACTATTCAATTATTGTAATGCTAACCTATAAATTTTATTTTATAGCATCTACTCGGCTATCTAAGCTTTCTGCAAGTCCTTGTTGTTCTACAGCCACGTTATTACGAGCAACAACAAGCTGGTTATATTCTTCAAGCAAGCTTTTATAGTTGGCTACCTGGGAATTGTAAGATTCGACCTGGCCGTTATATTTAGGCACTAATGCGTTATATAAACCAGTTTGGCCACTTTTTAAGTATTGTTCCATTTGTTTTTTAGTTATAGCTAATTCTGCAGACTGTTGATTAAGCTCTAATTCCAACCTATTAATTTCAGATTTTCTTAGTGATAAATCAGCATCATACTTTTCAACTTGGTTATGGAGGTCGGCAAATACTTTCTCATAAGCTTGGCTAGCACTTAATACTTTGTTACGATCAGTAAAATATTTGGCATAATATTCCTCTAGCTCCGGCCCAAGGTTGGCAACTTCTGTACCCAAAATAGAATGTAGCTCATTTGGTACAACGCCAGGGTCGGCCTTACGGTAGCTTTCTATTAATGAGCTTATGCGAGGGTTACTAACACGGTCGAATGCCTGTTGTGTTAGCATATCAACTTTCTTTTTTTCGCTAGAACTCAACCTGTCATAAGCCGCGTGCAACATTTCATGGGCCGCCGTTACTTCCTCGACACCACTTAATCTCTCATCTGTTACATCAAAGACGTATATATTTGTACCGGTATAACAACCAAGAACAATAGTTTGCTCTTTATCATTGTTACATTCAGTCTGGAACTCTTGACGGTCGGATATACGCGGGTCGTTTACATAGAAAAGCTTGCGACCAGTGTTATTCATACCACTTGCTGTAGCAATTCCTGATATTTGGGCAGATGGTTGGTAGTTTCGCAGTTTTGCCCAATCATATATTTCAAACCTATTTTGCCATACCAAAAAACCTGCAAGTAATATTATCGCTAGGCTTATAAAACCTGGAAGGCTCTTTTTGTTCATACGAATTTAATTATACCAAGTATTTGCTGAATATAAGCCTAAAGACAAAAAGCTTATGTTCGCCCATTTATTAACTTATTTACAGATATTATTCTTTTATTGTTGAGTAGGTTAAACCTTTTTTACCACCAACTACTTTAATAACATCACCTTGGCTGTAGGTTTCTGCCAAAATACCATCAGCAATATTATCTTCAATTGTATCTTGGATCAACCGTCTTAAAGGCCTCACTCCATTTTTAGGGTCATAACCTTTTTCTAGTAACCATTCTTTAGCAGAGGCACTTATGCTTAAGCCAATTTTCTTACGCTGTAACCTTGCTTGTAATTCGCTAATCTGGACATCAATAATGTGCTTAACATTATCTTTAGTTAAAGCCCTGAATACCACGACTTTATCAACACGGTTTAAGAATTCCGGCCGCATATGGCGCTTCAGTTCATCGCTTACCTGGGTCTTGTTTCTTTCATGTAACTCATCTAAGTCTTTAGTGTCACTTCTACTAGAACTAAACCCAAAACTTGCCTCTTTTTGCAATAAATGCGCACCAATATTACTAGTCATAATAATGATAGTGTTTCTAAAGCTAACTTTACGGCCTTTGGCATCAGTTAATTCACCATCTTCTAACACCTGCAAAAGCATATTAAATACTTCTGGGTGGGCTTTTTCAATTTCATCAAACAAAACTAAGCTATAAGGGTGACGCCTTATTTTATCAGTCAATTGGCCACCTTCTTCGTAGCCGACATATCCGGCAGGTGCACCAACAAGCCTAGAAACATTGTGCCGTTCACTGAATTCGCTCATATCTATTTTGACCATAGCGTCTTCTCGACCATAGAATTCTCTAGTTAGAACCCTAGCTAGTTCAGTTTTACCAACTCCTGTTGGACCCATAAATATAAACGAGCCAATAGGGCGCTTTTCACTGCCAATTCCACTTCGGTTACGCCTTATAGATTTTGCCACAACTTCAACTGCCTCATTTTGTCCAATAACATACTTTTGTAACTGATTTTCTAGTTTTAGTAGGTTTTTGGCTTCTTGCTTAACAATTTTTCTTACAGGCACACCAGTAGATTGGGCCACAACTGTTGCAATATCATCACTAGTTAATGTAAGCCGTTTATGTGTAGCCGTTTTTGCTTGTAAGTCTTTTAACTTTTCTTGAGCGGTGCTAATTTTTTGTTTGAACTTGGCCGCCTGTTCATAGTCTTCATCGTCTACTGCTTCGTCACGGCGAAGGGTCATTAGCTTAATTTCTTTAAGTAGGGCTCTGTATTCACTTGGTGTTTTACCTTTATCTACCCGCAATAATGCAGCCGCCTCATCCACAAGATCAATTGCTTTATCGGGCATGTAACGATCTTGTATAAATCTATCTGCAAAATATACTGCATCTTCTAAAACTTCATCGCCAATTACCACACCATGAAAATTTTCATAGTGACTTCTTAGCCCTTTAAGTATAGTTAAAGTTTCTACAGGCGTAGTTTCAGGTACCACTACCGGTTGGAAACGTCGCTCTAGTGCAGCATCTTTTTCGATATGCTTGTGATATTCGTTTGTAGTCGTAGCACCAATAACCTGTATTTTACCCCTTGCCAAAGATGGTTTAAGAATATTTCCAGCATCAATAGCACCTTCCGCCGCACCAGCACCAACCAACAAATGCATTTCATCAATAAACACAATTGTGTTGCGGTCGTTTTCTAGCTCGGCCATAACTTTTTTTAAACGGTCTTCAAATTCACCACGATATTTAGTACCTGCGACCATACCAGCTAAATCTAGCATGACAATTCTTTTTTCTAGTAAGCTATCTGGTACATCTTCGGCAACTATTCTTTGGGCTAACCCCTCAGCGACAGCCGTTTTTCCAACACCAGGTTCACCAATTAAAACTGCATTATTCTTTGTACGGCGGTTAAGTATTGTAATCACCCGCCTTATAACCTGTTCACGTCCAATAACTGGGTCCAATTTACCTTCGCTAGCCATAGCCGTTAGGTCAGTACCAAAATGCTCTAGTGCACTTTTGCCACCAGTTCGCCTAGTTTTAGTTGCTGTATGTTTCATGCCTTCATGTTCAGTATCGAACTGCTGTTTTTGTAAAAATTGTTCTAAGTCGTCGGTAAGTTTTTCAACATCAACGTTCATATCTTTTAGAAGTACTGCGGCTCGACCATTTTTTTGCATAAGTAAGCTGTATAAAATATGTTCGGTTCCGCAAATATCTTGGCTAAAGTCTTGGGCAAAGTCCCAACTCATTTTTAAGGCCAGTTTTGCCGTTTCACTCAGGCCCTTACCCCCTATGTTTATAGATAGGTTTCTGGGAGTTAAATTAAGTGCTAATTGAGCACGCTGGAAATTTACACCTGCCTTGCTAAGCATTTTTGCACCGAGTGAAGATTCTTGGGTAAGTAGGCCAAGTAAAATATGTTCCGTTCCTACATAGGCGGAATTTTGAGCCCTAGCTATTTGGTCAGCTGTTTTTAGGCTCATTAAAGCGTTGTCGGTTAAATGATTAAGAAATTCTTGAAAATCTGGTGATTCTGGCATGGGTTACATAAATCCTTCCTATTGCTATTATACGGATATTAACTGAGAATTAGTGTCAAATTAATAGTACTTTAAATTATACAAAATTAGCACTCTTGGGTCAAGAGTGCTAATTCTATAATATTAACCCTTTATCCACGTTACATTGAAAAATACAAATCTAAAGCAATACCTCTAAGAGCACTTTCAGAAAGCTCTCTGCCAGGACGATCATTTAACTTATTGTCCTGCTCTTCCAAAATACGAACAGATGGATGACCGATCTCTAAATCCGTAAGGTTAACATATAATGTTATAGGTTCATACCTGTCAGGGTGTAAGAATTGAATGTTTATAACCATGTGTTCACCTGATTTAAATTTTTCTAATTGGTATGTTGTTGAGCCTAAGTCTGCATACATCAATTTGCCATATTCGTTTCCATATCTATCAGATAAATAATGTTCGGCGAAATTATCTATGCTGTTAGGTTTTTCGAATGATTCTACGGTTGGATCCCGGACAACTCTCCAGTATTCATCAATTTTATTAATTACGTTATCGCAAGGTTGTAGCATTTGTCGTTCCAGTTGTTTTTCACTCATAATTTTATAATACAACGTATTTAAATAATTACCAGTTTTAACTATACAAAAAGGTACTAAGCAAATACCTAATGACCACCTTATTTTTTTATCATCGAAGTCAGGGCTTTTATATAACTGGTGTCATTCATATAAGCCTTGCCAATTGCACCAGTTATGCCTGGTAATTTGGCTTCATCGTTGTAGCACAAATATAGTGGTTTATGTACAGGCTGAAACTTTTGCTTAAAACGATATAAGCTTTTAAAACCGTAAAATGGCTCTAGCTTATCGGCTAAGACTGTTAGTAGTTTTTCAAGAGAAGTTTTTTTGGTTTTACTGTTTGCTAGTGGAGCGGCAGACAAGCTAATAAATTCTGCTCCTTGTTCTTTAAACATAACGGCCGACTTTGCAATTAAAAATTCTATTACTCCCCCCATTGTTTGTTCAGATAGCCTCCGTTGCATAATATCAATTGTCCAGCCAATTATTTTTCCGCCTCTGTAAACTGGCATCCAGCTTGTCATTCCATGCACGGTTCCTTGTTCATCTACAGCAATATTCATAATTACTTCTAAATCTTCCGCCTGTTTTAATGTGCCTAATGTGAATCCCATTTCTGGCAGTGACTTATCAGCCACCCAACTATTAGCTATTGTATGTAACTGATCTTTAATAGCCAAAGGAGCAGTGCCGTAATTAACAGTTTGCATACTAACACCGGCTTTTTCTGCCTTATTTATGGCAGACCTAACCGACTGCCATTCTTTACCGGTGAACGTTAGACTGCCCAGTTCAATGACAGTATCTTCGCCAACCATTATAGATTTGTATCCTCTTTTTTCTAAAACTTTTGCAAACGGTTCAGTAACCGAAAAATATGCTACCGTCCAACCCTTATCGGTGCAGTACTTGCTAAATGTTTGCAATGACGATGTTATTGCCTGGGGGCTACCAACAGGATCGCTTAAAACAATAGCCACATTATTAATTAACCTATAGGCAAATGAAGCAGTCTCAGATTTATTTACCCAATAGCTCATACCAGGCCATCTGGCCATCCAGGTAATATTAGTTGCTCCTTTTTGACGCATTAACATATCGAAAATTTCAAAATTTCTTCTTTTATTTCTATCTCGGCTGGTTGAAGCAATAGCGCCGGCTAGAAGGCCCAAAAAGGCAACCATCCAAATAACATCAATACTATTAATTAGTGTGGTTACCACTTTATTATTAGATTTAAAATATTCGCTGGTTTGGCCAACAGATTGTACAGCTGACTCTACAGCTACACGGCTGAAACTAGGCACTGGTAATAGGGTATTCCTAAAGCTATAAACTAAGGAAACATGAAGTATATATATTAAAGCAAATATTGAAAGTCCGTATATTAGTAGACGTCTTTTTATTAAAGCGTCAGACTTTATGGCAAAGTATTTTTTATTTTTTAATAACAAGCCAACAAGAGTAACGTCGAATACTATTCCAAAGAGCTTTACCCCGGAGTTGTCTAAAAATAGTGAACCCACCAACGATAAACTGGCTAGTACTAAAACAGCCCACCAGGCAAATCTCTTACCCTTATATAACCCATATACAAAGATACTCATAAATGCTACTGAAACTACTGAAGCAATAAATGAGCCTGTATATTCTACTTCATTGCCAAAATCTACTATGCCACCATTGCCGGGGAATAGTTTTGTAACAATAGTGGAATAAATGCTCAGTGAGGCTATGCCAGCAATTAATGTCCGTGGCTCAAGGTTTAATAGTGGGAATTCACTTTTTTTATAACTTTTTCCCACCACCCACGGTCCAATAGAAATGCCAATAATAAAGGCGATGAAATGAGATATATCCCAAATAAGGCCAGAATACAATATAAACGTTATGCAGTAGATAAGTACAACTGCCCTAACCCGTCGGCGCCAAAGTAAAGGCAATCCGGCGGTTGCTGCACCCACAGCACCAAAACCAGCGTTTGAAATACCTACATCTTTGACTTTGGCAAGTTCTATAGCCCATACAATGTCGAGTTTATCGAGTACTCCTAGCAATCCAGCCGTTATTAGAACACTGCCAATATGAGTTATCAGTATGACAGCCAGCATTCTTAGGGTGCCGTAAAAATATTCCAAATATCCACAGCCAAGGATAACAAGAGTTAAAATTATTATCAGCATCCATGGTTCTGGTGAAATTGCTGCACCAGTGAATACCGTCCACCATCTTCCCTCCAAGAATGAAGGCAATCCAAAACCATACTGGCTAACTAGCCCGAACTTTTCGGCAGAATGCCACATGCTTTTTGTAAAAATACTTACTAAAATAATTGCAAATACCAAAACTATAGTTCCGGGTACTTTTTTCACTATATTCAATATATTTCTAAAAGTTATATTTTTTAGCATCACTTAATATATAGCATATCTGAGCATATAGTGAATATATAATATTTACTTACAACTTTTAAACCTCTATAATTACGCCTTATGAAAGCACATGAAATACGAAATGCATATATTAAGTTTTTAGAAGCCGATGGCCATGTTGCCATTCCACGAGCCAAACTAGTCCCCGATAATGACCCTTCAACATTGTTTACCGGTAGTGGCATGCAACCACTTGTTCCATATCTTTTAGGAGAAGTTAACCCCTATGGTACTAGGCTTGTAGATAGCCAGACATGTTTTAGGTCCCAAGATATTGAAGAAGTTGGCGACAATAGGCATACGACATTTTTTGAAATGTTAGGTAACTGGAGCCTGGGTGACTACTTTAAAGAAAAACAAATTCCACGTTTATTTAAATTTTTAGTAGACGAAGTAGGCTTAGACCCGAAGCGAATTTATATTAGTTGTTTTATAGGTGACGAAAAAAACGGAGTGCCTAAAGATACAGAATCTGCCGAATTGTGGCTTAAACTTTTTGCCGAAAGAGGCATAGAAGCTGAAACGATAGATATTGGTACAGAAAAAGATGGCTATAATATAGGTAGTCCTAAAGGCGCTAAAGTATTTTTCTATAGCGACAAAAACTGGTGGAGCCGAGCAGGCGAACCAAGCAATATGCCCGTTGGTGAACCAGGTGGTCCAGATAGCGAAGTTTTTTATTTGTTCGAGAATCAAAAACATGACACCAAATGGGGCAAACTATGTCACCCAAACTGTGATTGTGGACGCTTCCTTGAAATTGGTAATTCAGTTTTTATGGAATACCAAAAAACTGAAACAGGCTTTGCAAAATTGCCAAAACGTAATGTCGACTTTGGTGGTGGACTAGAGCGTATTGCCGCCGCTAGCATTGACAGCCCAGACGTATTCAAAATTAGCCTACTATGGCCAATAATTGAAAAGCTAGAACAAATTAGCGGTAAAGAATACGACACCTACACCACTAGTATGCGTGTCATTGCCGACCATTTGCGAGCCGCAACTTTCCTTGCTACCGATGGTGTAATACCTAGTAACAAAGAGCAGGGTTATGTTATGCGCCGTATTGTTCGTCGTGCTATAAGATTCGCTTTTGACCTAGGCATCGAACAAGATGTTTGTGAAACTATAATTCCAATAATTGCCGATATGTACCACGACGACTATCCAGAAATTCGTGAAAAGCGTGATGAAGTTCATTCTGTTTTGAAGCGCGAAGAAAAAATATTCCGCCAAACACTTCGTTCTGGCGTTAGGGAATTTGACCGTTTAACTGAGAATAAAGAACTGAATGGTAACGATGTGTTTAGGCTATATGATACTTACGGCTTCCCTGCTGAATTAAGTATCGAAGAAGCATATAAAAAACAAATTAAAGTTAGCAAAAAATGGCGTGAAGAATTCGATAAGCAAATGGATGCCCAGCGTGCACGTAGCAAAACTGCCGCCAAAGGCACCTTTAAAGGTGGCCTAGCCGACCATAGTGAAATAACAACCAAGTACCACACCGCAACCCACCTTATGTACAAAGCTTTGCGTATGGTTTTAGGTGATCATGTTATCCAAAGAGGTAGTAATATAACTGGCGATAGGTTGCGTTTTGATTTTAGTCACCCAGAAAAAATGACTCCCGAGCAAATTGCAAAAGTTGAAGATATTGTAAATGAACAAATTGTAAAAGACTGGCCTATGTCATGGCGCGAAGAAAATACCAAGGAAGCTTTAGCTAATGGTGTTATGGGAGCCTTCGGGGATAAATATGGTGAAGTTGTCAAAGTTTATACCGTTGGCGACCCAGATGGCAAAAATTATAGCCGTGAAATTTGTGGCGGTCCACATGTTGAGCATACTGGTACACTTGCCGATGGTAACGTAAAATTCAAAATCCAAAAAGAAGAATCTAGCTCTGCCGGTGTTAGGCGCATTAAAGCAGTATTAGTATAAAGACTATTGCTAGCTATATTTCATTATGGTATAAACAATGTAGTTCACTTTTACATTGGACTTAATGGGGGAGTCAAGTTTACTTGACTTCTCCACCATATACACCCGTAGGGGTGTTTTTTAATATATACTTACTTCATGTCACAGGTGCCTTTAGCTGAACAAATGCGACCCCAAAACTTAAAACAAGTTATTGGGCAAACTCATCTACTAAGTAATAATGCTCTATTACAGCAAATTGTTATTAATAAACAGCCAGTTAGCCTTATATTATGGGGACCCCCGGGTAGTGGCAAAACAACCCTTGCCCGAATAATTGCCAAAGAAGTAGAAGCCGATTTTATTGAAATTAGCGCCGTTACCGCAGGTATTGCCGATGTAAAGCAAGTTATAAAACATGCAGGTGAAAACAGGCGACTCGGAATGCGGACTGTTTTGTTTGTAGATGAAATTCATCGCTTTAATAAAGCACAGCAAGATGCTTTTTTGCCTCATGTTGAAAATGGTTTAATTACGCTTATTGGAGCTACAACCGAGAATCCAAGTTTTGAAGTAATTACACCCCTTTTGTCCCGTACAAGAGTTCTTATACTGGAGCCGCTAACTACCGAAGAAATAGTTACTATATTAAAATTGGCGCTTAAAAAGCTTGGAAAATCTAAACTAGCTTCAAAAACAGTACTAACCTACATCGCCGAACTCTCTGCTGGCGATGCACGCGTAGCGCTCGGCAACCTTGAACTTTGCTTAGACCTAGCTAAAGACAAAATAACTATCGAAACTGTAAAAATTGCATCTCAGCGCAAATTACCAGGTTACGATAAAGGTGGTGAACAGCATTACAACATCATAAGTGCCTTTATAAAAAGTATGCGAGGTAGCGACAGCAATGCATCGTTATATTACTTAGCTCGTATGTTAGATGCTGGCGAAGATCCAAAATTCATAGCCCGCAGAATGGTTATTTTTGCCAGCGAAGATATAGGCATTGCATCAAGCCCTGCGCTCAATTTGGCTGTTAGTACTTTTTCTGCTGTAGAACGAATAGGCATGCCCGAATGCCAATACAATCTTTTCCACTGCGCACTGGTTTTATCTGCCAGTAAAAAATCACGAGTTGTTG
>CAYZCZ010000009.1:0-24534 GCA_964477125.1 uncultured Candidatus Saccharibacteria bacterium | reverse complement strand
TTTTGCAATATCTACCATATAAATAGTTTAATTATGTAGGATGAAATTAAAATACAAACGGACTACTCTTATAAGTGCTGGCTGTGGCGGAATATTGCTTGGTTTGTATTTGGCAAAAATAACAACTCCTATTAGCTATTCATGGATTATCCTTGTAAGTATATTACTAATAATATTTTGGCGATATAAAATAATCAGGCTACTTTTACTTGTTATTGTCTGCTTTAGCTTTGGTTGGTGGCGAGGAGGATTACTACAAGTTGATAATCAAAAATACAGTGAATATTATGGGCAGAAAGTTTCGGTAATTGCTACAGCCCAGGAAGACGGTTTTTATGCACAAAATAGTCAGTTAGAATTTACAGCTAACAATGTCAGTATAAACGGTCAAAGTTTACCGGGTAAAATAAAAATTAAAGGATACGGCGAGCCAGCAGTATATAGATATGATAAGGTTGAAGCCGTTGGAAAACTATATCCATCTATTGGTGGTAGACAGGCAAATATTTCATATGCAGATATAAGTGTTATCGCTACGACCCATAGCAAACTAGATGATTTAAGACGTAATTTTATTGTTGGCATGGAAACTGCTTTACCTGAACCAGCAGCGAGCTTTGGAGTTGGGTTGTTAGTAGGCCAGCGTAGCTTGTTGCCCGCTGACGTTTTGGCAACACTAACAGCAGTTGGTTTAGTGCATATTATTGCGGTAAGTGGTTACAATTTAACTATTATTATCGATTTTGTTAGGCGTATAAGTACTAAACTGTCTAGGTTTCAGGTTGTATTTTTAGCTAGCGGTCTTATGTACGCATTTATTTTAATTACTGGTTTTTCCCCATCAATAATAAGGGCAGCGCTTGTGTCATTTCTGGGTTTAATTGCTTGGTATTTTGGAAGAAAGTTCAGCCCAATATTGTTAATTGCTCTAATTGCTAGCGTGACAGGCTTGGCGAACCCATATTTTGTTTGGGGCGACATTGGATGGTATTTATCTTTCTTGGCATTTTTTGGAATACTTATAGTTGCTCCACAAATAGTAAAACTGTTTAAAAAAGATACTTTACCTGTAATGGCAACTATTGCAATAGAAACATTTTCAGCCCAAATTATGACAACTCCACTTATTATGGCAATTTTTGGCAGGGTTTCTTTGGTTGGTTTTTTGGCTAATATAATTGTTGTGCCACTAGTGCCTTTTGCTATGTTGTTTTCTTTAGTTGCCGGAATCGCAGGAATGGTCGTACCAGTTATATCTGGATGGATTGCCTTGCCTGCAAGAATTTTACTGAATTTTATTTTGTTGGTAGCTGATTGGTTTTCAAAATTTCCACATGCCCAAGAGCTGGTTAAAATGACAGTTTTTAGTATGCTGACTTGCTATATTATCCTAGTTGTAATAATAATTGGCCTGAATAAAAGGAATCAATCTGTTAAAATGGTATTAAACGAGGATTAAAATATGTCAGGACATTCGAAATGGTCAACTATAAAACGGCAAAAGGGCTTAACTGACGCAAAGCGCGGAGCAGTTTTTACAAAGCTTGGAAACCAAATTGCTATAGCAGCTAAAGGTGGACCTGATCCTAGTATTAACGCAAGTTTAGCTATGGCAATAGAGAAAGCCAAGGCGGCCAATATGCCTAATAATACTATTGATCGAGCAATTGCTAGAGTTACTGATAAAAACGCTACTCAACTACAAGAAGTTTTATACGAAGGTTATGGACCGGGTGGTGTAGGGGTGCTAGTAGAATGCGCCACTGATAACCTTAATAGAACTTACCCAGAAGTAAAAAACGCTTTTAATAAAAAAGGTGGCAACATAGCTGAAACGGGTGCGGTTGCTTTCCAGTTTAGTCACAAGGGGAGTATTAGGGTAAAGGCGAGTGGTGATGACGCTATTTTGACCATATTAGATGCTGGGGCTGAAGATGCCGAAGAGTCAGATGGAGAAATACAGGTTTACACAGAAGCTAAACAATTAGCCAAGGTGCGTGACTCTATTAAAGAAGCTGGCTTAGAAGTTAACGAGGCAGAACTAACCTATGTACCGAATAATACAATAGAAATTACAAGTACCGAAACCGCTAGAAAAATAATGAACTTAATGGATGCGTTAGACGATTTGGATGATGTAGTTTCAACTCATACCAACTTTGATATTGCCGAAGGCATAGAGGTTTAATTAATTTGAGAATACTTGGAGTTGATCCGGGAACGGCTATTGTTGGATTTGGGGTTATAGAAACTAATGGGCATAAGCATACTATGGTTGACGCAGGAGTGATTAGAACCCCGGCACATCAAGACTTAGAACTAAGACTTAAAACTATTTACGATAGTTTAAGTGAAATTATTAAGGAAAATAAACCAGAGATAATGGTAGTTGAAAAACTATTTTTTGCAAAAAATGTTACCACTGCTATGTCCGTAAGCCACGCCCGAGGTGTTATATATTTGGCTGGCGTACAGGCAGGTGTAAAAGTGGTGGAATATACGCCATTGCAAATAAAACAGGCATTAACTGGTTATGGCCAAGCAGATAAAAACCAAATACAAGAGATGGTCAAAATAATGCTTGGTTTAAACGAGAAGCCAAAGCCAGATGATTGTGCCGATGCTTTGGCCGGTGCATTAACACATGCCACTAACTCCTTGCTATACTAATTATTATGATTGCACTATTATACGGACTGGTCGAAGAAAAAAGTTTAGATAGAATAATTTTAGATGTTTCTGGTGTTGGCTACGAAGTTTACGTCACGGTGAACGATCAGTCTGGGCTTGATAGTGGAGTATCTGTAAAGCTATATATTTATGAACATATCAGGGAGCAGTCTCATGATTTATTTGGCTTTGTTCAAAAAGCCGACAAATTGCTTTTCGAACAACTATTGAGCGTTAATGGTGTTGGTCCAAAAATGGCTTTATCTATATTAAATATTGGTACAGGCCAGGAACTCAAATCGGCAATTGCTGGTGGCCAAGTAAAAGTACTTCAATCTGCAAGTGGTGTCGGTAAAAAAGTTGCTGAAAGAATTGTTGTTGACCTAAAAGATAAGCTTGGCTTATCGTCTAATGATGATGCAACTGCATTTTTATCAGAACCAGGTAATGTTTTATCAGATGAAGCCCATAGTGCACTAATGTCACTTGGATATAGCTCGCAGGATGCAATGGAAGCCCTAAGAGGCTTGGATGTTAACTTAACTACTGAAGAACGTGTTAGGCAAGCGCTAAAAGGGGTAAGAAGATGATTGAGCGGATAGTTAATCCAGGCCCGCAAGATGAAATTGAGGTTTCTAATGAAAATTCTCTTCGACCTAAAAATTTTGTTGAATATATTGGCCAAGAAAACTTAAAGAAGAACTTGCAACTTGCTATTACGGCAGCTAAAAAAAGGGATGAACCTATCGATCATGTATTGTTATATGGTCCTCCAGGCTTAGGGAAAACAACAATGGCCAGTGTTATTGCTAATGAAATGGGGGCTCAAATTCGCATTACTAGTGGTCCGGCAATAGAACGCTCTGGTGACCTTGCCAGTCTACTTACTAATTTGCAAGATGGTGATATTTTATTTATTGATGAAATACATAGGTTACATAGGTCCGTAGAAGAAGTACTTTATAGTGCTATGGAAGATTACAAACTAGATATAATGCTAGGAAAAGGCCCTAGTGCCCGAAGCTTACGATTAGATTTGCCAAAGTTTACAATAATTGGCGCTACTACTAGGACAGGTGCTTTAGCTGCTCCTCTCAGAGATAGGTTTGGTATGGTCCATAGGTTAGAATTTTATAAGCCCCAAGAAATATCACAAATTGTTAGTAGATCTGCCGATATTCTAGCGGTTGAAATTGATAAACCATCAGCAGATATTATTTCTACTAGAGCAAGGCTAACTCCCAGAATTGCCAATCGTTTACTGAGGCGGGTAAGGGATTATGCGGATGTGAATGGTGATGGAATAATTGACGTTAGTCATACGAAAAATGCCTTAGAAATGCTAGAGGTAGATGAATTAGGTCTTGATCAGGGTGATAGGTTGCTCTTAACGGCTATTATTGATAATCATAGTGGGGGGCCAGTTGGGGTGGAAACGCTTGCCGCCCTCCTTTCTGATGAACGGTCAACAATAGAGGATTTTTATGAGCCATATTTGTTACAAATTGGCATGCTAGAACGAACTCCCAGGGGTAGAAAGGCCACAAAAAAAGCTTACGAGCATTTTGGTAAAAAAAAGCCTAGTACTACTGCCGACAACCAATTGTTATAATGACTCTATTATGGAGAGGCTCATCTTAAGGCACAATTTAGACAAAGAATCGGTTCGAACTATGGACAATATTGAACCTGATGAGCATATTCTTAGCATTGCCTACCAACATCCTTTTGGTATTATCATAATTTATATTTCAGCGTTTGTATGCTTTATAGGGGCATTAGCAATTATGAGTGCGCTTTTGCCAAGCGTATTTAGTAATAGTTCGACCGCCTATGGCTTAATGACTATTTTTGCGCTTATTGCTACTGTAATTGTGGGAATAATACTATCTGTAGCAACGTATGTTTATAAGCAGTCCAGACTGACAGTTACAGATAGAAATGTAATTCAAGTTTTACAGCAGGGTGTTATGAATAGAAAAATATCACAAATTTCATTGGCGAATGTAGAAGATGTGACTAGCCATCAAAAAGGTTTTTTTGCCAATATGTTTAATTTTGGAACTTTAAAAATAGAAACTGCTGGCGAGCAAGTTAATTTTATATTTAATTTTTGCCCGGAATCTAACCGAATTGCCAAAATTATTCTAGATGCTAAGGACGATTTTTTGATAGCTACTGGTCAGGCAGGATCATATAGGAATAGTTTAAGACCTCAGCACTATGAAGCTAGTAGTAAGAATGAAAAAACAAAAATTATTGCAGACTTACAGGATAAAAGTCCCCACTTTTTCTAAAAAGGGTTAGTTCTAGAATTGTTGTTTTCGGGATTGACTGTAACGTTCTGGTCTTTCAGATCTAGAATTTTTTGAGCAGTAGAACTATCGATAGATATTGATTTAATGCTAGATGAATTACCTTCTATTGGTTCCGCGTTTATCAATGTAGTAATTCTAATCAGCAAAAAGCTAATAATAGCCACCATAATTGTTAAATATACATATGCTCCATATCTATTAAAAAAGCTTTTTATTGGGGTTAAGTATTTTACTAATGAGTCTGTATTTAAATTCATGGCTTTACAAATATTAAAGTTGTTAATTCGGCTGATTTAAGTTTCGGTGCAATTGTTACGTTGGTAATTTGGACACTCCTTCTGTTTAAGCTAAGTTGATCTATAAAATTTATAAATTTGTTGTAATCAATTGTGCCACCAGTTGTGCTAGGCTTAATTTTAAGAGTCATTTCTATTCCAAGAACACCACTGATGTTTTTTATAGGTTTAGCCTGGGTGATAGAAGGTGTGGCCGGAGTTGACTCCTTAGGTGCAGTAGATGAACTGCTGTTGTCGGTTGGAGTAGTAGTTGTTGGCTTCGCTTTTTGGCCAAGGGTGGAGTCGGTAAATTTGATCTCTTCTATTTGAATTCCTGTTTCAGATGCTATCTGGTAAATTTCCTTAACTGCTTTTGCTTGGTCTTTTTCTTTTGGCAAGGCCTCGTCCACAGCCGCTTTAAGTGGTTGATATTTTTTTAAATCAATAGCAGCTTTATTATAAATTTTCTTACTTTGTTCGATTCCTGCGTTTTCAGCTTTATACTCTACTAGTTTTTGGGAGTTTTTTGATAAGAGTGAACTTGCTAAATATAGAACTCCAACTGTAGCCATTAGAATCACAACAGTTAAACCAATTAGAAGGTAGTAGGTTCTTTTAGCGTTCATTATTGCTTACCTTGCTTAGAATTAATATAGTACAAGCTAGAGTCTTTAGCCAGTAGACCCTTTATGCTTGCTTTACAAGGAGCTTCATCGGAACTGTTACCTGTATTATTACTGTTTACATCGCCAGATTTACAATTTACTGACAGTAAATCGGCCTTTTCGAATATGCCATTTTCTTTTGAGGATATATTTACAAACGCTTGCGTAACAGACTTGTCTGATGGACCATTGACTATTAAGTCTAGTGAATATTCACCTTGAGCCAAGTCTATACCATTTATAGTTGTGTCACTTGGTAGTAAGGGAGCAATTTTTTGAATTAACTTAGAATATAGAAGTTGTTGGCTGGCTATATCTGTTACGGTCTTAAAGTTTTTTGACAGTGTTTCTAATTCTTTATAACTTTGCTCTGTCTTTTGGTTAGTTAACTGTTCTTTATTTATATCGACAGTTTTTTTATAGTCCGACGTAGTTTTATGCATAAATAATATGCCCGCCACTGAAACGGCTACTATAACTAGCATTGCAATTGCCATAGCAAATATCCATTTAATTAGTACTTTGTTTCGCCGACCATATATAATTTGTTCCTTATAGTCGTATGGTAATAAATTTATCACTTCCATACCTCTTTTGAATCTATTAGAGCCAAGCCTGCCACAGTAACGTACATAGTTTTTTCTGCTTCGCTAGTTGGCTGAAGTTTTCCAAATGTAATATGGGTCCAGGGATGGCACATGCGGGTAGCAAGTCTTAAATCTGCAGTTATGTAGTCGCTAAGACCAGGCATATTCGCTCCACCACCCAAGGAAATTATTTGACTAATTTTGCCTTTTCCACCAGTTTTATCTTCGTAGTACCGTAGCATTTTACGGATTTCTTTAGATAGTGATCCAAGTGCTGGCTTTAAGGCTTCTGTTATTTCCTTTTGCTTTTTACTAACCCCTAAACCATATTTACTCTTAATAGTAGTAGCTACTCTTTCGTTTACTTCCAATTTGTTTGCAATAATTTGTGTGAAAGTATTACCACCGCCAGGTACGGTGCCAGTCACTATTGGCTGTTTGTCATATATTGTTAAATCAGCCGAAACAGAACCAAAATCCACAAATAGAGTTGGAGTGGCTATTTCCTCCGCCTGCGATACTAACCTACTCGAAGCATTCATTGATGTTTCTAGTACGGCAACTTCAAGGCCAAGTATTTCTGCAAGTTGCATATATGAGTCAACAATTATCTTTGGAATTGCCACTAAAAAGTATTCATTATCTTCACCATTATTATTAATTTGGCTGAAGTCTATATATAGATCTTCCAGTGGCACGGGAATATATTGCTCGGCCTCTAGCTTAATTGCTTCTTCGAGCTCGTTTTTTGTAAGCCTTGGGAGTGATATTACTCGGCTATATGTTTTGGAAGATGGCAAAGACATTGCAACCCGCCTAGTAGTAATCTTGCCAATTAAATTGTGCTCAAATAATCCTTTTATTGATTTAGCCATTAACTCTAAGTCAATAATTACACCATTTTTTAGACACTTCGGGTCAAATTCACAAGCACCATAACCGACTATTTGGTTATTGGACTTATGCTTGGTTATTTGCATTACCTTTACGGTGCTAGAGCCAATATCTAGCCCAAAAAGAGGTTTTTCATTATATATTTTGCCTAAGTTCATTTTTTGTATATTCCACCCTGGTGATTCTTATGTTTTAAATATACCATATTTTTAGGGGGTAGTTAAGACTTCGCGCCAGCTTAAAATATCATATGTACTAGTAACTGGGAAGTTAGGTGGTGGCGCATACAGTAGGTTGTAGTCATAGCTAGTGGTGTTATATACAAAACCAACTCCACTAGTGTAGGACCAAGTCCAGGTACTATTTGTAACAATCGACCCATAAAACTCCATTTTTTTACTTGAATTACCCCATGAAGGCGAGGTTTTACCTAAGAATGACGAAGGCAGTATTACTGAGCCTGTAGAAGCAATAGCTGCGGCTTGAAACTTAAAGGGGTAGCCTGTTGAATCTGTTGGTTTAGGTGGAGCATAGGGTGCTATTTGTATATCCTTTTCAGATATTAAGCCAATTACGTCTTGACCATTTTGTGTAGAATATTCAACATCATCAGCGATAGTAATATTGGCATAATTAGCATCGGCCTGTCTAGAAGCTACAATTGTAACGCGACCATGAAATACAGGGTTAGTTCTAACCCAAAGATTATCTTCGGTAAAAATAACTCCACTTGGTGGAATTTCTATATTGTTCGCAACAGAAGTTCTGGCAAGTGCGTTTGTATAAGGATGACTATAGCTTGAACCACCCTGGTAAACCTGATTAGTAACTTTCCATAGGTTGTAAGTATTGTTATTATTTAGTTCAATAAGATAACCATTGTTGCTATTAAAGGCTCCCGTTGAACTGTACCTAGGAATATATGCAGGTGTTCGTGTGTTTGGTACATTGTTGCAAGGGTTTGTACCCGTTGCCTGCGCCTGCGTAGCTGAATAGTCATTAAAAGCCTTTAGTTTTAATGTACAACGGTCAGTAACTAATCCAGCAAAATCTACATTCGGTACAGGGTACCTCCAACTAGATTTATTTCTACTAGCACAATAGGAGGGATTGGAACTTGTTCCACTCGTTTGGCACCAAACTCCACTGTGAGTTCCGCTACGTAGTGTTGAATTGTATGTTGCGTTTGTAGCTGTCACGTCCGAGTCATTTGTACCATCCATGACCACTCCCACGTTTGAATGTACCGGTCCTTTAGCTGCTTCACCATTGCCAAACCATACTTCTACATTTGCTGCCAAGCCATATTTAGAAAATGATGGCGCACCAATATCTGCTTGAATTGTCCTGGTAGTTGTTCCGCTAAGTGTTCTACCGATAGATCTAACGGTAGCTACCGTAGAACCAAACCCCTTAGGTTTAACCCATAGCGTATAGGTACCTGTTTTAATACCGTTATCATCATAATAATCATGTACGTATGGTCCATATCCTAAATTGGTATCAGGGGTTGTAGGGGTTGTTTTACCGTCTTTAAAGTCGGTTGCATTATGACTTAAATGCCACAAATAGTAGTTTATACCAGCTTCAGAAATATTTAGGGCTGATTGGCTAGAGGTATTATTAATGGCAGTCCCAATGTTGAGATATATAACACTAAGTGCTGCAGAAATAATAATACTTAAAGCTAGCATTATACTAATTACCCAGGTGAGCACAAAGCCATCTTGCTTTTTGGTCATAGGTTAGTCTTTCTATTTCTTAAATTAACAGTTAATTTAGTAGTTGTAACGTTAGAGGATGCTGAATCATATGGTTTTGTAGAAAGCTGAATTCGAATACTTTTTATGTTGTTTAGGTCAGCTATTGGTAGGGTTAGTACGTTACCTGAAAGGTCTAGGTATTCAAAGGTGTTAACACCAGAAGCTTTGTAATAACTATTCATTACAGTGACCGTTTTAGTTGGCCCAGTTGGCACGCCAATAGGTGGGTTAGCAGTCATCGCCCGAACATCTGCCATTAATTTTTTCTGATCAGTGCTTAAATAATACTTTATAACAGAGGTATAAGTTTCTTGAGGTGCAAAATATGAGTACATTGTAATTGTATCAGCCTGAGCGTCGGTTATGGTGTAAGAACCTCTTAGTACACGAGCGATTCTTTGGGAATTGGTAGATATTTCGCTAAAAGCATAGCTATCTGCTTGCAGTTTGTAGTACTGGTTAATAGAACCACTAAAGAAAACAAAAATTATTGAAGCCATAATACCTATGCCAATCATTACAAAAATTAATTCCGTAATGCTAAAACCATTAGATTTAAGCTTAAGGCGTAACATTTACGCCTCCTAAAAGTCCTAATCCTTGAGGCACTGTAAGTGTACGGCCATTGTTAGAAACAATAATTTCGGCCATTCCAGTAGATGCACCTGATAGGTCTACTGTACAATCCATGTGGTAACCAGCCGAACCTGATTGGTCATCGCATACTGAGGTATATGTATTCGCTCCCTGAACAAACGTAACTGAAGTTGGGCAATTACTTGTCGTCATACAGTTTAAGTTGTAACCATCAAGGTCAAATCCAAATGTCCCACCAGAGCTAAGACTATATGAAGATGGGTTCATTGTTTTTATTCTTGGGAATAGCGAATCAGTAGTCAGTATTAGTCTAGCTTTTTGCATATAATCTACACCACCATAATTAATAAAACTAGATGTTGATGTGAGTTCTGGAACATTAATTGGTCCAAAAGACCTACTGCCGACATAAGGTATTGCGGCAGCAAGATAATAGGTGGGAGAACCTGAAGAACCTTTGCATCCAGTATCCAAGTTGTCTCCACAAAAATAATATTCACCTGGGACCAAATTTGTATGAGTGATAATACCACTAGCTGGGACTGTACCCCTAATATCGTTCGGAGTGAAGTTATCGAAATAATATTCTTTATTGGTTAGGTCTTGGTATTTTTTATAGCCACCTTTTAATGATATTTTAACTCCACCCAATAGGCTCCCAGAAGTATCAGTAGTTTCCTGGATGAGACTATCTGTTTTCATAGGTTTAATAATTAGGGTAACAGTGGATGCTTGCTGGGTGAAGATAGCTTGCGAAGGGAAAGTAGGGTTTAAAGCACCAGTCTTATTTACCGTAGCTACTGAACTATATCCTGACTTTGAACCTTCGATAGAATAATCTCCACTGACGTCTGGTGGTAAATTATAAAACAGGGCATAGCCACTGGCATCTGTGCTGTCAGTTAGGTCAACATTGGGTGTAATAGTTACGTTTCTAACGCGTACCGAAGCACCAGAAATAGGATTGCCACCTTCATCTGCCACTTTTACTATTAATGCACCTGTGGTACTTGAAGTTTCAGCAACTCTTGCTGAAACCTGGGTATCTAGTTCAGCAAATTTTTTATTGTTATTTCCATATACTTTAACATTTGCAATTTTATAATCTGCTCTATTTAAATCTGTACCAGGAGCACCTGTCGGGGCAGGTTGGTTTTTACAGTAGGTGTCTTTTAGTGCTTGGGTCGGATAACTACCACATCCGTCAAAAGCATCATCCACGTAGTTAATACTAGTCTTTACTGTATAGGTATAACCATTTACAACTTGTGTGGTAGTATTCGGCAATGGTGATGGGTGGTAGATCGCTCCTCCCACAACCGCAAGGCTGTCATATGGAAGTGACTTTAAGTACTCTACTTGATTAGTCGCAAGTTCGGTGGAAATAGATTTGTGCTTAGCTAAAATGGCAGTTGACTGCAAGGCCACATATGCACTAAGCGCACTAATTGCCATTATGGCAAAAACAATACTTGCTACCAATATTTCCATAATGGTAAAGCCTTTTTGCCCCAACCCTTTTTGATCTTTCATAATACTGTTTAAAGTATATCAATTTGCTTAAGCTTAGTAAATAAAATACAGCCCTTATGAAAGGGCTGTATTGTTGATATCTTGCTAGAATTAGTTAGAAGAAGTAACTGTCTTGGAAGCAGTACCACCAGCAACTTCATCCCAGTAAGTGATTACAAATGAAGTTCCAGGAGAGCCTGTCACCACATAAGCATACTGGTCGTTAGCTGTTGTTCCAAACGTTGGAACAGTAGTAACTACTGCACCACCATTGGGTGATTTCTTAGATTCTGCATTTAAGCCAGATAGACCAGCTAATGTTGTAGCATCTGGGTAACTACCATTAGTTGCGTAATATTCTTCTGCCTTTGAAGCAATAGCCTTGGCATCTGCAACACGCTCGGAATCACGAGCTTTACGAGTTACATTACCATATGATACGAAGGCAATTGTTGCCAATATACCAATAACAATGATAACGATTAGAAGTTCTACGATTGTAAAACCTGCTTGTTTAGTTTTTTGTGAGGTCATAATTTATGCCCACCCTCCTATATTAATTTCTTATTTTCAGATAGACATACATTAATCGCATGTATCTTGCTTATGATTATATATAGCTAACAGTGGTTGTCAATAGTTAAATGCAATAATTTGAATTCAATATTAATTACTTAAAATAATTGGGGGGCAGTGACAGTAAATATTTAAATTGATTATTTTATAGTAATATTATATTAATAATCTTTTTAGAAATAAAATGCTACTTAACACTGCTACTTAATGAAGCGATTGGACCCATTACACTTGCAGCAACCAATCCAACCATACCACCTAAGACCACAATCATTAATGGCTCCAATATTGAGCTTAAGCCATCAATAGTAGTATCTACTTCTTCTTCGTAAAAATCGGCTACTTTGACTAAGATTGTATCCATTTCGCCGGTTTCCTCTCCAATTGCTAGCATTTGGCTTACAATTTTTGGGAAATGGGGACTTTTGCTTATAGGCTCAGAAAGTTGCTTACCAGCCTGGACTTCTTTTGATGCTTCTAGTAGTTCTTTTTCGATAACTTTATTGCCAATAGCACCACTGGTTATTCTTATTGCTTCCATAACACTTACACCAGATGACAAAAGACTAGAAAAAGTTCTGGCAAACCTGGCTATAGCAATTTTTATAATAATATCTTTCAGTATTGGGATACGCAGTAAGAAAGCATGGAATTTGTACTTTCCAACTGGTGTTTTGATATATCTTCTAAACATATATATTCCAATTGCACTAACAATAATAATAACAATTGCATAATGTTTACTAAAAGCACTAATAGCTAGCATAGCAGCGGTTAGCGGTGGTAACTTAGCATCTGGGCCACCAAGGTCCAGTAGGATGGCACCAATTTTTGGAACTATAATATTCATTACCCCAAAAAATGCACCAATTGTTATAAAACCAACAACCTTTGGGTAGGTAGTGGCACTTTTTATCTTTTTTTTCATGGTTTCGTTTTTTTCGGTTTGTTGAGCGATACGTTTTAGAATGTCATCTAAAATACCACCAGCCTCGCCAGCCTTAACCATATTGATATATACATCCCCAAAGACATTATTATATTTGGCCATAGCATCGCCAATAGTTTCGCCACTTTCAACTTGTTTGGAGATGTCGTTAATAACAGTTTTAAAATATTTATTGTCTGTTTGTTCTTCGAGCGTAGTAAGTGATCGGGTAAGGGGGACACCAGCCGAAACCATTGTAGATAGTTGGCGGGTGAACATAACTAAATCTTTAGATTTTACTTTCTTTGAATTAAGGAATTTAATTTCTCCTCTTTTTTGCTGAGATTTAACAACCAAAGGCATAAAGCCTTGTTTTTGCAAGGTAGCAACTGCTGCCTGCTTAGACGAGGCCTCTATGTTGCCATTTATTTTTCGGCCATCTTTTGCTAATGCTTTATATTTATATTTACCCATCGCTTATGCTTCCTAATATATCACTATTCTTCGGCGGTAACCCGTAATATTTCTTCAATTGTTGTTTGACCTCTTAATGCTTTTATAAATCCATCCATTTGCATAAGTACCATACCTTCTTTAACTGCCTCATCCTGAATTACATCACTAGTAGAATTACTTATAATTAAGTTTTCAATACTGCTAGAAATACCCAATACTTCATAGATACCCATTCTACCCCTGTAACCATTATGGCCACACTCTTCACAGCCTCCGTCATGGGCCTTCCATATTCTAGTAATGTTAGATGAAGTCGTAGACAGTTTGTTTCCATCTGACTTGGCGTCTAGTGGGTCTGTACCTATGCCACCTTCTATAGCTCTTTTTTCAAGTTCATTAATCTTTTTCATATCTTCAGCTACTTTTATTTTGAACGTTTTTGTTAATTTTTTAATAATTTCAGGCCCAGGACTTATGGGCTCGCGACAGTTTTTACATAAACGTCGAACTAGCCTTTGGCCTACTACCGCCCGAACGGTACTGGCAATAAGAAATGGTTCAGTTCCCATATCTAGCAATCGTGGGAGGCAAGTAGCGGCATTGTTTGTATGGAGCGTTGCGAAAACGAGGTGACCTGTAAGGGCAGCCTGAACGGCTAGACCAGAAGTTTCGGTGTCTCTAATTTCCCCGACCATAATGATGTTAGGGTCTTGCCGGAGTAATGCTCGAAGGCCAGCTCCGAAGGTCATACCTGCCTGAACATTTACTTGTGTTTGATTAGCCCCGGGGATTTTATATTCAACAGGGTCTTCGATAGTGGAAATATTTACAGTTGGATTGTTGAGCAAACTAAGTACACTAAACAAACTCGTAGATTTACCCGAGCCAGTTGGGCCGGTGACTAAAATCATTCCGTGGGGCTGGACGATTGCTTTGTTAATTGTATCTAGCGAACCGCCCCAATAACCAAGATCTTCCAAAAGTAATGCTTTGGAAGATTCATTAAGAATACGCATAACCACTTTTTCGCCATCGGTAATGGGTAGGGTAGAGACACGCAAAGCGTACTTAAGCCCGTTAATAGCAATTTTGAAACGACCATCTTGTGGAGCACGACGTTCATCAATCTTTAAGTTCGATAATATTTTTATACGTGATACTAAAGCGCCTTGAACATTTTTAGGTAGCTTATTAACCTCTCTTAAAATGCCGTCAATTCGATAACGCACTGATACATAACCTTCTCGTGGTTCGATATGAATATCTGATGCCCCAGATTTAATTGCACCTTCAACTAATAGGTTTACAGTTTGGGCAACTGGTGAATCTTCAGCTAAGTCTTCTTGGTCGAAGTTTTCACCTTTGTTTTGTTCTTCTTGTTCAGCTGATATAACTTCGGTAATTTCACTACTAATATTTTCTCTATATTGGTCTATAGCTTGCAAGATATTGGTTCTGGTAGCCATGAATATACGAACGTCATTACCAAGTTCTTTTTGAAGTGAGCTAATTGCTTGTATGTCGTCGGGATCATCCATGGCAAGCAGTTTTTGGCCTTTATCGTTTACACCAATAACAACTACGTTATACTGACGGGCAATTCTTTCGGGCACTAAATGCATTATTTCTTTATCGATATTCTTTATATCAATATCCGTATATGGAATGTCAATTATCTCAGAATAGGCTTTTGTTAAATCACGTTCACTAATCGCATTTGCACTTAGCACAATATCTTGTAGAGGTTTTTTTTCGTTTCTACCTTGTTCTTTGTACGCTTCTAACTGTTCCGGGGTAATTTTACCGTCGGCTGTAATGAGTTGTTCAACTATTCTGTCTGATATTCGCATATTACTTATGGTTAGTATACTGTAATTATACTAAAAACTGACAATTTATTAGCTAAATTAATACACTAAATAACCCCTTAAAGCATTGTATTATTATCAGCGACTATAAATACTAGCAATTTTTATTGCTATACTAATGTTAAATTGTACAAAGGAAAGAGGGAAAAATGGCATCTAAAAAAGAACCTAAAACTGTGGCGAATATTGCAGAGACTGGTAAGGGCCAGGCGTTAAACTTAGCCGTTGACCAAATAAAAAAACAGTTTGGCGCTGGTGCAATAATGCAACTTGGTGGAGATTTTAAAATTGACGTTGAAACATTTTCTACAGGTAGTCTTGGTTTAGACATTGCCTTGGGTGGTGGCATACCAAAAGGTAGAATAATTGAAATTTATGGTCCAGAAAGTAGCGGTAAAACTACCTTAGCTTTACATGCTGTTGCAGAAATCCAAAAAGAAAAAGGTACTGCGGCATTCATTGATGCTGAACATGCACTTGACCCTGCATATGCTACTAAGATTGGCGTTGATGTACCAAATTTATTAGTCGCTCAACCAGACAATGGAGAGCAAGCTTTAGAAATAGTAGAAACATTGGTAAGGAGCAATGCAGTTGATTTGATTGTTATTGACTCGGTAGCAGCGCTAGTACCACAAGCTGAAATAGAAGGAGATATGGGTGATTCTCATATGGGTTTGCAAGCTAGGTTGATGAGCCAAGCCTTAAGGAAGTTAACGGGCATTATAAATAAAAGTAAGTGTACAGTAATATTTATCAATCAACTTCGTATGAAAATTGGCGTTATGTTTGGTAATCCTGAAACTACTACAGGTGGAAATGCGCTCAAGTTTTATGCATCTGTCCGACTTGATATAAGACGAATTAGCCAAATAAAAAGTGGTGACGACATTATTGGCAATCGAGCAAGAGTAAAGGTCGTTAAAAATAAAATTGCCCCGCCTTTCAGAGAAGCTGAATTCGATATTATGTATAACGTTGGCATAAGTCGCGAAGGTGAAACTTTGGACTTGGCTGTAGAAGACGGAATTGTTGGTAAGGCTGGTGCTTGGTTTGAATATGATGGAGCAAAAATTGGGCAGGGCCGCGAAGCCGCTAAACAATTTTTAGTAGATAATCCTGATGCATTGAAAAAAATAGATAAATTGGTTAGGGCCGCTTCATTGAAATAAAGCCATGACGGCAACTAATCATGCAATAACGGCTGCAAATATAGCTCTTGTTACCAAGTCTTGGTGGGCTTTGCCACTGGCGCTAATTTCTCACTTTGTCCTAGACGCTTTACCTCATTTTGGTGAGCCCGGACTAGAGGATAGACATTCAAGATTCAAACTAGTTGCAAGTGTTGATGCAATTATATTTATACTAACGTTTTTTGTTGTCTTGGTAACAGCTGGCCAATATGTTTGGCTAGTGTTGGCTTCGGGGTTTTTGGCAGTCTTGCCAGATTCAGTCTGGTTTTATCGATACTATCTTGAATACAAAACTAAAGTTTTACCGCCCAGGAACAAATTAACTCATTTTCATGCATATATTCAGTGGGGAGAACGTTCGTGGGGCTGGATAATTGAAATTTTTTGGTATGCCATCATGATGCTCTTATATATAAAGTTAATTCCAGCTACATAAAATATGAATATTACAAAAATTACAGCCCAAGTTAAAAATTCTGATAGGGCGAATGTATTTATAGATGGAAATTATAGTTTTTCACTAACACTTAGCCAAATTATTGATAATAAAGTTAAGGTAGGGCAAGAAATTGATGAAGTCGGATTAAATGCATTAAAAAAAATCTCTGACTTTGGTAAATTAAAAATGAGAACTATTGAATGGCTATATATACGTCCTAGGTCATCCCAGGAACTAAAGCTATATTTAAAAAAGAAGAGCATAGATACTGAAGTTACAAACCAATTAATAAATGAAGTAATAAGGTTAGGTTATCAAGATGATGTTCGGTTTGCCAAGTGGTGGGTTGAGCAAAGAAAGGCTAAAAATAAAAGTAACAGGTTTATTAGTAATGAGCTTAGGTCAAAAGGTGTTCATAGCTCAATCATCGAAGATGCGCTGAATGATAATTGTGAAACAGATGAAACAAGAATTAAAAACTTGATAGATAAAAAGAGATTATTTCAAAAATATCCTGACAAGCAGAAGCTCACAACCTATCTTATGCGTCAAGGTTTCTCGTATGATCTAATCAAGCAATCTTTAGCGGATCAACCAATAGCTGTTGCTGAGTTTCCCTCTGATACATAGTTTCTTTCTTCTGGCCCATTAATAACTATTTTTGAATCTGTTATTTCAATTACAGATTGTCTATCTACAATAATTTGGGGTTTGGAAATTGCCGACCAAACAGGTGGGTTTACGTATAGTTTTTGAATAAATAAGCTATCTTTATCACTAGCATAATCAACTACTTTACCAACTTTTTTGTTCCCAGATACTACAACTTTTCCTACTAGTGAATAGTTTAAAGTAATTATCGGTTTTAATCTTATTAAGTCCTCTTCTTCACTTAGGTCAGAGGGGTCATCTATAATTATTCCTTTGGGTGAAAAGTCTCTTATATGGATATCTAGTAAAATTAAAATATTATTTCTAAAATCAGTGCATTCAAAAGCGTCAATATGAAGATTGTTAGGGTTGATAATGGGTTTGTTTACAACACCAATTTTTCCACCCGTCCTAACACTAAACAAGTTTTTATCGTGAAATTGGGTTGATAGAAAAAGCATAACTATATTTTAACCTACCTTAATAGATTAATTTAACTAAATAAATATTTGATTATAAAAAAATGTTTGCAATAAAATATATCATGGTTTTATATTGTACTTATGGTTAAGCTAATACTTAGTTATTTATCAGTTACAATTATTGCCATAACTGCATTCTCGCAATTAGCTTTCGCCATCCCAGCCAACCATTTAGTCATAAACGAGGTCCAAACTAATGGGCTAGGAACTGGTACGTCTGGTGAAGAGTTTATTGAAATACATAACCCCACCACTATGGCTACAGATATAAGTAATTGGTCTATACGGTATATTAGTTCTACCGGATCTCTTTTAACTGCAAAAAATGTCATTACATTTCCAGGTGGAACAACTATATATTCGCAGGGTAATGTAGTAGTCTTGCCACAAAACTTTTTACCTACTTTGAACTTAGCTTTTCGTTATACCTTGGGTTCTTTCAGTGGGTTATCTTTTGATGGAGCGTCAGTGGACTTAATAAATAAAGATGGTGATTTGGTTGACCGGGTTGGGTGGGGTGACAAACCTACTACTATACTTAGCGAAACTACTAGCGCCCTAGCACCTCCAAAAGGAGAATCAATTCAACGTAAAACAGATGATAACCTAGCCGTTGATATTGATAATAATTTATTAGATTTTGAGATAATTACATCTCCGACTCCTAATACAACAAACATTGCGCCACCACCACCTTTACCCGAAGACCCAATTATTACACCACCACCAGAAGTTACCCCACCCATCACTACAAACCCGCCATCCATTGATAACCCACCGGCTGTCGAGCCTAGTTCAGTACCGCTAGTATTACTTCCTCTACAAATTACAGAATTAATGATTGACCCGGCAACACCGCTAAGTGATTCGTATGATGAATGGGTTGAATTATATAATCCAAACAGTAGTCCAGTTAGCTTAACCGGATACAACCTAGTAGCTGGACTAACCGGTTCCTATAAATATGTTTTTGAAAATCAAACCATAGAGCCAAACGGTTACATAACAGTCAGCTCAAAAGATACGCCCATTACACTTAGCAATAGTGGAAGTAAGGTCGTACTAAAAAATGAAAGCGGAGCAACTATTGATGAAGTAAGTTACGATAAGTCCGAAACTGGTAATACCTATGCCAAAGACGCAATAGGTAATTGGCTATGGACAACAACCCCAACTCCCTTCGCCACTAACATAATTACTTATCCAGTATCCGCAGTTACGGTAGCTAGTTTAACTGCTAAAAAATTAACTACAACTGCCAAAAAGGCAACTCCTGCAAAAGCGGTGGCAGTAAAAAAAGCTACTGCTACAAAAACACCTGCTTCTAAAGCAGTAAAAAAAGCTAAAGCAACTTCTGTGAAAGGTTCTAGCTCTAGTTTTGATAATAAACCACTTGTACCGGCACCTAGCCCAGTTCCAAATACCATGCTTGCCATAATGGGCGGTTTAGCTATACTCTATTGCTGTTATGAGTACAGGTTTGAAATTAGAAATAAAATCCGACAGTTCCGTTTATACCGAGAATCTCGGTCAAAAAATAGGTCGTAATTTAAAGGGCGGTGAGGTAATTCAACTAGCTAGTGATTTAGGTGGCGGAAAAACTACTTTTGTCCGAGGATTAGCCAGGGGTGCTAATAGTAACGATATTGTAGCCAGCCCTACTTTTACTATTTCTAAAACTTATACAACACCACTTTTGAGTATTCACCACTTTGATTTTTATAGATTAAACGAGCCCGGTCTAATGAAATACGAACTTGCAGAGTTAATTCAAGATGCAAAAGACGTTGTAATTGTAGAATGGGCCGATAACGTTAAAGATATTTTACCTATAAATACTCTAAACATTAGTATTAAACACAGTGGTGACGATAATAGGAATTTGGTAATTGAATATAATAATAAAAATGCATATTTATTAGAAGGCCTAACTTAAATGATTATTCTAACAATTAAAACTGATCAGCCCCAAGCGGAAATTGCATTGTTTGAAAATACTAACACATCAGATGAAATTGCATGGGAGGCCCACAGGCAATTGGCTGATACTATTCATATAAAAATTAGTGAATTATTGCATAGAAATGAATTAGAGTTGACTGATTTATCTGGAATAGTTTGCTTTAAAGGCCCCGGAAGCTTTACAGGCTTAAGAATTGGTGCAAGTGTAGCCAACGCACTAGGTTATGGTTTGGATATTCCTGTTATTGGCAGTTTAGGTGATAATTGGCAAGCAAAAGGTATTGAAAATCTATTGGCGGGTGAAAACCATAAAACTGTTGTTCCCGAGTATGGCGGAGAAGCTAACATTACATTACCTAAAAAATAGTTATTTTCCTGAACAGTTCGAACAGACGCCAATAACTTCTAAAAAGTGTGAAGAAATACCGCCAAAACCTTCCGCAAGGGCTATAGATTCTAGTTGTTTTTCTATAGTTTCGCTTTTAAATTCCACGGCCTTTTTACATTGGCTACATCGGATAAAATGGTAGTGCTTTTCGGTGTTATTGCGGACGTGTAATATGCGTTTTTTACCATAACCATATTCATCAGTAAGGCCAAGTTTTCTAAATAAATCTAGAGTCCTATAAATAGTTACCATATCAAAACCTGCGCTTTGTGCATTGGCAATGTAATCACCTGCCGAAATAGGGTAGACATTTGTGAGTAATGTGAATAATTGCTGTCGTACTGTAGTGACCCTATATCCATTATTTTCGCAAATATCTCTAAAACTAGGTTGATATGAAGTCATTTTGCAATTGTATTGCAAATGCAAATAATTTGCAAATAAATAAATGCGGGAATACAATAAATATATCGATATAAATTTTAGGATATAAACAATGTTATTAGTTATAATTTTTTCATTAATTGGGGGTTTGGTTTCATTAATTGGGGGTGTGTATTTACTAAGAAGTAAAAAGAGCGCTGTTACTCTTGCCAAATATGCTACACCTTTTGCTGCCGGGGCATTAATTGCTGCCGTTTTTCTAGATTTATTGCCTGAAGCTTTGGCAGAAGCCAGTGCGGAAGTTGTAATGCTAAGTGCGCTCGTTGGCATTGTTGGGTTTTTTTACTTAGAGCGGTTTTTGCATTGGTTTCATCATCATCACGAACACGAGAACGTTAAGCACCATCGTCCAGCGTCATTAATTGTTATTGGAGACACTTTGCATAATGCGCTAGATGGTGTAGCGATAGCATCGGCATTTTTAGTTAGTGTTCCAGCTGGGATAGTCACTACTTTGGCGGTCGCAGCACATGAAATTCCACAAGAAATAGGTGATTTTGGGCTATTATTAGCCAAAGGATATTCAAGAAAAAAAGTGCTATTGGTGAACATTTTCAGTGCTTTATCTACGACATTTATGGCTATTTTGGTATATGCTTTGGGCAGTTCCGACAAGCTACCTATAGGTGTGCTTTTAGGTGTTAGCGCGGGCTTTTTGCTATACATTGCTTTATCCGATCTAATTCCAACAATTCATGAAGAATCAGCCAGTCGAAAAAAACTTTTCGACATAAAGCCGTTGCTACTATTAGCCGGTATTTTGGTTGTTGCTATTATGGTTCGGTTTGCTGGCCAATTTATTACTGAATAAACACTACTATTGACCTTTATAAACGCTGGCGCTATTATTATTTTAGGCAAATAAAAACAAAAATGAATTTAGAAAATACGCATTCTTTAAGAAAAGAGAAATATACCCATAGCTATAAGAAAAGGGCTATTGTCTCTGTTCCCAATCGCAAAGTAGTAAGATACAAAAGTACTAGTAATGAAAACAGCTTCGATTTAACAGATTTTTCATTTTTCAAGGCTAAAACAATTGAGATTATTAACACTTCTTACGTAGGTTTTAAAAGGGAATGCTCTAGAGATATTAGTAATGTCCAAGAAAGACAGCATATAGCAATACCTAACTTAGCCTACTTACCAATACCTAAGAAAAACCGCCTATCAATTTTTAGTAAAAATATTGGCGCAAGTTTATTTAACTAACAAGACCTAAAGACACTTAATAAAAAAAGTGCTATTATTTAATTAGAAATTTACCGATTGTTTGTAAAGTTTCTAATAGTTAATTATTGAATATACAGTTTTTGTGGTGGCTAATGAAGTGAGAGTGATTGCTCCCAATTACTGAGATTACAGAAAGGATAAGATATGGATCCAATAACAATTGTTTTGGCTATTGTAGGTATTGGAGCTGGTTTTGGTATTAGCCAAACAGTAACAAAACGTAAAATTGGCTCGGCTGCCCATGAGGCAGAAAAGCAACTTGCAAAGGCTAACAAGGAGGCCTCTGCAATTACAAAAAAAGCTACCGAGGAAGCAGCTGAAATTGCTGAAAAAGCAAGGGCAGAAGAACAAGAACGTCGCCGGGAAACTAAGTCAACAGAAAACAGGCTAATAGATAGAGAAAAAAATTTAGACGCTAAGTTAGATGAACTTGACAAGCGAAATGAAAATTTAAGAAAAAGTGAAGATGAAATCGAAGAACTTAAAAATGTTATTCGTGAACTAAGGGTTAAGCAACAAGATAAACTTGAAAAAATTGCTAAGCTGACTAAGACCGAAGCTGCGGATAAATTAATGCAAATGACCGAGCGTGATATAAAAGAAGATCTTGCCGGTTTAATTGCTAAGTTACAAAAAGATACAGAACATGTGGCTGAAGAACAGGCTGCATCAATAATTGTTAGCGCAATGGAGCGTATGGCTAGTGATGTTACGGCTGAACGTACCGTTACTGCAGTTAAGTTAGAGGATGAAGAAATGAAAGGCCGAATTATCGGCAAAGAAGGCCGAAATATTCAGGCATTACAGCGTGCTACAGGCGTAGATATAATGGTTGATGACACCCCAGGGATGATTATTCTAAGTAGTTTTGACCCTGTTAGACGTGAAGTTGCCCGCGTATCGTTAGAGATGTTACTTAAAGACGGTCGCGTTCACCCAGGACGTATTGAAGAAGTTGTCGATAAAGCCCAAAAACAGGTTCAAAAAGAAGTCATTAGGGCTGGGGAAGACGCTGCTCGTGAGGTAGGTGTACCTGGCATCCCACCAGAAATACTACAGTATTTGGGTGAACTTAAATATCGAACTAGCTTTGGTCAGAACGTACTTAAGCATTCTACGGAAATGGCTCAAATTGCTGGTATTATTGCCGACCAAGTTGGGGCTGATGTACGAGTTACTAAGTATGCTGCTTTAATTCATGATATGGGTAAGGCTTTAACGCATAAAATAGAAGGTAAACATCACCATATTACTGGTGAAATAGCTCGTAAATATGGTGTTCCTGAAGCTATTGCTCATGCTGCCGAAGCACATCATGACGACATGGAAGCAACAACTACAGAAGCATTAATAGTTAGGGTAGTAGATGCTATTAGTGCAGCTAGGCCTGGCGCAAGAAATATTAGTGCCGAAAATTTTGGCCAGCGAATGCAAGATCTAGAAAACGTTGCTAACGGATTTAACGGGGTTGAAAAATCTTATGCCATTAGTGCTGGTCGAGAGGTACGTATATTTGTTACTCCTGGTAAAATTGACGATTTAAGTGCAATTAAACTTGCTAGAGATGTGGCAAATAAAATTGAGTCTACCATGCAATATCCAGGTACTATAAAAGTAAACGTTATTCGTGAAACCCGTGCTATTGAATTTGCTAAGTAGAAATTAATAACTAGTTTACTAACTATATAAGCATGTAAGGCGTATTTCATACATGAAGATAATGTATTTGGGTGATATTATGGGGAAGCCAGGCAGAGATTTACTCGCTGATCATCTTTCTGATCTTAGGCTAAAATATGATATCGATATTGTAGTTGCTCAGTCTGAAAACGTAACGCACGGTAAGGGCTTGAGCTTAAACCATTACAATGAATTACGAACTCATGGAGTTGATGTTTTTAGTGGTGGGAACCATACTTTTGAAAGGTTAGATACTATGCGCCTTGTGGCAGACAGGGATAAAGCAGTCGTAGCACCTTTAAATAAATTAGGTGGTAATTATCCTAAGTACAAGCTTATGCATTCTTCTGAAGGTGTCATATTTATAGCCTCAATTATGGGTACGGTGTATCCAGATAGTAAAAATGCTGACTTTACTAATCAGTTAGATTCAGCCGATTATCTAATTGGTGAAATAAATAATATAAATCCAATAGCTAGCATCATAAATTTTCATGGTGATTTATCTAGTGAAAAAGTTATTATGGGACATTATTTAGATGGCAAGGTAACTGCTGTAATAGGTGACCATTGGCATATCCCTACTGCAGATTACCGTATTTTGCCAGGTGGCACCGCCCACATAACTGATGTAGGTATGTGCGGTACTTTAGATTCGTCCTTAGGAGCTAGTTTCGCTCAAGTTGTTAAACGTTGGAAAACAGGTAAAAAAATTCGGTTACACATAGAAGAATATGGCCCTATGCAAATAAATGCAGTTATAGTCGAGGTTAATAGTAAAAACCACCTAGCTAAAAGTATTAATCAGTTAAGGATAATTATTTAATAAGGTATTTTGAAAAACATTTGTCAATCTGTTATTATTAGCTAGATTTCGGGGATTGGCGCAGTTGGCTAGCGCGCGCGGTTTGGGACCGCGAGGTCGAAGGTTCGAGTCCTTTATCCCCGACCAA
>CAYZCZ010000008.1:0-29672 GCA_964477125.1 uncultured Candidatus Saccharibacteria bacterium | reverse complement strand
GGTGATCGCGTTTTTTGGCTTCTTGTAGCATTTGTAAATAATCGTTTAGCTCTTGCTTTGATTCAAAAGCTACTCCATAAAGGCGTTGCATTTGTGGGTTAGTGTTTTTACCACGCCAATAAGCCCCGGCTACACGCATAATTTTAAAAGCACCTACTTTACCGGTGCTCTGCACATGAGGGCCCCGGCATAAATCTGTAAAAGTATCGTTAGTATAAAAAGACACTGTATCTACCTTAGATTCTTGGCTTGGTAAACCAAGTTCTGTAACATCTATATCTTTAGCGGCTGTAGTACCTGCTCTTTTAAGATCATTTAAAAGTTCTAATTTATATGGTTGGTTATTAGTATTTGCCCAATCTAATGCAACATCTATAGGCTTTTCTGAAAGTTCAAAAACACTGTTAGCCTTAATAATAGACTTCATCTCTGTTTCTATCTTTTTAAAATCTGCTTCTGATATTGTGGTGTCGCCCAAATCTATATCATAATAAAAACCATTATCCACCACCGGACCAACGCCAAATTTTGCATCTGGCCACAATCGCTGAACAGCATCAGCCATAATATGAGCCAAACTATGTCGCATTGCTCCTAAGTCTACAGTTTCACTATTTTTTGACACTTCTTATACTCCTCTTTGACTCTATTGTACTAAAAGTAATAAGCAAATGACATCAATAGCAACAAAAACACATTTTATTAGTAATACATAGTCTAAACACAAAAAATATGCGTAAGTCGCTAAACTTACGCATATTTTACGAAATTGACTATTGGCAGGATCCAAATATTACCTTATTTATTGTCTTATCTCGCAGTTTGCTGTGTATAACAGCCTTAAGACAATATCGGGTGGAATATTTAGTGTGTGCCCACCATAAACGATAGTTTTTCGTTCAACACACCTGGTAAAACTTCACCTGTACTAAGTAGTATAGTAAAGCTAGCCTTTTAATACTAGTCTTTTAATACTGGCTTATCCACACTTCCTGTGGATACTTGCCTTTCACACCTTGAGTGTTTTATAATTCTGGGTGTTAAAGCATTTATATGTGGGCTCTTAGCTCAGTTGGCTAGAGCGCTTCCTTGACGTGGAAGAGGTCAGAGGTTCAAATCCTCTAGGGCCCACCAACTAAACTGCTTTAAAACGGCTTTAAAGTACTACTGCTAAGGTATTTCAGTTGCTGAACCTTAGCGTTTTTTGTTTGATAAAGGTTCTACTCGTAGAGGAATAAACCTTTATCAAACTCGCTTCATTTGGGTTATCTTGGAATATCGCAGATTTTCCAAGATTTTTACTCCTCCAGTTTCCCACATAAAGCCCCAAAAACTTGTACTAGTGTTCGAACTAGTACTTAAAATATAGCTACTATTTCTGAATATTTCCTGAGAATTAAGCAATATAGCTTAACAGTGCTCGCACTATTGACAAAATAGGGGTCAGTTTGCTATAATAGACAGGTTAAACGAGGCGTTTTTTTTGAGTAAAATTTCCACGCTAGAAAGCTTCACGCTATTCTACGAAGAACTGCACTCATCAAAGAAGTTTGTCAACAGAGTACGTCGTGATCGACGTGTTGCAACCAAGCAACAAGCAAACTAACTAGATCAGTTCGAAAACTAGAGCGATATGGTGAACCCATACCGCTCTTTTTTTATTTATAGCATTTTGAATGTTTTTACAGATAAGAATAAGGCTTTTCCCCACGTTTCCCCATACTTTTCCACTGGTAATTTTAATAGCGTTATGACAATATATAGTCATGGTATGTATATATTGTAATTCAGACACAAATATTAAGAATTCTAGACACAAAGTGCGCCTAAACACCGTTTGGCGACGTAGGGTTTGCCTAAGCTGTAGTGCTATATTTACTACTAACGAAGAAATTGATTATAGTGGTACCTTATCTGTAAAAAAGAAGATTGGTGCTATCGAACCATTCTATAAAGAAAAGATATTCATATCTGTTTACAGATCATTGGACCATAAAAAAAGCGCCCAACCCCTAGCAACAGCAATTACCAATACGATTATATCTAAAATATTAAGTACTAGAAAACCTATAAAACCATTAATTAACAGTTCTGGCATTGCCTTAATTGTTGCTAAAACGTTAAAAAGCTTTGATGCTTCTAGTGCAATTAAATATCAGTCTTATCAGAAAAACCTTGGCATGGCCAAAGATATACGAAAAACACTTAATAGTTAACTAGTTTCAATGGTGTAATTATTTTTTTACGACTTTAGTTGTAACGTCAAACTTGCCCAAATACCTACCGAACATTAATCTTGTTTGAGAATAAAGTGCCGCAAAACTACTATAAATGATGGTTGTCAATGGTAAATAAACCCATTGCAGTAACATATATAGTCGATGCCTATTTTTATAGCGAGGTGGTTTTGGTGGTAATAGTCTAATGCTAAAATAAATGCTTACGAATAAGCCAATCATTGCAACTCTTTGTATATTGCTGGCAACAATTGGTAACTGATTAGCAACATAACTTGTGCTAGCATTTGGCGAAGTATAAAGTGGAATAAATGCTCCTAGTAATAGCAGTAATGGCGCAGTCGCCCAAGACAAATGACCCTCTATTAACCTTGATGTTTTAAAGAATAAATCAAGCCTATTAATATGATTTTTCTTTACCCATCCCGTGTATAAAACATAGGCAACATCACTTGCCCCCCAAGCCCAACGCCTAACCTGAATAAATTGTGCTTTTAGAGTAGAGCCGTAGTTATGTGATAAGACTGCATCCTGATAAATTGGCACCAATATAGGGTGAACATCATGATTGCCGTCATACCTAAAATAAGTTCGCCAATACTGATGACCGTCTTCAACAATGGTACGAACACTCCAGAAATCGGTATCTATAACTGTTTGCATGCTTTGTGAATGCGATGCAAAATTACGAAGCATATGGGGTCGCAAAGCTAACACAATATTCCAAAATGAGTTTCCCGTTGCAATTACCCTCATCGGTGCCGGAACATCCCAAATATTGTTGGTAAAAATAGAAATTGGTTGAAATGATGCATGAATTGGGTCGGGGCATGCTATATAGGCATAGGTTAAGGCAGCAAAATACTGTGGATGAGGTCGATTATCTGAATCCAAAGTGGTTACAATGGCATTTTTGGGCTGTATTTTCTCTTTTTTAAGATATGTTTCAATCCAGCGCCCAGCATAAGTTATATTTCCACCCTTCCCAATTACTTCATTGGGTATGTCTTTCGGGTGCATTACTCCATTTAGACTATAAAAATATTTAGAATACTTCTTCTCTAAATTGGCGACCATCTTTCCAACTGCTGGGCCACCTCTTTCTTCGTAGGCAATAACAATAATTAACTTTTTAGGATCAAATGCGACTTTAGTAAGACTTTCAATGGTTGGTCCAACAATTTCTTCAGTTTCATTATAAACCGCAACAATTACCACTTGATAAAGATCTTTAACAGATATAACTTCGTTAGTTGGCCTACTTTTTTGCCGTATTAAATGGTGCCTGTGCCAAGGTGGTGAAATACCTTCTTCGTATTGATCAAATGCTGTATCGGGTTTGTCTAACTGGTTAAGCATATTTTGCCAATCATAAGACATGTGTTGATTCAACTTGCTATAGCCTTGGACCATCCTAACATTTAGTACTAATGCCTTAATAAACCATATTAATAAGTAAGCAAGTATGAAATATGCGGCAAGTAACGGATTAATAACGCTCAACACCACCGGTGTTATAAGTACTGTCCAACTTAAAATACCTGGGACGGTTTCAAAAAAACGATACAGTTTTCCGCGCTCAGAGACTAAGGGTATTTCTATGGATTTCATATTTAATTTATTCCCCGAATAAGGTTTATTGTAAGTTTAGTATTGCTCCACTAATAACAATGTTAAAAACTAGTGCCACCAGTGTTAAAGACAGAACAATCAGGCTATAATTACGGTTTAAATTGTACAGTTTGAAAGCAAAAAATAATCCACCAAATAGCATAATGGCTGAAAAAATTGCAAAACCATATAACTCTATAGGGCTTCCCTGTATACCTCCACGCTGGCCCTGCCATACCTGATATCTAATAATGGCGGCTGCTCGACTATTGTCTACTCGAAGCAAAGTTGAAAGTGTACTAAATAAGGCTAGAAAAAATATTAATATATTTAAGAAAAATATGGGGCGATCTTGAAGATACTTCTTAAGTTGCATACCCTATATTTTACTCGAAATTACGTTAAAAACCTAAAGCATGTTGAATGTTTTGGTGCGGGTAGAGGGAGTCGAACCCTCGTTTCATCCTTGGGAAGGATACATAATAGCCGTTATACGATACCCGCATATGCAAAGATTTGGTAGACAGGTCCACCACACTTATTATAAATATCGTCCCATTAATTATATCCTGTCTTCTATAAAATTAGATAAATAATGGAGCCACTTAGCAGAATCGAACTGCTGACCTACACGTTACGAATGTGTCGCTCTACCAACTGAGCTAAAGTGGCCTATGCAAATATTTACTATTAAATGATATTACAGCTTCAGCTAGAAAGTCTATTAATATGTATATTAATTAGCTATATATGGTTACACCACCCAATAGCTTAGATATAATTGCCATTTTTTGCTTAGTAAATTCCATGCGAGCTTGCTCTATTTCACCATCTTTAGCCCTAATAAGAGTACCTTCTTTTATGGCCTTGGTTTTGCCACCACCAGCATAATTACCGACAGTTACCCTATCTACCGCCTTTGGCTCACCTATTGCCATGTCTTCTGTGTCGGGTCGACCCATAATGTTATTAACCATTAAGTTCCATTCGTAACTAGAATCAGCCCTATGTTCCACCGGACTTGTTACGCTGGCTGCCATAATCTGGTCATGAGGACCAGAACCATTATCATGAGCATAAGGGCTTCCAAGCGATGTACGTTTCCATCTATAATCGGCATGTTCCCCAAAAATTTCAGCGATTTTTTCACCAGATTTATACCAATTAGCTATGTTATCTACTATAGATTGGTCGACCATCACCACTTGGCTAGTCACGAAATTAGCTAATAGCTTAGCTATTGGCGATTCTTGGGTATTTGTTAATATTTCAGTATCTCTAGACTTCTCTATTAACCTAGCCATCACGTCAACTGATGCAACATTACCCGACCGCTCACCCATACCTATATGGGTACCTTCCACCCTATCAAAACCTGCAGTAATTGCCGATAATGAAAATTCTGTCGCGCTATTCACATCATTATGAGTATGAATACTGGTAGTAACTTGGTCATTGAATCCGTACTTAACAGCTCTGTTAAAAATATCTAGTGTAGCCGTATTCCATAAATATCCAGCCGAAAAACCATAGGTATTCGCTAGATTTATATTAACCGACTGTGCCCCACTATTTAATAAATTTGCTGTTATAAAACGATAATACTCTATAGCTTGCTCGGGAATGACCGCTGTGGTAGCCTCGCCGGATACAGAAAAATTCGTAAAACCTGCTTCTAACGCTTTTTGGGAAGCCATAAATACCCTATATGCTGACTCTTCTTGATCATATGGTTCACTGCTAGCTGATGTAAGCGCCGTGTCTAGCCTGTCATAAACATGGACTACCACTTTATCGTTCATAATTTGCTGCCAATTATCTCCATAATTTTCCATATACGCTTGTTTCAATACCCCAGCACCTTCAGTAATTAGATCTGCCTGGCTACCAAATAACACTTGAATTTTTACATTTTCATAACGTGAATCTTCCCTTTCTTTTCTAGCGATATGGCCAACAAGCTCTTTGGCTAACACCTGGTCTGATGTTTTATTGCCTAAATGTCCTATTTCTATTCTATCTACACCGGTATCTACAATGGCATCAAATACCTCAATTCGCTGGCCAGTAGTCACCTCATTGGTTAGTTGTTGTTGCCCGTCACGCAATGTTACATCGCAAAACCTTACTACTTGCATCCCTGTATTTGGCGAACGCCCATTATTAAAACCTACTATTGATTGATTGATTGCTTCTTTAGTACTAAATTTGTCTTTATTCATAATATTATTCCTTTAAATTAAAAATAGCCCGTTGGGCCAAAGTTCTTTTACTATAAAATGCTGTACTATTACGCTATTTCTGCGTGACTCCAGCCCTACTGAAGCACAGCCTTCGTAGGCCGAGGAGAATGTATAACTGATTTGCTATATAAGACATTACTTATAATTTATAACTTTTAATCACATGAGTCAAACTACTTATGAAAAAATAGTATAGCAAAGATAGCCCTTTTACTATATATTTGGCTCTATAGGAGAAAATATTAATGAATGGCTGGTTGGCGAAATACGGCAAACTATGTGCTGAACATAGTATAAAAATACTATTAATATGGGTACTACTTATTATATGCCTAGCCTTTGGTGCAAGTAAATATGGTGGACACATTACTAATACATTTTCTTTGCCTGGATCTGATTCACAAAAAGCAACTGATCTAATAGAGCAGGAATTCCCAAATAACAATAATGGTACTGCACAAATAGTTTTTTATTCACCCAATGCTCCATTGAATGAAACTAGCATAACCAGCACCTTATCAAAACTATCTATATTGCCAAATGTCAGTAGCGTTACTAACCCTTTCACAACAGGTACAATTTCTAAAAATGGGCAAATTGCTTATGCAAATATTAATTATTCATTACCAATTACCCAGCTAGGTCCTAAAAATTTAGAAGACATAAACAGTTCAATAAATAATATTAGTGGATTGCAAGTATACCCTACTGGCCAATTGGCTAGTACCTACGGTTCAAGCGGGAAAGACTACTCTGAAGCCATAGGATTAGTATCGGCAGCCATAATATTGCTGATAACTTTTGGTTCTTTTGTTGCAATGGGTCTGCCATTAGTTTCTTCAATTACTGGTTTGATCGTAGGCACTTTAGCCACGCTTTTAGTAGCAAAATTTGTAAATATACCTAGTGTTGGGCCGGCAGTAGCAACTATGATTGGAATTGGAGTTGGCATAGACTATGCCCTATTTATTATTAGCCGACACATAGAAAATATGGCCACTGGAACAAATATAAAAGACTCTATCGCTAAAAGTATCGGGACTTCAGGAAAAGCAGTTGTTGTGGCTGGTACAACAGTTATTATTGCTAATATGGGTTTACTAGTTGTAGGTATTCCTATTGTATCGGCAATGGCCTTGGCGACTGCCATAGCTGTAGCCTCTGCAATGTTAGTTGCTATTGGCCTTTTGCCAGCAATATTAGGCGCTTTAGGTAGAAATGTTACAGCATTAAAAGTGCCTATGCTTAATAAAAGTAAACAGAGCAACTTTTGGAGAAGCTGGGCGCTTCATGTTACCAATCACCCATGGAGATATATTACTCTATCGCTAATTATTCTATCCCTGTTAATATTACCAGTTTTAAAGATACAACTTGGGCCACCTAGCCCTATTTCTGGTCCGAACAACTCCCCTGGGACAAAAGCCTATAATTTATTAACCGAAGGCTTTGGTGTAGGTATAAACAATCCTCTATTAATAACAGTGAAGCTACCTCAAAATGCAAATTCTGAAAACATAGAAATACTAAATAAAACAGTCAATAAGCTACGGCAAACAAATGGTGTTGTAAGTGTTACACCACCTATTTTGAATGAATCAGGAACGGCTTCAATAATTACAGTAACGCCAAGCACCTCTCAGAACGATCCTAATACTACAAAACTAATAAATAATATTGAAAATAATGTCCTACCTAGCATTACAGAAAATACTAATGCTACTGCGTATGTTGGTGGGGTTACGGCAGTTTTTATAGACATTACAGACAAAATAACTAGCAGAATGATACCCTTTATTGGTTTGGTTTTATTATTAACATTTATACTACTAGTCTTTGTTTTTAGGTCACTATTCATCCCGCTAAAAGCTGTAGTTATGAACCTATTATCAGTACTATCTGCCTTTGGAATAATAGTAATGATATTCCAATGGGGATGGGGCAAAAACCTAATAGATTTGACCACTGTTGGCCCTATCGTCAGCTATGTACCAATGATGATATTTGCGATTCTATTTGGGCTATCTATGGATTATGAAGTTTTCATACTTACAAGGGTTAAAGAGGAGTATAAAAAGTCTGGTGATAACAAAAAAGCTGTTATAGAAGGCATTGCGCATACAGCTAAACTTATTACTGCAGCCGCACTAGTAATGATTTCGGTATTTTTAGCATTTGTTTCGTCTAGTGACCCGGTAATAAAAATGTTCGGCGTAGGGCTCGCCTTTGCAGTATTTATTGATGCAACATTAATTCGCCTAGTTTTAGTACCGGCAACAATGGATGTTGCAGGTAAAATAAATTGGTGGTTCCCTGCTTGGCTAAAAAAGATTATCCCAGATTTTAAGCTCGAATAAAGTATTTAATTATCTATTTTAACAGTCTACTCTTTGTATAAAACTTACTGTTATATAGTTGGTGCCTAAAATCATCTTCGTAACCTGTGCCTACTTTCGACAAAAATATTTTTTCATCTTTAATCTCCTGTTTTTCGGAAAGTACTTTTTCATTATTCTCATTTGCTCTAATAGTATGATAATCAATACAATATTCAGGTCCAAAAAACTTGTTAAATAAAAATTTTATTCTTGGTTGATGTTGCGTAGCACAAACTACCAGTATATTTTTGAATTCAGGATATTTTCTTACTATTTTTTTAGAGTAGTATACATTTCCAATACTATCTTTTGCTCGTGACTCTGAAATTATTTTTCTAGAAGGAATACCGTTCTGTACTAGGTATTGTTTCATTAACTTGCATTCTAAAGCTTTCGGACTAATGCCTTTCCAATCAAAAGTAATACTATATGCACCGCTGACTAATATTTTTAATCCAGGAGTTCGCATATACAAATCAATTACATTATTAAGCCTTGTTAATATATCCGGTTTTAGATGCCATTTATCATCTAGCTGTAGGCCAATAACAATTATTAGGTCAATATTTTTATTGTTTTTTCTATATTCTTTTACCACACCAACATTGTATATTAATGACTAAGAATCTTCATCACAAATATATACATCAGTTAGTTCTTCCATTTCATTTGATAGTTGTGAATTGGTAGTCATCATATATTCATTATTAGAAATCATTTTTACTGTAAGTTGATACCTTTACATAACGCTTATTTTTAAACTGTTGCTTTATGAGTTATATTTATAATAATGACAAACACAAAAAAAGGCATAAGCTTATTAACAATTGGTGCACTAGGTGTGGTGTTTGGTGATATTGGTACGAGTCCTCTATATGCAATGAAAGTTATATTTGGCTCATCTAGCTATAGTTTACCCATAAACGAATTAAACGTTTTAGGTATTTTATCTATTATTATTTGGTCTATAACAATAATAGTTTCCGTTAAATACATTTACTTCCTAATGAGAGCCAACAATGATGGCGAAGGAGGTATTATTGCCTTAATAGCCTTAATTAATAGTAAATCTGGAAAATATAAGCTAATGCCATTCTTTATATTCTTAGGGCTCGTAGGGGTGGCTCTTTTTTATGGAGATAGTGTCATTACCCCTGCTATTTCAGTACTATCGGCTGTTGAGGGTCTAAATGTGGTGACCCCTAGCCTTAGTCATTTGATAGTACCAATTACCATAGTGTTACTAACATTATTATTTTGGATTCAAAAATATGGAACAGGTTTAATTGGCAAATTATTTGGGCCAATAATGCTTGTCTGGTTCATCTCAATTGGGCTTGCTGGTGCAAATACTGTTATCCAAAACCCCAACATACTAGTCGCCCTATCACCCTTTTCTGCTTTTAACTTTATTACACATGAACCTTTGGTTGCCTTTTTAGCTATGAGCGCGGTAACTTTAGCAATTACGGGTGCAGAGGCACTTTATGCTGATATGGGGCACTTTGGCAGAAAGCCCATATCTAGGGCTTGGTTTTTAATAGTCTTTCCGGCACTTGCCCTTTGTTATATGGGTCAAGGTGCTTTGCTTTTAAACAATCCGGCAAGTATTAATAATCCACTAGTTCTTTTATTCCCAGAAGTTTTGCGATTTTCATTTATTATTCTAGCAACATTTGCCACCCTAATAGCATCACAATCTGTTATTTCAGGTGCCTTTTCATTAACCCAACAAGCAGTGCATTTAAATTTTCTACCCAAGATGCTTATAAAGCATACCTCAAACCGCGAGGCCGGACAGGTTTACCTACCATTTGTTAATTATAGCCTTTACGTAGCCGTTTTATTGCTTGTGATAGTATTTGGCTCATCTGCAGGTTTAGCCAATGCTTTTGGAATGGCAGTCAGTGCCACCCTAGCAATAGATACAATTTTATTTGCAATAGTGGCCCGACTTTTATGGAAAAAATCTATTATTTATGTAGCTAGCGCCTTGCTAGTATTTTTGTCACTAGATTTAATACTTGTCACATCAAATGTATCTAAAATATTAAAAGGCGCCTGGATACCATTATTAATAGCCTTCGCAATACTGCTATTAATAACTACCTGGATAAAAGGTAGCAGAATTATTAAAAAAGAACGTGAACAAATTGAGGGGCCATTACAAGAATATATTGATGATATACGGCACGCAAAGCCACCTATACCAAGAATAAATGGTTTAGCTGTATATATTAGCCACCATAAAGGTTTGGCGCCAATGGCTCTTAGGGCGACTATAGAAAAACTTCATGAGCTACACAAACAAGTTATCATCGTTACAGTAGAAATTACAAACTACCCCCATGTACTTTATGGCGAACGTATTAAATTTGATGAATTGAAATATAAAGACGACGGCATTTGCCAAGTGAACCTAAAATATGGCTATCACGACACAATAAATGTACCTAAAACTTTATCTACCCTTCCAGAATATAGCCCCGAACTAGACTTCGACAAAGACGAAGCATCATATTTTGTATCATTAAGTAGAGTCGTGCCAACCAATAACCACCGTATGGCCAAATGGCGTAAATATTTATATACATTTATGGCCAAAAATGCCACTAGCTCAATAGACTATTACAAACTACCAATAGACCAAACAGTTGAAATGCGCTCACTAATCAAACTGTAAACAGATCCTGTATCATTAAAAATAAATTAAATACCCAGGCTTTCTGGGGTATTTAATTGAATAATAATAACTGCTATTTTTGTCGACTGTTATTGATAGCTACAACTTGAGCTTCTAGGGCTTTAAATGGGCTTGGCTTATCAACTTGAATGTTAGCCATATCTGAACCTGGAGTAGTAACCTTGTATCTAAGCATAACGCTTTCTACATCACTGGTTGAGCCTACGCCTTCAATTACGCAAGGTTCACCAATTTTTACTCGTACTGTTTCTTGCGGAAATTCGAAAGCTAATTTGCGATCCTTATTTATTACAAACCCTCCTGCAAAACCATAAACGTTACCTGATTTTGTTCTTATGATAGCCATGTCATCAAGATCAAAATTTCTAGCATATTTATGAATGCTGTCAGGACCTAACATTAGAACATCATCTGTTGTACGAAAAGCTAATGCGAGTTCTCCGTCAGTAAACTGAACCATTTCCTGGTGAGCAAACATATGCTCGTTTTCATTTGCTGGAAGTTGATTGGGGCTAGGCATTGTTATCTCCTTAGTATTATTTTTTGTTTTTTATTACAAACCACATACTAGCATTTTTTTTACTTTTTGTCAAGTTTTAACTCCTTAGAATCTGCAAATATTGAATTATTATTCCTGGCGGGCTCGACCGGATTAGCGGGCTTTGCTCTTCTCCGCATCGTAATTTCTCGGAGCAAACTCCTGCGAGAGTACTTGCTACGCGAACCGGCACCCTACGGGTTCGCCGATCCTCATCGCAGACAAGTCTGACCAATTAAAATACCCCAGACAAGCTGGGGAATTTTATTTGGCGGGCTCGACCGGATTTGAACCCGAGAAGTGCCAGTGGCACTTTGAGTTCACACTATTAAAAAATATGTTATCTACATATTTACTATTATGCCGTGGCCAAGTGTAAGTAAGAACGTTAAGGTTCAAAGTCGGGGCCGAACCTGTTCGGCATTCAAACAAAAACCTCCCCATGTGGGGAGGTGTTGTATGCATCCTGGCGGGCTCGACCGGATTTGAACCGGCGATCTCCTCCGTGACAGGGAGGCGTGATAACCACTTCACTACGAGCCCACGCCCAAATTAAATAGCCTTTAGGCAAGTGTAATGTTACCAGACCAAACTAAAATTGGCAACTGTTAACACGGGCTTAATCGTAGTTGTTGTCTAATAATTGAAAGTAACAATAATTACTTAAAATTTAATATAAACTCGGGCTTTTTGTTGTTCTTTGTAATTATCTAAGTACGAATCTGTGTCTTTGTAGGCAAAGAATATTCTGGCAGCTTTAATTTTATCACCTTGGGTACTAATATTTTTAACAATTTCCAGGCCATAGCCGAGATCAATGACCTTGGATACCTCACCAGGTTTCAAGTTGAACAATGCTTCGGCGGTTTGGGGTGGAATATTACGGTCACTTTTACTAACCAAAAATCCTAGTTCACCACCCTTTTCTTTTGTAGTTTCATCGTCTGAATATTCTTTAGCGGCAACAGAAAAATCTTTGCCAGCCTTAATTTCTGTTATTGCTTTATTGGCTTCTTGCATTACCGTTGGATCAAGCGCCTGGATCACTTTATTTTTTAGAATTTCATTACTAATGCTTCGCCTAAAATCATTTACATCCCAACCCCAAAAATCCTGCAAAACATCTTCAAATACCTTATTATCACCACCTAAACGGTTCTGAGATTTTAATAGTTCTATTTGCTTAGTTATTTCTTCGTTACTAACTGTTATATTTTTTTCATTAGCAATTTTCTTAATGTATGCTTCATTGACTACCATGTCTAAAGAGCGCTTTTTTTGTTCCTTAAGCTGGTCTTTACCAGAAGCACTTTTAAAATCCACTTCTTGCTGTTTTTCAAAATAATGTATATAGTGCCTTAGCTCAAACAAATAAGTCTCATATGATACAAAATGCCCACCTACCCTAGCAACTGGAAATGGAACTATTTTTGTAACCTGGTACATAAATTTAGAGCTATTTTGGAACTTATATAGGTTAAGTAAAGTATAGGTCATAAAACCTATGAACAAAGCAACAACAATACTCACGGATACAATAACAATCTTATGGCGTGAATGTTTTAGTGGATAAACATATTTTTTAGCACCAGAAAGTACCTCTTCACGATGCTGACTGACCGTGTCATTAGTTATTCTTGGTATTGGCTGTTCATTTACGCTATGAGCATCTTTAGTTTTTACCCTTGGTCTTAAAAAGCGCTTAGCGCTTTTAGGCTTACGAATAGAATTATTATCACTCATTATTGTATATTGGGCCCGCTTGCCGAACCCTGTAAATATCCTTGCTCTCTTAATATATGAGACATCTGTTTTTGAATTTTCCTAGGATGGTGTACATCATGAATTACCAATTCTCCAACATATGTCTGTATTACTATTGTACCAAATCCTAGCAAAGATTCCTGTAAACCGCGTATTTCATACGAAATAGTTTGGATTTTATCTAGCCCAATATCTACCATGCTACGTTGCCAAAAGCCTTTTTGGCTCATTTGAATAAAACGCTGATCAGTAACAATATAAACACTAAAATTCCAACCTATCCAGGAATAAAACATAATTAAGAAGCAGAGTACGAAACCAATTGCTAAGCCCCCAAAAAATACTACATAAGTTGGCTTAATTAAAGCTGGTAAAACACCAACCAGTATAGCTAATGATGCTATTACAATTGCTTTTCGCATAACAACCGGGTGCTTACGAAAAAGTAGTAGCATTTCTTCATCATCAAATTGGTCTGGAAAATATTTTGTAGGCATATATGTTTACTTTTAAAATAGTATAGGTTAATTTTACACCCAAAACAGCATTTTTGCAGTACAATATACCTGTTAAGCATGGTCTGGTAGTTCAATGGATAGAACCATTGGCGTTCCTAGGGTGGGTGTTTGGTGAGATCTGCCAGTGGCAGATCGCAAGGCCGGAAACAAATTCGAAGCTATGCTTCAAGTAAGTTGAGGCGGGTTCGAAACCGATTGTTAGCTTGCTAACAGTAGGATTGTGAAAAAATTCCCGAATCGAACCCATGTAAGTTAAAATAACAATACTGGTCCGGTAGTTCAATGGATAGAACACCACCGTCCTAAGGTGGGTGTTGGGGGTTCGATTCCCTCCCGGATCACCATATTAAATGCCTCAGCTAGCCTGGGGCTTTTAATATAGTGCTTTCACTAGTGAAAGTCGAACCCTAGGGTTCGAAGACAAGGTTTGCGCGCAGAAGCCCGCTTCGAGCACAAACCGCAAGCGCAACGAAGTTATTCCCTCCCGGATCACCAAATAAATAAGTCTTAGTTACAACTAAGACTTATTTATTAATCTAAACCTAATCTATTAGCTGAAAGAAAAGTTACTTTTTCTTCTTAGACTTTGGCTGAGTATGCTGTTCATGCACAGTTTCATAATTGAAAAGCTCTGCTTCGGCAAACCAATGAGCAATTTCTTGCTTAGCTTCTTGGGCATCTCCAGAAGCATGTATAACATTCGGTATGCTAGTCTTTGATACATTATTAGCATAATCATAGCTCATATGGGTGTAATCTCCCCTAATGGTGCCAGGAGCAGCACTTTTAGGTTCGGTTGAGCCTACCATTTTACGTACTAGCTCTGCTGCACCTATGCCCTCTAAAACAACAGCAACTACTGGGCCTTCCATCATAAAATCTAAAGTAACATCAAAAACTTCTTGGCCACGCCTAGAAATAACTTGGCCTATAGTTTCATAATGATGATAATAGTGGTCTTTCGATGGCTGGACCATCTTCATACCAACAATTTTTAAGCCAACTTTCTCAAACCTTGTTAATACTTCCCCTACTATTCCTCTTTGCACAGCATCCGGCTTTAAAACGATTAGTGTTTTTTCCATATTATTTAGAACCCTTTCATTAACTGAATTTACTGCTTAAATCATACCAGTAATTACAAATAATTAAAATTTTGCCCATAATATCTCACGATCGTGAATAAAGTGAGGATATTTTTGATGAAATTGGATGAGAAATTATTCTTTAATATGGGGTTTAGGGTTGATAAAAATACGAACTAATCTCCGTTCACTACGCAATACAACACAGGTGTATTTACTTAGATGACGTTAGTTGCGAGTAAAATTACTAAAACTGTTGCTAAACCTATTCGGTACCAACCAAAGTCTTTTAACCCCCTTGTGCCCAGTAGTTTAATCAAAAAGCTTACTGCCAATATACCACTAGTGAAAGATACTATATTGCCTACTATAAATGGACCTGGGTTTGCTTTTACAACCTCTAGCCCGCCATCCATAAGTAAAACCTTAAGGCTGGCACCAAATATCGTTGGTATAGCCAATAAAAAGCTAAATTCGGCAGCCTTAGATGCGCTTAGTTTACTTTGTAGGCCGGTTAATATTGTTATTCCTGAGCGTGATGTTCCTGGTATTAATGCTATTGCCTGCGCAACTCCTACTTTAATAGATGTTCGCCAGTTAACGCTCTCTTCGATTGGTTCGTCGCTGGCATCTGGTCTAGCGTGGCCATACTTAATCATTATTACACCAACCACAACTAACATAACTATTACGACCCATATATTTTCGTTTAATTGTTTAATATATTCACCGTATAACAAACCAATTATTACTGCTGGTATAGTAGCCAATAACAACTTAGCTATTAAAGCCCACTCTTTACCTAAAAATGCGCGTTTTATAATATCTATAATTTTTTTACGATAAAAAACTAATAGTGCCGTGAGTGTGCCAAAATTTAATAAAACATCAAACAAAAATGCACTATCGGTTTGTAATATATGGCTAGTAATAACTAAATGGCCCGAGCTAGATACGGGAATAAATTCTGTTAAACCTTGAACAAGCCCTAATATAATTGCGTCTAAATAATCCATTACAACTTATGCTAACACAAAAATTAGGTTATGCATTTAAGGTTAAAAGAAATTGGTTATAAATAGTCTATTTAATAAAGGTAACAGCAAAAAATAATATTTTGTATACATTTTGTGTTCATACTATACGTTGTTATATAGACAAGGTTGTGGCAATTATGTTGTATTTTTACTGTACTTAACAGGGGTTTAGGCGTACAATATTTATATGAAGTTAGAGCAAGCTGTTGATGAATACCTAGATTACCTAGCCATTGAGCGGGGTCGTTCTAAAAGAACGATTATAAATTATAGACATTATCTAACGCGTTTAAGTGACTACGCTGGTGATATTAGCGTTTCCGATATTACGCCAGAGCTAATACGTAAATGGCGACTTTGGCTACATGAGCTTGGTAGTGATAGATCAGACGAGCTAAGCAAAGCCACTCAAAACTATCACCTAATTGCCCTGCGCAACTTACTAAAATATTGCCATAAACGAAATATACCTGCTTTAGCGCCCGATCAAATAGAACTTGCCAAGACATCTAAAAAACAAGTTACCTTTTTAAATAAAGATGAGCTTGAGTCTTTATTCAAGCAACCTAACGTTTTAGAAATAGGTGGGTTACGTGACCGTGCAATATTGGAACTACTATTTAGTAGTGGTTTACGCGTAAGTGAACTTACAAACTTAGATATTTCACATATAAATTTAGAGCGACGAGAATTTATGGTTCGCGGTAAAGGCCAAAAAGATAGGCCAATTTTTGTAAGCCAACAAGCGGCAGATTGGCTAAAACTGTATTTAGAAAAACGAACCGATAACTTGCCCGCCCTATTTATAAGCTACGGCGGAAGAGCTATTGCTAACACAACTGGAAACTACCGTCGTTTAACACCACGCAGTATTCAGCGCATGGTTGCCCACTATTCTTTGCTAGCAGGAATAACTAGACATGTAAGCCCGCATGTTTTACGACATAGCTTTGCTACTGACTTACTAATGAATGGAGCCGATATTCGTAGCGTTCAAGCAATGCTTGGGCATAGTAATATTGCTACTACTCAAATATATACTCACGTTACAGACCCCCACTTAAAAAGCATTCACGAAAAATATCATGATAAGTAAATAATATCCCTTTCGATTCTCATAACTATACGTTTATAAAGATCCCTAAAATATTGACAATAGTAACAGGTTGGTGTTTAATAATTATTAAGCCAAAGAGCTTATGGACTTTTAACAAAATAGTACTCCAAACAATTTAACATTTAGTTAAGCTGTTTGGAGTATTTTTATAAAGCAAATAATGCCCTAAAGGTAAGACATCTACAAATAAATTTAAGGAGATTATAATATGAATAAAAATATTAAAGCAGGTATTGCAGGAAGTCTACTTGCAACATCAACGTTAGCCCCTAACACGGCATATGCCGAAGGTGAAGTTATTGATGCTTGGATTAAAGATTCAACATGCGAAATTGGTAGCTTTGCAATGAACTTTAGCATAGATGATTTATCTAGTGATTCTGGTGATCAGTCACATGCTCCTTCCAAAGACCAAACCAATGAAGCAAATGTAGCAGTTATAGAAACTCCTGTTGAACTTATTAACTACACAGACGGTCCAGCGAAATTTATTCTAAAAAGTATTACAAAAAGTAAAGAAAATGGTCGTTATGTAACTAAAGATGTAGTTATGGTAAAAGATGGCAAATTAAAGGAAACAAATATTTATACCGCGACACCCCTAGCAAGTGATGCTACTTACAGAATAAAAATAAGTGCCAAAGGCTTAGGCCCAATAAATAGTACTGAAAAAATATCTGTTTCAGATACTTGTAAACAATAAACAGTTATATCCCTACTACACAAACCAGATATTATTATCTGGTTTGTGTAGTTTTGAAGTACTAAATTTTTTTGATTATAGTTTAAATCAGTTACATAATGATAGATAGTTCTTGGTATTATTCTAGAAAATAATACTTTAATCTACAGCAGGTACACCACCGTTACACACACCACCTTGTGAACCATCGGTTTTATAATCCTTACATAAGCTATCTCCTACCACACCTGCGAACGGTTGAAAGGTATCGGGTTGTAATGAAACATACGTTATAAGACGTTTATTAACATTTTGATCAGTTTGCTTAACGTTAACCTCTACCTTGACCATAACTCCAGGAATCGTTATTAGGTTAGCAGGGGCAAACGAACTACTGTTATATTCTTTAAAAACTACTTTCGCTCTCTTAGCTCCGATAGGTTGGAAAAAATAAGCTCTTGGACCACCAACTCCAGAATGTGTTATTCTTGCAGTACATACACCACTGTTACAACCAACAAAGAAGTCTTTTCCGTTTTCACTAGTAGTATTTACTGCTGTTGGAGGTACCAAATTTGTAGGCACTAAATATGCAACTCTCATACTACCGTTTTCACTGTATATGTCACTTTTTTTTGCAGTAGATATCTTTATAAATGGAATAGTATCACTACATAATTTGTCTGGACAGTCTTGTGCTGTTTTAGTAGTACCATCCTCTGCCCACCATGTAACCTCAGTAAATCCTAGGCTACCTTCATTAATAAATGATTTTGTTTGATATGGGTCCAGGTCAAATGCTAACTCTTTAGGGGCTACATCCCAACCCACACAAGTAACATCAACTGCACCAATTTTATTTGGGATTCCGGTATTGACTCTATCGATTTCATTGAGACAAGCATCTTTTGTAGTTAATCCTCCAGCCTTAGCTTTTTGCTGTAGTAAATTTACAATGCTTTCTGTGGCGTATTGGGCTTGGTAAGAAATAGTTTTATCTAGTGTGGAACGTTGATCACGTCTTGCTAAAGTAGCAAACCCAATAGTTATAAGCGAGATAACAATTATGAAGAACATTGCAAACATAATTGCGGTTGCGCCAGATTGATTTTGTTTATTAATTTTGCCCATACCCTTTATTCCTATCTTAGTTTTGCTACAACAACATTAGTATAAGTCACTTCTGTACAAAAGTCACCTCCCTTAAGAGTTGGCAAGCATTTGTTATTAATCTTTACAATGTTAGGGGTTGTTTCGAACATATCTACTGTTCCGACCTTAAATGTTGTTTTTATATTATATGCATTATTTGCACCAATTTTATTAACACTAAATTCTGTAATAAAACCGTTTTTTGGTAGTAAGTTCTCTGCTAAAGCTATATTTATAGTATCACCACAATCGGTAGTATTTTCTTGTCTGTATAAACCATTATTTATTGCTGTATCGGTGCTTGGCTTATAGAACAATCTTGTTGTTCCAGCACAATAAACCTTATATCCATCAACAGATGTTTCTGAATAATCACCACCGTAACCTATTGTTTGAGAAATAGTTTGATGTACATTCCGCGAAGCGTCGTTTAACTGTGCTGTGTATGTTGCTTTTTGGTACTGTTTAGCAACCCCTAAGGTTACAGCAGATACCATTATTATCAATACCGAAAATACCATAGATGCAATCATAAGTTCTATTATTGTGAAGCCTTTTTGATTAGCATTTTTGTAAGCTCGCGTATTTTTAATAAATACATTAGTTACCATATGTAAGCTCCACATTATCTTGACCACCTTTTAAACTATCCCAGGTTACAGAAATTCTATACAAGTTGTAAGTATCATTGTTATCTAGACAATTCTGGTGTATATCTACTGATCCTATTGGCACTACGCATGTAATATTGACAGTGTATATACCATCTATACTATGACAATTAGTCCCAGTTTCTGGTTCATCATTCATATACTCTATACTAGCGGTAGCGCCAGCTCCATTAATGTAAAAACATTGGGTTGCCGGTAATGAGCTTGGAGAGTTAAGCCTATTTCTAATACTGGTAGGACCTACAACATCATCTATCTCAGTGCTTCTTAGCAAATCAGCCTGGGAATTCGCTATTAGCTGAGCTTGATGCCTTTCTTTATTTGCCTGCATTGCCTTGTTTGACCTGTTAGTTGTGGCAAATGCAATACCAAGAGTAGAACTTAAAACTGCCAGCACAATTAACACTTCGATAATTGTATCGCCTTTTTGCTTGAGCCTTAGTTGACGTAAAATTATCATGTTTCACACCTTGTATCTTTTAAGTTCATCTCTACGGCTGTACTATTGGTATTTATTTCAATGCTACCGGTTTGCAAGCCCTTGAAACACAAGACAAACTTATATACTTTATTAGCATCATAAGGAGCAGGCATAGAGTATGATGATAATTTTGTGCTACCAATAACATCATATAGTGAGACGGATTGAGGGCTTATATCATCTGAAGCATTATGTTCAATAGCCCTATCATTAAATCTTGCTACAGGAGCGAATGAATCAGACCCCCATTGCCTAATATTTCCGGCCTGATCAACTGCCATAGTCTTAGTAAAAGATAAACCTCCATTCATGCTTGTCCAAGCTGGCTGTTTGATACTAACTACACCAATACTGTTCTGAGTTAGTATATACTTTTGATATTCATTGGAACTATTATGCCCAGTACACAGAGTGTTCGTTGAACCATTCTGACAAAATAATAAACCTCTACCGAGTATAAATTCATTTTGCTTTCCGTCTACAGATTCAAAATTACCATTTATTGTATCGCTCATAGTACTTTGATACATTTGAGTTAATTGCCTCATATCGGACTGATAACGATATTTTTCTGTTTGCCCACGTATTAACATGCTTGTACTAACAAACAATACACCGGTAATTGATATAACAATGAAGGTTTCGACCACGGTAAAGCCTTTTTCTTGTAACGGTTTTAGTTTTATAGACATTTTTACTGTATTTTTAGGCAAGCCTACCCTGTTATTTATATGGTCTAATTATAACATAAGCAATAAAAATGATAGCATTTTTATAAACAAAATTTTAGATATTTGTATCTAGATTCTGAATTGAATTCAGAATGGCAAGGCTATGGGCCCCGAGTTAAGACGGTAATGAGCTGAACCTGCTTTTAGCTAGGAGATGCCAATTATTATGTTAGTATACCAGTCGAGTAGGTGTTGTCCGTACAAGACTGTAATAATTGTGCTGGCAATTAAAAATGGTCCAAAGGGTATATGGGCGTTCCGCTTAATTTTTTTGCTGACAAGTAATGGTATAGCAACTACTGTAGCTAATAATGATGCTAAAAATAGCATTAAGAAAGATAGCATTGGCGTAGCAACAAGCAGGCCTAATAAAAAGCCAAGCTTTACATCACCGCCACCTATCCACTTACCTTTACTTAGCTGATATAACAACCAAAATATTCCACCACAAATTAAAACCGAAATAATTACATTTTTAATATCTGCCAGTGGCCTACCTATAGAAAACTGCATAACCAGCCCAAAACCTGCTATACCATACATAATGTACATAATACGGTCGGGTAAAAGCATAAACTTGATGTCATAAACTGCTAGTGCTACTAACCCTACCAAACAAGCTAACCATGTAGCAAATGCCACATATTGCCAATTGTAGTTAAAAACCCAAAAATAGTAAGACAACCCAAATAATATAGCAGTCGTTAGCTCTACTGCTGGGTATTGTTTACTAATTGGTTTTTTACAATACCTACATTTTCCAACTAAAAATATCCAACTAAAAATAGGTATTAGATCTAAAACTGCTAGCTCGTGTTTACAATTTGGGCACATAGATCTTGCGGTAACAATGCTTAGTTCTTTTTTTTGCTTAGCTGTAAGCTTTTTTGGCTCGCCTTCGTCATCTATTTGCTTGCTAAGGCGCCATACCCAAGCGTTTATAAAGCTACCAAGTATAAGGCCAAGTAAAGTAGTTAATATCATTAAATTTACAGTAATCATACTTAGATTATTATATCAGGTATAAACATATGCGTTAAAAGTAAAATTGCCACTAATTTCTTAGTAGCAATTTTATCTGAAATAGTACTATGCTTAGCTACCAATACACTGTAGGATAACACCACCCGAAGATTTTTTGTTAAACTGCACGATAAAATCTCGTGCATTTGTGCTTACGATAGCAACACCAGTTCCATCTGTCGCACATTTAGCTTTATAAGAAACTACTGCAGCTGCCGCATCTGTGTCCGTGCCTGCAGCCAAACTCGCAGGAGTACCAGCCGCTCCTACAGCTACAAAAGTAGGATTATTTAATTGACTCATGCCGGTGACATCTACGGTGCTTGCGCCAACTGAAGCACAACTAGTTGCCAAGCCGTTATGGTTTGTTAGACAATCTTGAACTGCTGCAGATATTTTAGAAGCATCATTTTCTCTACCAGTATTAGCACTATTTCTTCTTAGGGCTGGTACTGCCAAGAAGACAATTAACATTATTAAACCAGCAATTGCCAGTACAATAAGAACTTCAATAATGGAGAAGCCTTTTTGGTTTGATTTTTTAAGCATTTTTAGGGTGCCCTTTCTTTGTTACCTGTATATAATTCAGTGTAACTTTATGTTTATGCTATACGAAGTAATATTAACAAACAAAAATTGTAAACACAAGCTTTTATTAATATACACTACCCCCCCTTTGTAAGGTCTTTACCGGCAAGACTGTAAATAGGCATAAGTACAGCGGCTACGATAATTAAGGCGACTATGCCTAGCACTATCATTAAAGCTGGTTCAATGATAGTATTTATGGTTTTAATTTGTTGGTCTACCTCTTTTTCATAGTAGTCGGCTGTACGGCTCATCATTTCTTCTACCGAACCACTTTGCTCGCCAATACGTAGCATATTTGGTACTAGTTCTAAAAAGTTTGGGTCACCTTCTAGGCTATCTGCTAAACTTTTACCACCTTTTACCTGCACAATTGCCTTTTGAATAGAGTCTTCAATGTAAACATTATTCACCGATTTGCCAGTGATATCTAGCATTTGCAAAAGTGGCACACCGCTAGCAACTAGTGTTGACCCAGTACGCGCAAACCTAGCCATATACATTTTCATAAATAATGGGCCTATGGCTGGTGCATGCATTTTGACACCGTCTATGTATCGTTTACCACCAGCTGTTCGTATCCATTTACTGCCAAAAACAATAACTAATACAAGTAAAATAGCAAATACCCACCAAAATTTAGTAATGATAGTAGACATACCAAGTAATATGGTGGTTAAAAGTGGTAGTTTTGCACCTGGCAAGCCGTCGTACAAAACTTTTACTTGTGGCAATACAGAAACAAGCATAAAACTAACAACTGCTATCATGACCACAATAACTACCGCTGGGTATACCATTGCCCCACGAACTTTACTGATAATTTCAGCATCCTTTTCTTGCTGATTAGCCAAACGTTCTAAAGAAGAGTCTAGGGTACCTGATATTTCACCTGCACCCACCAAATTTATAAAAATAGTGTTAAATACATTAGGGTGTTTCTCTAATGCTTTAGAAAAAGCTGTTCCGGCCTCTACATCACTTATCAATTCAGAAATTGTCGCCTGCATAGCTTTGGATGCAGTAGTTTTTTGTACAGAACGCAGGCTTTGTACTAGTGGTAAACCAGCATTTATAAGAGTACTCAGCTGGCGAGCAAATAATATTTTATCTTTAGTTTTTACCTTTTTAAAGAAACCTGTTTTTTCTTTGTTTTGCAGAGTAATATCTATAGGGGCAAGGCCTTGTTCTTTAATAAGCTTGGCGGCGGCACGTTCGCTATCTGCCTGAACAATGGCGTTAACTTTTTGGCCTGTTGCCGGGTTACGAGCTGTATAAGCAAAACTTAGCATAATTAACCTCGCATTAACCTATCTAGCTCTTCTAAGTCTACGGCGTAGTTTCGGGCTTCATCATATGTAATTGTTCCGCCATGGATAAGGTTAACCAAGGTTTTATCCATACTTTGCATGCCGTATTCTCCACCTGTTTGTATCACTGCATCTAGCTGATGGCTTTTGCCTTCACGAATAATATTACGTACTGCAGGTGTACCAATAAGTATTTCCGCAGAGGCTACTCTGCCCCCACCAATAGACGGTATTAGGCGCTGTGAACAAATGGCCATTAAAATATTACTTAACTGTGAGCGAATTTGTGGTTGTTGATGCGGTGGAAATACATCTATCATACGGTCGATGCTTTGGGCGGCGCTGTTAGTATGTAGTGTGGCAAAGACAAGGTGGCCTGTTTCGGCAATGGTAATGGCTGCGGCAATTGTTTCTAGGTCACGCATTTCACCAATAAGTACAACATCTGGATCTTCACGCAAGCTAGACCTTAACGCGGCAGAGAAACTAAATGTATCGTAATGAACCTCACGCTGAACTATAACGCTTTTAACACTCTTATGTGTAAACTCAATAGGGTCTTCGATAGTAATAATATGCTCGGCACGCTCGTGGTTTATTTTATGAACCAATGCGGCCAATGTAGTTGACTTACCGGAGCCAGTTGGGCCAGTTACAAGCACTAAACCACGTGGGTATTCGGCAAATTTGTTAACTACCTGTGGCAAACCAAGCTGTTCGATAGTTGTAATTTCGGTAGGAATAAGCCTTAGGGCGGCGGCCAAGTTACCACGTTCGTGGAACGCGTTGACACGAAAACGACCTAGGTCACCAAATGCAAAACTAAAGTCAAATTCTTTATCTTTTAGTAATATTTGTTTCTGATCGTCATCCAAGATAGCAAAAATTAAAGATTCTACTACTTCTTCTGTTAATACGTCTGCCCCACTAACCGCCTTTAATGCACCATCCACCCTAAGCATTGGTGGTAAACTAACCTGTAAATGCAAATCACTGGCATTTTGCTTTACTACTTCTTCTAATAATATTTCTATTCTTGGTTGTGTGCTCATATTAATTTTCCCACCCTAGTTATTTATGCGCTTTCCGATGAGGCAACTCGGTTCACCTCGTTTAATGTTGTTTTTCCACCTAATGCTTTTAAGTAACCGTCTTGCCTCATAGTTATCATGCCCTGGGCTTTGGCGGCGTCTTGTATTTCGGCACTGGTTGCTCGTTTGATTATTAAATCTTGAATATCTTCGGTTATATTAAAGACTTCATACAAGCCCATTCTACCCTTATAGCCCCCTGGCGTATCTGGAGTATCTAAGCCCTTAGTTAAAGTATAAGCGCTTTGCCCTATGGTTGGCAAATTTTCTCCACTAAAACCTAGATCTTCCTTAGCTTTTTCGGCTTCTTCATTAGTTTCGGGTAGCAAATTTGCCAAAGTTTTATGTATACCTTCAGTATCTGCCTGGCTGGCCTCGTATTGCTCATTTTTTGGCCCAATACGTCGCACTAAACGCTGGCCAATTACAGTACGAACAGTGCTAGCTATTAAGAATGGCTCTATGTCCATATCTAGAAGCCTTGGCAATATACCGGCGGCACTGTTGGTGTGTAGCGTGCTAAGCACTAAATGCCCTGTTAACGCGGCCTGTACGGCAAGCATAGCCGTTTCTTTGTCACGAATTTCACCAACCATGACTACATCGGGGTCCTGACGCAAAATGCTACGTAAGCCAGTTGCAAAAGTTAAACCAACATCAGCATTAACTTGTATTTGATTTATACCATCCATTTTGTATTCTACAGGGTCTTCTAGGGTAACAATATTAATATCATCACTTTTAATTTCTTGAATTAGTGCATATAGGCTAGTACTTTTACCTGAACCAGTTGGGCCAGAGGTAAGTATCATACCGTTGGGGTTTTTCATGCCTGTTCTTATGGTTCTAAGTGCCCTACCGCTATAACCCATGTCTTCTAGCTTTAAACTCGTACCACTTTTATCTAGCAACCTAATAACGCACTGCTCACCCCAAACAACCGGGCTAATGGCAATACGCAAATCAATAGGGTTATTACCAACTAGTACCGTAAACTGGCCATCTTGAGGTATACGATGTTCATCTATTTTTAAGTTAGATAGAATTTTAATACGAGAAATGAGTGGTGGTTCAGTTTCTTTGGGTAACTTCATTATTTCACGCAGAACCCCATCTATTCGACATCTAATTTTTAATTCTTTTTCTAATGGTTCTATATGTATATCGCTGGCTCTGCTTTTGGCAGCGTATTCTAATATTGCCGACAAAGCTTTGCTAATCGGTGAATCTTGGACAATGCTTTTAATTGTGTCTTTTTGACTGGCTTGTTTTTTGGCCTCCGCTATGGCGGCATCATCCTCTGCATTACCAGTACTTTCTTTACGGCCTAGTGCGGCCTTAACATCTTTAGAAACATCTAGCCGATATTGCCTTAGAACCTGCTCTATGCCATCTTGGCTGGCCAAATACACTTTTAACGGCCTGCCTATACGATTAGACAAAAAATCTACCGCTTGCACATTGTCGGCATCTAACATTGCAACGACTAAACGTTTTTCCATTTCACCTAGGGGAACGGCCATATACCTTTCAGCAACTTCTTGCGGTAATAGCCCTAAAACCTTGGGATTAACTTTTGCACCAGATAAATTTACATATGGAACTTTCGTTGCCTGAGCAATAGTTTTTGTAAGATCTTCTTGGTTAATGTATTCCCTATTAACTAGGGTTGCCATGAAAGGCTCACCATCGGCATTAGCCAACTTGTGTACCTTGACTAAGTCATCATCAGAAATAAGGCCGTTTTTAACCAGTAAATTCTCTACAAGTTTTTGGGTATTTTCCATTAATACACTCATGGTATGCCCCCTTAGTTATCTACTGATTTGATTTTTGATTGAACGGCTGATTATTGGTATTTATTTGAACAGTAATATCTTTGGTAAGATCTAGTGATTCTTTATTAAAATATTTCTTATCTGGTGATTGAAAATCAGCGGTAATTGCCTGAACTTCTGGTGTATCTAACTTATATTGTTTATCACCACCAAATATAAAGCTAGCTACTGCATAACTAAATATACCAGCCACAATTGCCACACCAACTATAATTGCAATGTCATTCTTTTTCATTACTGCTTAGCCTTTGTATCTTTCTGAGTTGTTTTAACTTCTTTCTTGGCAGTACCTGCAACAACTTTTTTATTAAGATCTATCATTTTTAGTGGTTGATAATAAGTCACTCCCGTAATCTCTACACTTATGTCGTTATCGGTTCCAGTAAAGTTGATAGTATTAATTTTAATAGGTCTTGTAGACCTTTCAATATTCTTAATAAGTGTTTGTACAGAAGCATATGACCCTTTAGCGGAAACCGTAAAAGGAATTTCCGTAGGTTTAGGACTTGTACTACTTTGCTCGGCTGTTACTTGATCGTCTGTTCCTGTAATTGAGCTTATAGTAACACCACTAGTATTTAATAAACCTTCTAAGCTAGTTGCCAAGGCTGGAAAGTCATATTTACTTGGTAACGAGTTTAGCACTACTTTTGAATTCGAGTCGGAGTTACCAATAATTGATTCAGGTGAAGTATCAAATGCAATATACTGTGCTTCTAGTTCTTTGGTTGCGGAAATATTTTTTTCTAATTGCTTAACTGCTTGGTTGCGTAAACCAATGACTTTATTCTGATATTTTAATTGCTTATATAATGCCTGTGTAGCAACTAACGAGAACACTAAAAAGACCACCGCCACACTTATAGCAATTAAAACCTTAGTATTAGATTTTTCTATTTGAAGCCTTTTAGTAGAAAGCCTAAAATTATCTGTGTTAAATTTTGCCATTATTGTTTAGCCTCTGCTGGTTTATTAAATAAGGTGCTTGGCTGATCCTGCCTAGTGGTCACACCTTCTTTAAGTATTAATTTTACGCCGGTAGATGAAGTGTTAAATAATGCAGGGTCATAGCTAAGGTTAATAGTAAAACTTGCCCCTTTATCGTCACGGCTAAACGTAGTTAACACCACATCGCTGAATGCTTGAGGTTGATCTTGGTTACCCTCTACTTGATACTTGGTAAACTTTAAGGTATCTACGAATACGTTATTAGACTGTAAATTATCTGATGTACCAGTAATAATAGCAGTGTTATCCTCTAAATTGACTTTCACAGAAGATAACTGCACGTTGCTTGGAACGATTTGGGTTAAGTATGTAAACAACCTACTATTTACTTTTTTACCATTATGCAATGTGTCTAAACTACCCAGTTGGGATTGTACAGTTAGCATTTTTTCAATATCTTTAGTGTTTTTTAGTTCTTTGGAAAGTTGGTCTATTTTTTTGTTTGAACTTGCCAATGCAAGTTTTTGAGCACCATATACAACACTGGCCATTAGTGCAACCAAACCAAAACTAGCGACTATAACAACTAAAGATATAGCTATAGCAGTACGCCTAGTGCGCTCAGATTTAATGTACTGGGCCTTAACATCTGGTAATAAATTAAGTTGAATAGCCATTATTCTATCCTCTCTGCTAAGCCGGCGGCCACACCAAAGTGACTAGATACTGACATTAGGTCATTTTGGCGTGATTCAGGGAATGTCACATTACGCCATGCATTACCTATTTCTATATTTACACCAAACTTGTTAGCCAAATACAATGGAAATTCTGGTAATGTACTTGCAGCACCAGTAACTATTATGCGGTCTAAGGGCGCATTGGGGTAACGCGTACTGTAAAACTTAATTGATTTTTCTAGTTCATTAACAAGTATATCTACTACGCCAATGATGCTTTTATAGATTTGACCTTCTAGTTTGTCTTTACTTAAGCCAAACTTATTCACAAATTGCTCAGCTTGTTTTTCATCTACATTTAAGTTTTGACTTGCTGCTTTTAAGATAGCATCACTACCAGTTGGTATTGACCTAGTTAGTCGTGGGCCACCAGCTACAGAAATAACAATATCTGTTGTCATTAAGCCCATATCTATAACCATTTGAGGTGTAGTTTGACCATTGCCAATAAGGGCCCTAGCAATTGATAAAGCATCTGGTTCAAATGCTATTACGTTTAACCCTATGCCTTCTAGCATGTCTAGCCTTGTTTCGATATATTCGTTTGGTACACTACTAAGCAAAACTTCTAGCTTATTTTGATCTACTGGGCTATCACCTAATAATGCCCAGTCTACTTTACTTTCATCTATAGGAGTTGGTATTAAAGTATCTGCTTGGTAATGTATTGTTTTGCCAAGTTCCGAGCCACTAAGGCGCTCAATATCAACTACGGTGGTAAATATACGATTACTTGGTAAACCAACAGCAACATTACGGGTTGTGACCCCGCTTTTAGATACCAAATCTTTTATTATTTGGGCAACTTTTTGTTGATCGGCTTTTGCGTCAGATAAAACTAATTTTTGCTCTACAGGGACAAGCGCGTACTTAGCTAATGCTTTTACGGGCCCACTCCCCTTCAACTGGACTAGGCGTATTGCCGAAGTTCCAATATCTAGGCCAAAAAAGTCCTTGACGCCACTTATGACGCTCATGAGAATAATTGTAAAGCATAAGAGCTATATTGCCAAACTATTTTATATAAAAATAATATGGGGTAGAACTATAATCTTGGAGGAGCAATATATGAGCTATTATATTTTTTAGCACCATCATCTAACAAATAAGGCTTTGCAAAGTACAAATAAGCTGGGAAGTTTATTAGTTCAGCTGTACCACCACTAGTGTTTATTTCCTGAGCCG
>CAYZCZ010000007.1:33997-37317 GCA_964477125.1 uncultured Candidatus Saccharibacteria bacterium | reverse complement strand
AGTATTTGTTCAATATTCACTTTTGCAAAGATCTGTTCTGATAAATCATAGCTTATAGCTTTTTGAACATCAGAGTTCTTAATAATAGGTGAAGTTGTTGCTACAAACTGTTCATTATCCATAATTGTATGCTTTACCCAAAAGGAAAAGTTAAGCAAAAATAGGGATACTATAGCTAAAGATACAAGAACGACAACAGCAAAACTCTTAAAGAACTTTTTTATACTATATTTTTTGCTTTGCTTTTGCTCTAGCCTCGTGACTTCTTCTTCTAATTCAGCAATTCTTTTATTTAGCATAGAAGCATCAACCGGTTGCAATGATTTATCTAATTTAGCTTTAGATTTTTTCGGATCAACTTTAGATTTAGATGACTTTGCCATAATAATACTCCTATACTTGAATCTTTAATGTAATTATTACACAATATATATAATTGTCAATCTGTAATATTGCATATATTATAAATAATGTCATACTTACGGCTATAAATATTAAAGGGCAACCTATGAAATTGGATAAATTAGATAAAAAAACTTTAAAAGTACTATCGATAGCGATGTTAGTAGCAATTTTATTCGGTGCTTACTTTATTCGTGACTATTTTGTTCTAATAGCGTTCGCGGCAATTCTGGCTTTTCTATTTAACCCAGTGTACAAATGGATACTTAAAAAAACTGGAAATAAAAAAGGCCTTTCTTCGGGCTTGACTTTTTTGGCTGTAGTTTTCACTATTACAATCCCCTTGGGAATAGTGATAGCCATTACTGTTGAACAAGCTCTACAGCTAAGCACTATGATTAAGGAAGCTTCAACCAACAGCAGTGGGATTTACAATACTATTGTTAATCTAATCGACGGAATTAACCGCCAGCTAGACAACATCCCAAATGTAGGACCAGACACTATACAGATTTCACAAATTACAGAGTGGCTAAAAACCAATGCTTCAGAATTTTTAAAGACAGCCGTCTCTCACTTGAGTAGTCTAGCTGGTGGTTTGGGAGCTTTGGTTACTAAATCCATTATATTTATATATGTATTTTTAGCTTTTCTAAAAAAGCAAGATTCTATACTAAAGCTTATACGGAACCTTAACCCTCTAGGTGACAAAATTACCGATCATTATTTAGCAAAAATGGGTGCTATGACTTCTGCAATGGTAAAGGGTCAGTTTGCTATTGCCGTTGTTCAGGGCTTAACTGATGCTTTATTACTAAAAATCGTAGGTTTTGATTTCTTTATATTTTGGTTTGTACTGTTGACTTTCTTGTCAATAATACCCCTGGGTGGAGGCATAATAGTATTGCCAATAGGTGTCATCATGCTACTTACCGGTCATGTGTGGGAAGGCTTAGTGCTGATACTCGGACACATTTTAATAGTTACTAATGAAGACAATTTCTTACGTCCTAGGTTCGTGCCAAACTCTGCTAGATTAGATTCGGCTTTGTTGCTAATTTCAGTCTTTGCAGGCATCGCAATGTTTGGTTTTCTAGGAATTGTCATTGGACCAGTAATAATGATAGTTATCGTTACTACAATAGATGTCTATGTTAATACAATTAGAAAATCTTCAACTACTGATGGTTCTTCTGTAAATAAATCTGTAAAAAGCTAAGTGCAACCAGCGCTAGGGAGCTTATAAAACCCAAAAAAGGTATAGTGATAAATCCTAGCAAAAGAAAATCAGGCTTATCGCACGGAACCGCAGATTGAGCAGAGCAAATAGTAATAGTTTCTTTTATAACACCCCATTGTAGCAAGCTATGGTAAAAACTTAAAAGTGCTGCTGGTATAGCTAGTGGTAAAACGTAATAGGGTAAAATACTGGTTTCTTTGCGTACAATTGCAACAGAAGAAATAAAAGCTAGTGGATAAAGGAATATTCTGAGCCACCAACACAAAGTACAAGGTATTAGTCCTACTATTTCACTAAAGTATAAGCTACCAAATAAGCACCCAATTGCAATAAACCAAATAACATAATGAATATTATTTGTGAATATTTTTACATAGTTATTATTTAATAAATTTCTCACAGTATAAATAGTAGCACTGCTTGCTTAAAGAATGCTATTTAAATCATTGTCTATTGACGAAGAGTCAAGATCTGAATTTATGTTTGCGTTATCTAAGTTTTTCTGAGCATTATCAACATCTTGAGCATTGTTTAAAGTAGGTGATGCATTACTGGGTACCTGTGTTTGTGTGGCTGAATCTTTGTTGGTTTGTTGCTTAGAATATACTTGCCAGCCTGCGAATCCAACTGCGCCAATGACAACTACCACTAGCAGGGTAACTAGTACTGAAAAACCTTTTTGATTATTAAAATTATTCATAATTTAGTTTGATGCTCCACTTTCTGTCTCACTAGCCTCGTACGCTTGTTTCACTGCGGTTAATAGGTTTTTTATGGCTGTTCGGTAGTTATTAAGGTCAGATTTAACATCTCCAATAGCTACTTGGTAACCGGCTACGTTATTTGTTGTTGCCCCTAGGTTTGTGCAGTCTACTTTTGGAGTGAATGATTTAAGGCTATCTATTGATGCCTGTGCTTGTGCTTGTGCTGTTTGTGCAGTAGCAAGTAGTGTATCGTAGTTGGCTACTGTCAATTTTTTATTTGCATTAAATTCTTCAATTTTGGTAAGGTGATTGTCGAAAAGAGTTTTGTGTTTTTCTGCCCTAGAACTACCATTAGCGAGTTTTTTGCTCAAATTGCTAGATATTTGTTCGCAGGATTTTTGTTTTTCATCCTCTGTTCTCTGTTTTATAGAAGCCTTTTTTTGCGATAAAAGTTCTTCGGCCCTATTCTTAGCAGTTTCTCTTTTAATTTCAGCCTGCTGTTTAAAATCTTCTCTTTTTTGCTCGGCTTGTCGCTGGGCATCTTCTTTCTTCTGCTCAGCTCTTTTTTTAATGGCTTCGAGCTCTTTTTTTTGCTGCTCGCTCATTTCCGTATTTTGTACTTCTTGCCCTTCAATAGCACGAGTAGTAACTGATGGTAATATAAGTGCTATACCTACGATAGCCAGGGCTAATAATGATAATTTTATATTTTTCAATCTAAATCTCCTATTAAAAAAGCTATTAACTATAAGCTTTAGCGTTAATTATACATTGTCGTTGGCTTATTTGACTATTTTTTCCCAAGGCAAATTTGGTTTACCAAAGTGGCCATATACTGACGTACTGCTATAAATAGGGCGCTTTAGGTCTAGACTACTAATAATACCTATGACCGAACAGTCTATGAGCTTATCGGCAAATTTTCGTATTTCTTCAGCCGATACTTTTGCAGTTCCAAAAGTCTCGATATCTTT
>CAYZCZ010000007.1:3742-33897 GCA_964477125.1 uncultured Candidatus Saccharibacteria bacterium | reverse complement strand
TTTTTTGGTACGCTTAGGTCAAAAGATTCTACAACGGGCCTAATAACCTTTTGTATTATCTCTGCCTGAACTACTGAAAGTTTGACATCTTCAGAGTGGGGCACTGCGATAGTAATATGGTCTATCGCGACAGGCAAATTATTCTCATAGCGAACTACAACTTGAGATTTGCCGTCGGGTCTTAAAAATGGGATTGTATTATTTTTGCGAACAGTATCAATATTTTCTACCAATGCATGCGCTATTGTAATGGCTAAGGGCATATAATTATTTGTTTCATTGCAGGCGTAACCATACATGAGACCTTGATCACCAGCGCCACTATCATCATCACCAACCCCAACGGCAATTTCGGGCGATTGTTGGTGCAGGGCAAGCTTAATTATGGACTTGTCACTAAAACCCCATTCCGGATAAATGTAACCATTTTCACGGACTACCTGTCTTGCTATGTCTTCATAGTTTAGTTTTGCTGTGGTAGTTATTTCGCCAGCTAATACAATTAGATTATTAGCTACTAAAGTCTCGGCGGCAACGTGGGCGTGCTTATCTTGTTTAAGTGCTTCGTCTAATATTGCGTCACTAATTTGGTCGGCTAATTTGTCTGGATGACCAGCGCAAACAGATTCACTGACTCTTAGTTGGTTTGTTTTCGGCATAAAAAAATCCCCTCTTGTTTTCACGAATACTGCGCAAGAAGGGCTTTATTGCCTTAAATATTGCATATCTTTCCGATAGATCGGTCCAGAAGGGGCACCTTTCCGTTAATAGGATGGTTGCCGACGGGTCATAGAGCTAGTTCTCTCGCCGTACTCGTGATATTAAAATTGTTAACGTAAGCACAAGTATAACACAAAGCTAGAAATGTTCCCTTAGATGCTTCATGCTAAATTTCCAGTCACTATCTGTCTTTTTATTTGGGTTAAATATGTTTTTAGGATCAAATATTTCTTTAACTTGTTTAAAATAATCAAAGACCTCAGGCCCGTACATAGTTTCCAGCCATGGGCCTCGTATCATACCATCGTTATGTTCGCCACTTAGGCTACCGTGGTATTTCATGACCAAAGCATTTATTTCCTTCATGGCAGGTTCTAACTTGGCTTTTTCTTTAGGATCCTCTATTTTCATAAGCGGAATAATATGGAAGTTGCCATCACCCATATGGCCTGCAATAGTAGCCAGCATTTTATATTTATTAATTATTGCCCTTACTTCAGGCAAAAACTTTGGTAGAACCTCTGGTGGCACAACTAAGTCATCCATAAATGGGGCTGTGTGTTTGTCCTTGACTTTACTTCGGAGTAATTGAAAGCTTTGACGGCGCATAATCCAAAACTTCTTTGCTTTTAGCTCATTTTCATCTTCTTCGAATAATGCATCATGTTTGAATAGCCTGAGATCTTGTCTCATTTGATGGACTTTATGTGCTACCTCTGCTTCCGTATCTCCGTTAAACTCTACAAGAAGTACCATTTTTGGTATACCGCGGAAAAGCATTAAGGCGTCGGGGATTAGTTGGAAGGCAAGTTTAATTGTTGCTGGCCAACCTAAAGTTTTATGGAAATAAAAGAAAAGCTTAAAGCTAAGCATTAATGTATGGTTATCGAATCCTTCGAAGGTTGCAGGGTCATTCTCCATCACTTTATTTATTAGCATTCCTAGATCATCCATTTCCCTTAAGAAAATTACTAATGTGCCAGAATGCTTTGGCGCTGGTACAAGCCTTAGGTTCATTTCGGTCACTAACCCTAATGTGCCTTGTGATCCAACTACTAATCTTGTTAAATCAAAAATGCCTGTTTCACGGTCCCAAACATTCCATAAATGATAACCTGTTGAATCTTTACTGACGCCTGGCTTGGCACTTTTTATTGTCTGATAATTATTATCAACCAGTTCGAATATTTTTTTATAAATATTACCCTCATAGTCTTTTTGGGCTATTTTTTTCTCAAGGTCCTGCTTGTTTAATGGTTTAACGATGTATTCATTTCCATCTGCAAAAATAACTTTCAGCTCATTAACATAATCTTCCGTCTTACCAAATTGGAGCGATTTTTCTCCGCCGGCATTATTAGCTATTATTCCACCAATTGCACAAAGGTCTTTACTGGCTGGATAGCTGGGGAATAGGGCGTGCTTTTTAAGAGTTTCAAGCTCAAAATCTCGGTAGAATACACCTGGTTGCGAAATGGCTTTATCTTTTGTAACGCTACTTACTTTATTAAAATATCTCATAAAATCTACTACTATAGATTCACCAATGGCACCACCGGACATATCAGTACCAGCGCTACGAGGAGTAATGGATAAATGTGGCATTATATCTTTATTATTTGCTACGAATTTTACCAAGTTTTGCAAGTCTTCACTATCTTTAGGAAACACAACTACTTCTGGTACAAGCTCAAACATGCTAGCGTCATGGCTATAAAATTCGCGTGAGTTAAAGTCGGACTCTACTTCACCTTTTATAATTTGTTTTAATTTTTGTTGTAAATGATTCATTAGGAAACATAGTATCACCTCATTAATTCTGATACAATATTGCTTATGTTAAGAAAGCACGTAGTCATCGTGGGCGGTGGCTGGGCTGGGATAGCCTTGGCCCGCAAACTTAAAAAAATCCCGAAAGAAAAAATAAGAATTACTCTAGTTTCAGACCAGCAGAATTTTAGGTATAGTGCGGCATTGTATAGGGTTGCTACAGGTTATCGTGAAAAAGAAGCAATAATTCCCATTTCTGAACTAACCGAAGACATTGAAAGTTTAAAATTTGTAAAAGCAAAAACAACTCATATTAATCGGTCAAAAAAAATTATTACTTTAGAGGGTGGTCAGGAGCTACATTACGATATTGTTGTTCTTGCACTTGGAAATATTACAAATTATTATGATATCCCAGGACTGAAAGAACTTTGCTACGGTATAAAATCACCACACGAATTACACCGTTTTCGTGCCCATCTACACCACGAGTTAATTGATGAAAATTCACCAGATAAAAATTATGTTATTGTCGGTGCTGGACCTACTGGCATTGAACTTTCGGCAGCCTTAGCCTCTTACTTAAAACGTGTGGCTAGGCGCCATAGTTTACGAAAAAAATCGATAAATATTGAGCTTGTCGAAGCTTCTCATAGAGTGCTACCTCTTAGCAATGCTAGTGTATCTAAGAAAGTGCTAAAAAGGCTTCATAAGTTAGGTATAAAAGTTCATTTAAATTCTAGGGTAGGTTCGGAAACGGCCGACTCTTTGCAGTATAACGGTAAAAGTATTCCTACCCATACTGTGGTGTGGACAGCCGGAACAAGTAACAATCCATTCTTTAAAGCAAACCATACCCAGTTTTCTTTAAATAAAAAAGGCAAGGTCATTGTCGATGATCGTATGCAGGTTGATAGGTATACTTACGTTATTGGTGATAATGCCGATACTCCCTATAGTGGGCTTGGTTTGACTGCTGTTCACAACGCTAAATATGTTGCCAGGGACATAGCAAAAAGGCTTGAAGGTCAACTTCGAACACCCATTTACCGACCTTTAGTACCAGCTTCAGTTGTGCCAGTTGGCAAATCGTGGGCTATTTTTCAATACAGGAACATAGTTATTTCGGGTATTATTGGCGGAATTATTCGTATTGTTGCAGATTTAACAGCTTATCATGATATTGCTGGTTGGTATAACGGCACCAAGTATTGGTTAAGATCTGGAAACAAAGAAGAACGTTGTCAAGTTTGTAAAATTGCTATTAAACAAGAAGACTGGGTAACTCAAAGTAGCTATCGTTAGCAATTAAAACTTTTTTAGATACATGTATCGCAATCGCCGTATATAGTTAGTGTCTTGGGCACTACCTTTATCCCAGCTTCTTTTTTTATTGACAACCTTATTTGGGGGTTTATTTTGATATCTTTGATACCATTACAGCCACTACACATGAAATGATCGTGCGGAATGGTGTTGGCGTCCACTAATCTAACACCGTGTAATTCTGGCCCATATGCGAGAATTTTATTGGCTATTAGCCGGTTTGTAATTCGGTGCACAGTAGTAGCTGTTAATTCTGGCAATAACTTCCTAACTTCCATAAGAATAGTATGGTTAGTTCCATGTCCTAGTTGCCGAGTAGCCGACAATACAGCTATAGTCTGGGGGGTCATTCTTAATTTGTTATTCATATTTGCACTATACACTAAATGTGTGTATTATACAATTGTAAACAATTTACAATAAGAAAGGTAGAATATGGATAGAACAATAACAGTTTATACAACCGCAAGTTGTGGATACTGCCGTATGTTAAAAAAATATTTAGATGATTTTAATATTAAATATATCGAAAAACGAGTTGATACAGACCATGATGCAGCCCAAGAAATGGTTACTAAAAGTGGCCAGATGGGTGTACCTTTTACTGTTATAAATAATGGCAAAGGTCAGGAAAAAGCAATCTTAGGATTCGATATAAATTCGCTTCAACAGGCTTTGCTGTCTTAATGAGTAAATCTATATTGGCCATTGTAATATTTAGCATTTTAGGGCTAGGTATTATTGCTTTTTTTGTAACAAACAATAGGCCAACAAGTACTTCTTCGTCAGCTAACAGTAGCCAAACCCAGAGTAATAAAAGTCAGCAAATAACAGATGAAGTATATGCTGGTAAGGCTAAGCTATATGACGTTCGTACACCTGATGAATACAAAGCAGGACATGTAAGAATTGCCGAGAACTTTGACTCAGTTCTAATTGACCAAGGGCAATTTCCACAAGTTGATAAGAACTCTACGATCTATATTTATTGTCGAAGTGGCAATAGGGCAACTGTAGCCAAGAAGCAACTTGAAGAAAACGGCTATAAAAATGTTGTTAACCTTGGTGGGCTAAACGATATTACTGGAATGGGTTTTACTATAAGTAGCTAAATAGTAAGAAAATACAAGCAACCGACATAACAATAAATGCTAGCCATACAAAAAGCGTGACTAGCATTTTATTTTTATATTCACCCATAATATCTTTTCTTGCACCTATTCTAGCAATTAAAAATAGTAGCGGAACAGCCGCCACCGCATTAAATACTGCTGAGAATATTAACGCTTTTATTGGGTCGATACCTACAAAGTTTAAGGCAAGGCCAATAAGTGTAGCGACTGCAATAGTAATATAAAAACCCGTTGCTCGCTTATATTTACGGTGTAAACCTTCTCGCCAGCCAAAAACTTCGCTTATTGCATATGCCGAGGAACCAGCTAGTACTGGGACTGCTAAAAGCCCAATACCTATTATGCCTACTGAAAAAACTATCTTGGCCCATAGTCCAGAGTGGCCAGTGCTTGCCAGAAGAGGTTCAAATGCCCTGGCTGCATCAGCAGCGCTGTTTATTTCGGTAATTCCATTCGCATTTAATGCTGAAGCGCAGGCCACTACAATAAACCAAGCGCTAACTAAAGCAATTGTCATACCAGCAAAATTGTCTAACCGTATTTTTCTCATAAAGTGTTTCGTTATTTTTGGCTGATTTAAGCCATTGGCCGCGACTCGTTTGTGTAGAATTTCTTCTTCAACTGTTTCAGATGTGTCCCAGAAAAATAGATATGGTGAAATTGTGGTTCCCAGCATAGCTACTAACATATATAGTGAACCATTGTCTAATTTCATGCTTGGAATAAAAGTTGCTTTTATAGCCTCTCCCCAGTCAACTCCAACCATAATTGCAGTTAATGGGTAAGCAAGCAGTACAATGGCCAACCATTTAAGAATTTTGGCATAGGTCCGATATTTTACAAATATCTGTAAAAGTACGATAAATGCCGTAAACATAATTGCTAAAGATGCATAAGAAAATGGAACTAAAAGTTGGGCCGTAGATGCCATGGCGCCAATATCTGCTCCAATGTTTATTACATTGGCTATGACTACTAAGCCGACAACTGCATATAATAGCTTGGCACTATAGTGGTCTTTTATAATTGCCGCTAAACCTTTGCCGGTAACAGCACCGATATTGGCACATGTTTCTTGGACAGCCAGTAACAGTGGATACTTAAGGGGGAAGGCCCAAAGAAGCCCGAACCCATACATTGCTCCTGCCTGTGAATATGTTGCCACACCAGATGGATCATCATCTGCTGCTCCAGTTACAAGACCCGGTCCAAGTACCCGTAATGCCCTATTGTATTTTTTATAATTTAAAAAACTCTTAGTTATAGCTACAGCTCTTTTTTCAGATCTGTTAATGTCTTTTTCTATTGTTTTTACTGTACGTGTGGCAATTGTTTGTTTTGGCATGTTTTTTAATCTGTTTAGCTCATTATACAACAAAGACGTAAGCAATTTCTAAGTTTAAGCCATTAATATGTCGTTAGTCGTGAAAAAACTATTTTTTATGACTCGTAAGCAGGTTTGAAAAGAAACGTCTAGGAAACAGCAGTTTTATAAATGGGCGTGCAAACTTTGCTTCTATAAATAATTGAAAAAGGAGTATTGAAAGTGAAAAAGAACTTATTAATTGTAGCTAGTATGGCAACCGTAGGCCTAGGGCTTGGTGTTCCGGCTGTAATGGCTACAACAGCTAGCGCCCAATCTAATAATAATTCTTCAATTGTTGATAAATTATCCTCAAAGTTTAACCTAAATAAGAACGATGTCCAAAAGGTATTCGATGAAGAACGTGCTAGCCATATGGCAGATAGAGAAAAGGCATTTACAGATAGATTAGCGACTTTTGTTAAGGACGGCAAAATTACTCAGGCTCAAGCTGACAAGATTACAGCCAAACATAGCGAAATGAAAGCTAATATGGAAGCTATGAAAGACAAGACAAGGGAAGAGCGACATAAGGCAATGGAGCAAAAGCGTGCTGATTTACAAAAATGGGCTAAAGATAATGGCATAGACGAAAAGTATGTCATGGGTGGTGGGCCAGAAGCTGGTGGTCCTGGTAACCGTGGTGGTGGCCGGGGGATGCACAGCGATAAGCAGTAGAGATAGATTTAAGCAAGAAAGTTTTATAGCCTCGCTACATTATTGTAGAGGGGCTATTTTAATTTAAAGAAACCTATTCCAGGTTAATAGTATTATTGCTACACTTACCGTTATTAGCATATTATTATGAAAAAACATTTAATTAATACTAAACTTGTTAAGCCCACATTGCTAATATTCGGCTGTATTTTATCTTTAACTATTATTGGTTATTTAATTGGTGGCTATTTTGCAGTTCCATTAATACTATTTGGCTTAATTACAGGTTTAAATGCCAGATATGTATCATTAAAAAGAATTATAATTGTTACCATTGTAATGTCTTTGTTGGTTGCCATGGCATCTTATTGGCAAGGTAATATTTATGTAGTCTGTGGAATGGTCGCATTGGCATCGCTTGTATCTGGCTTAAGTGACAGATGGGCAATTGGAATGGGTCGTTTAATACCAATAGCTGTCGTAATTGTTGGTAGTGTTCCTCACACTCAGCTGGCAGTTTCTTTAGGTATATGGTCATTATATGGCTGTTTGGCGGGTGTAGGGCTTATATTTCTTGCAAAAATTCATCAAACACCAAAGCATGCTACTTCTTTGCAAATAAAAATTAATACATTTGCACTTGTTATTATGTCTAGCCTGTTTACCTATATAATTTTAAAATTTAATTTGCCTCATGGGTACTGGGCGGTACTTACCCTGTGCTCTGTCTTAAAACCTGGGATAGACGAAACAATACAGGTAGTGCGGGAAAGAATAGGAGGAACTATAGTAGGTGCTTTGGGGGGGCTCATACTGGTTACTATTTTGCCAAAAAGCATGGCTATAATTGGTGTTTTGGTGTGCATGGTATTAATGATTTACTATATGCTAAAAGCCAAGTATAGATATTACGTAGTCTTTATGACTATTATGCTTGTACTATTAATGGCCAAAGGAGCAACTAACCAGGCGTTTCATATTGGCGAGGATAGGGTTTTACTAACATTTTCTAGCGCAATTATTACAGCCATTGTAGCCTTAGTATTGTGGTACTTGCAAAAATATATTTCCCCACCCAAGCAATCATCGCTAATAAATAATTAGAAAATACTATATTTAAAAGAATAATCATTTTTTTCGGCTATTTCTTTTATAGAATTTCTTATATTTGCATAGTCAAAACTGTAGTTATAGTCTTTGCCAAATAATTTTGACTGCTCTTCAATGTTACCAGAGATACCACCGGGTCCGGCTTTATAAGAGCCTGCCTTAAACCCAAAGCCAGGCGATATGCCATCATCATAACCACCACCGCTAGATAAACCTGAACCAGACTCTTTTAGCATTTCTGTAAAAGATACTTGTTTATTGTCGTCATCAATTTTTATGCTTGCTGAATACTCTAACTTTTTCTTTGATAAAAAAGATTTTCTTTCAGCAACAACTTTATGTAGCTTAATATCATTGTCCTTTTTTGTTAACTCTAGTTGGTTTTCATTTGCTAAAGCATTTATTTCATCAAGCACTTAACACTCCTTATTTAATTATTTTTCCGTACTATTAAACTCTACAACTTGCCAAACTCCTTCATTTTTAGCGAGGTCTACTTTGATTGTGTAGGTTTTATTATCACTACCGGCGATTTCGTAGGTTACTGTCGCTGTTGTTTTGCCATTGTTAGTTTGAATTTGTTTGTTAACCGTCTTTGGGGTACCGTTTAATATAGGTCCGATTTGATTTACGAGTTGGCTGAATTCTTCTTGAGTAACGTTAGACTTGGTTTCGTTTGATAGCAAATTATATGCTTCAGTAGACTTATTTGTCTGGATATCACTGATTAATTCACTACTCGTTTTGGCGGGTGCATTGGCCGTATTCATAACCGTCATAACACCCCAGCCAATTAGTAAACCAATAACTAAAAGTACAGCAACAACAATTCCAATTATTAAGCCAACTTTACTTTTCTTTTTTGTCACCGGTTTTTTTGGACTGTCTTTTGTCGGTACTTCATTGCTTATTTCGTTTGTAGGCACTTGATTTTGATCATCCATAAAACTCCTTTGTAGCCTGGTAGCTGTTAATAGTTGGATTATACGCTTATTACTGACAATTAAACAGCTACAAATTAGTCATTTATATAGGGGTGCGTTTTAATTTTAATTTATTAGTTACTATATGCCACTAACGCCAAAAAGCTTACCAATTCCATAGGTTATTATCATAGCTAATGCACCACCAAGGACTACTCTTAATGTAGCTTTTAATTTGTTGGCTCCACCCACATGAGCACTTACGATACCAGTAATGGCTAGGGCTAATATGACCGAAGCAAAGGTGATTGGTACACGTATAGAACTTGGTGGTAAGGTGATTGCAACCATTGGGATTATTGCCCCAGACAGAAAGGCTAATGCCGAGGCAATTGCTGCATGCCATGGGTTTGTAAGGTCATTAGGGTCGATATTGAGTTCAGCATCTAGGTGGGCGGCGAAAACGTCATGGGCAGTAAGCTCTTTGGCAACTTTCAGGGCAGTATCTTTTTTTAGACCCTTAGCTTGATAAATACTAGCTAATTCTAATAGTTCACCATCGGGGTCGTTTTGTAGTTCTTGACGCTCTTTTTCAATATATGCTTTTTCGGTATCTCTTTGGCTACTAACTGAAACGTATTCACCAGCTGCCATAGAAATTGCTCCGGCTACTACACCAGCTATACCAGCAGTTAATATAATACTCCTGGAATCAGTAGCACCAGCTACACCCACAACTAAGCCTGCAATAGAGACAATGCCATCATTTGCGCCCAATACAGACGCTCTTAACCAGTTTAGTTTAGCTCCCGAACGTTTAAAGTTTGGATCAAAATCGGGGCTAAGATATTCAATTTTTGTCATTGTTATAAATTATAGCTTTTCGGCAGTTTTTTTTATAGTGTATTTATTTTTCCAAATAAAGTCACTGCTAAAACAACTATGCCCAAAGCCCGTCTAAAATAGTTCACTCCCTGAAAAATTTCAAGATAGGCCCAGGTAAAGATTGCCCCAAAAGATATTGTGCTAGCTAGGGTATGAATAGTCCCTTCGTTGAAAATTTTTGTAATAACCAAACTTACTCCCCAAACAATTATTGGGATATTTGGGAACTGCCAAATGACAATTTTGCCACCTTTTGTTTTAAAAATTTTTTCAACATACGTCATGTATTTTGGCATATGTACAGTTAAGCATAAATATATAGATTTGTTAGGAACTAGGTATCGTTTATGCTTAAATATTATTCATGGAAACAGCAATTACAATCACATTATATGTTCACCTAATTGGTATGGCAGGGCTATTGGGTGGTAGTCTAGCCCAAGTAAAAAGTCAGGTCAAACAAACTACACCCTTAATGTTACATAGTGGTTTAACTCAGTTAGTGACAGGTCTATTGCTGGTTGGCTTATTGCAGGCTAATGAGGAAACTATGAATATGGCAATTGTTGGATCAAAGTTAGGAATTCTTGTCGCAATTCTTGTACTACTATTTTTAGGTCGTAAGAAAATGAGCATCAAGACCTATTCAGTGGTTGTATTTTTAATTTTAGTAAATGTTGGCCTTGCCTTGTTTGTTGAGAGCGATACTCCACCGGTCATTCCTTCGTAGAATATAAGTAGAACATTGGAAGTGCACATATAACTAGTACCAAGATAAGTCCGGGAATAAACATTGGGACAAATTGTAAGTTAGCTTCAGGGCTTTGTTTGACAAGAAACCATACTATTTTTATAACAGTTATAACTAAAAATAAAGCAGCTACTACATGGCTTACTGCGAATAACCAATCTACCCAGGAAGTTTTTTGTGATTTTCTAACATAAAATATATATGTATAGCAGATTGATCTAATAATTAGGGCAACTGCTGCTAAAAATGTAGTTACAAATATTGTTGATGATAGTGCATCTATTGATTTTGTAAACATCATAATAAGTACAACAAGAGCAAATACTAGTAGCGTATGGGTTACTTCCCATGTTGCATGTACGTAGCCCTGCTTGCCAACTTTAATATTCTGTAATCTTCTAAAGCTCAAGAAAGTCTCATATAAAAAAGCTAAAACAAAAATAATTAGTGGTATAAAGAAAAGTGCATATACAGCTATCATTTGGTGCTCCTTTTTTCATTTTTAGACTGCTCCTGAATGATTTTCCGAACTGCAAGGATTGTTACTATAAATAGCACCAAGTATGAAATAGGGAAAAAATACCCAAAATTCGTGATGTCATTTGTTTTAGTAAGGGCTTCGCTAGTAGTAAGGTATCCACGAACAGCCCAAGGTTGTCGTCCAATTTCTGTCATCATCCAACCTAGCTCCACTATAACTATTCCAAGAATACTAGTTAGTGCTATAGGTATTAGAAACCAATTTCTATTTCGCCAAGTTGGTCGAAGTTTGCTAATTGTAAAATATGCTATAAATAATAAAGCTAAAAATGTAATGATGGTCATTTTAATATCAAAAAGAGTATGAATATATAGCGGAGGAAGTTCGCTATTTTTATATTCATTCAAACCTTTTACTTCTGTTTTTGCTGAATTACCGGCAAGAAAACTCAGTGCACTAGGAATCTCAAAATAAGGTCCGTTTATAGATTGATTATCGCCCGCAACACCGCCAATAAGTAAGGGTGCATTTGTTCTGGTATTGTAATTTAGCTCGATTGCAGCCAATTTTGATGGTTCATGTTTGGCAAGATATTTTCCAGTAATATCTGCTGTGACTCCAGAAAGTACAAACATCATTGCTGTAAATATCATTAGTTTACGAACAACCAACCAGTCATATTTATACTTATTGGCTGATCTTTGGTCAGGTTTTGCACGTAGCAATTTAAATGCATACAGGCTAATAATTAGTAATGTTGCAGCAACATAATATCCGGGCATCGAATGGAAAAACTCAACTAATGAAGTTTGGGAAAACATTGCTTCCCATACATTAATATTTACCAGTTTTCCATCAATATAATCAAACCCTTTGGGTAAATTCATAAAACCATTAACGCTAGTAATTGCATAGGCACTTAAAGTACTTCCAATTACTACAAATACACTTAAGACCCAGTGCCTCCAACCAGCAAATCTCTTGCTATTCCAAGTTGCCATGTATAGCGCCAAAAATACTGCTTCAATAAGAAAAGCATATGTTTCAAATAAAAACGGTAAGCCAATCACTTCACCACCAAACTTTAATATACCTGGCCAGACAAGTGACATTTGCAGTGCAATAATTGTTCCGGAAATAACACCTGCAATAACCAGAACGGTCATTATCTTAGACCAGAACTTTGCAATACTTATTAGTTTCGGATCTTTATTTTTAAGACCCATAAACTCGAACCAGCTGACTAAGATAGGTAGTGTTAAACCAAATAATACAAATATAATATGGAAACCGAGGCTATCACCCATTAGGACTCTAGCCGCATTTAGACTTTCATTGACCATTATTAATCCTTAATCGTTGTTATTCAAAGCTAGCTATACCAGCCTTTAAAAATAATTATAAAGACATTTTATTAAAAAGCTAATGCTTGTCTACAAAGTTTTAATGAAGAAACATTTTGCATAAGTTTTTCAATTTTTCACATAATATTAAAAGTCATTGTACGGAATAGTCTGTGCCATAAAAAATATAGGCGGAAGGCAGCACCTTTGGAGTTAGACTTATATCCTTTAAAATGTTAATATATATTTAGCAAGTTACTCTCGTTTCTTTATCCGTTTTATACATATTTCCAGAGCACTGGATAAATAATTATTTCGGCTATCGTTTTTAGGCGTAAATTAGTTAACAACTATTAGCCAGTGAAGTCTTACTAAAAGAATAAATTAAGCTTAGCAGGTTTTTAACCATGCTCTTGAAGGGTTGTATTAGTATGACAAAAATTAATAGAAGTATTGAAATTGTTCGTGCAAAAGATGTGCATTTTAGTTCAATGGGAATTAAATCAGGCATGATGATAAAAGAAGTTTTAAGTAAGTATTATCAAAAAGTTAGTTTGTGCGCTGTGGGTAGTATTGGCGATTTGGAAAATTTGGTAAATAGGCAACCAGATTTAGCGATTTTGGGAGTAAAACGAATACGCGATAAAGATGAATACATTTGGTTGTCTGAGTATTTGGACAAAAACGGTATCAATTATAGTGGATCCTCAAAAAACGCCATGGAACTTGACCTTAATAAAGCTGATGCTAAATTATTAATGCAGAGCAATTTAATACCTACTGCTAAATTTTTTACTGCTAGACCTGGAGAGTTCACGAATACCCGACAGTTACCAATTGATTTTCCGGTTTTTATAAAACCTCATAATCAGGGTGGCGGAGTAGGAATTGGTCCTGATTCAATAGCTCGTGATTATGTATCTTTTAAAAACAAAGTGCAAAGTATATACGATAAATATGGGGTTTATTCCTTGGTGGAAGCTTACTTAGTAGGTCGTGAGTTCACTGTGGGTTTAATGGGTAGTGGCTATGAAGCTCAATTATCTGTAATGCCATTGGAGATTATTACAAAACCAAATGATATGGGCGATAAGATATTGGGGAGCGCAGTAAAAAAAGAAGATAATGAAAGGGCAATTAAAATTACTGATATAGCTGTAAAAAAACAGGTTAGTAAACTAGCACAAGATGCTTATAGGGTATTGGGGGCTCGCGATTATGGACGAATAGATATTCGAATGGATAGTAATGGTGTAGCAAATTTTATCGAAGCTAACCTTACTCCTGGCATTGCACATAATGATTTTATTAGTTATTTCACACATGCCTGCAACATTAATTTGCAAATGGATTACGAATCTATGATATTACGTATTGTTGAACTTGGCTTAGCACGGGTTAATATGACTAATTGTGATAAATATATACCATTAATTGAAGACGATTCTTATGCTCGCCATATTAATCCAAGCTTATATCCTATTTAGAGTTTAATAACTTTTTAGGAGTAGTCCTAAATATCTTCGGGATCAGAATATTTTGCGTAAACTTGCCCAATCCAATTTTCGTGTAATATACGGGCATCTGTTAGCCAGCTTAGGGCTACATTGGCCTTTCTCGGGTCATTATTTTTGTAGTAGTTCTCGGGTATCGATCGACCCTCGGACTTATCTCTTTGGTATTCTATATGCAAATCAAATTCATCGTATTCTGGGTGACCCTGTAAGAACAAATCTTTTCCGTTTGCATGGTTATTACTTTCAATAGCTAACCACCCTACGTAAGAATTTATAGCTAGTGTCCTAAGTTCTTCGGCGCTGTTTACTGCGTCAACTGCAATATTCCCCCATCGGGAATGAGGAGATTTTATAGTGTCATTCATTCCTGTTGTAAAATCACTAAAGTTGTTAGTTTTTTCGTGTTCATAAACACCAAAAAATTTTTCTTTTCCTACTTCACGAGGTAGACCATATTTATAATTCAATGCAAAGTGAGCACCCAAGCATGAATATATTGTTGACCCTACATTTTCGTCTGCCCAATCTATAACTTTGCAAAGTTGTTCGTAGTAACGAATATCTTCAAATGGTAGTGGGGCACGACTTGCAAAACCTATATGTTGCTGAATCTCTAGGTTGTCACCAGTTACTATTAGGCCATCTAGCCCCTTAATGGCAACTTCAGAAAAAGGGGTATATCTTTTTAAAACCTTTTGTCTGCTAGAACCAGGACGTTCCCGTTTATCGTTGTCGAACTTAATAAGTACTGGTTCAATCTGCAGTAGTTTTTGTCCACCGATCCACTTTAACCATTGGATTTCGGTTACTTCCATGGCCGGTGCGGGCATTAGGTTTAGCAAGCCAATCCTAGCCGGTCTTATGTCTTGTGATTTGGCATCTTCCTCTGAAATTAATTTAATACCAGCTTTAATAAGCCGTTCATTGAATTTTTCGTTGCCACCACCCCTGGGAGTAATAATTGGCATAATATATAAGACTATATCATGAATGATTAATCTATTTTAAGATAAGAGTATTTTAAAATATATTATTATATTAAGATTCTTTAACAAGCCAACTAGCAATAAATTCACGGTAGCTACTTAGCTGTTGCTCACTTACGGGGCTATAAGTAGTGGAGTGGATGAATTTTTTTGCTAGATATGAATCAGCGTTAAAAGCATTTATATATGCATCAGTTGTTTGGATTGGTACAATTTCATCGTTTTCGTGTATAACAACAAGGGTGTTTTTGTTAAGGTGTTTAGACCCCACTAATAAAGGGTGTTTAGCTAGTTCATTACTATTTTGACGATAATGTCTTATGTGCCTAGCATACGCATCCTCGTCTAATAACCGATTTTCCCATGTTGTATATAGTTCTTGGGGTTTGTAAATAGCTGGAGCTCGAAGCACTAATTTATTGATGTTTCGGTAGTTCGATAAATGTGATCCAAGAAAACCGCCATAACTAATTCCAATAACATTAATTTGCTTACTGGAATATTTATTCGCTAACCAATCATTTGCAACAACAACCTCTAGTAAGTGTTGAGCAGGTCTAGTGTTTTTTAGATCAAATGGACTTTCCCCATGGCCACTGTAATCAACTACCAAAGCCGAATATCCAGTTTTTTCTACCATAGAAATAGTAAAATCCTTCTGGTCGTTCTTGGTTGATGTATATCCGGGTAGTATTAGCAAAACCGTATTTGATTGGTTGGCTTCATATAAATCAGCAGATATCTGGTATCCTTGGCAGTCTATTTTAATTTGCTTATTCACTTTAAAATAGTAACAGAATAAAGCGGACTATGTCATTAACTATATACCTGTAATTTCGGAATATGATACTTTTGTCGATAAATTCGTTAAGTAATGACCTAGCTTGGGTAAATGCTTTGCCAAATAATAAGTAGTCCCTGGGTGCTTTGTGACATCATCAATTGGCTACCTTGGCTGAAGGGGGCAACAATATTCCTTAGACTATTTTTCCTACTTGGCTTTTTAGGAATTGATTATTGTTTGACAATAGGTCAAACACTACATCAGTGTGCGTATGAATAGTCATGGTTATCATTGCAACACTATATTGTGGCAACGGTTGGGTGGGAGTAATTAATTCAATCGCGTATACTAACTAGCAATGACTCTATGCACAAAGGCAGAAGCCGTAAATGAAATATCCAAGGCTATCAATATCTTAGCTAGTCAACAAACTCTCGTTCTTTTAAGTGGTGGGTCAAGTGCCGAGGTAGGGGTCGGTGCTCTAGCCAATGTTGATAAGAGCTTACGGAGTAACATTACCGTTATGCTAGCCGATGAAAGATTTGTAAATTATGATTCGCCGGACTCTAATGCGAATTTATTACGAAAACTAGGTATTACACGTTATTGCAAAGAGTTTATAGAAACAATTAAACCCACCGGAGGCACCTTAGAAGAAACCGTATCATTATTCCATGATAATGCTTCCCATTTTGCCGATACATCAAAGCATGTAGTTGCTGTTTTTGGTGTTGGAACGGACAATCACATTGCTGGTATATTACCAAATAGTTTGGCCACAAAACTAACAGATTTATTAGTAATTGGTTATGAAACTGAAAGGTTTACAAGGATAACTATCGGTCCGAAGTTTTTTGGCAATATTACAAATGCATATATTTACGCCGAAGGGATTGATAAGCAGGAAGTGATAAATGCCATTAATAAAGATGAGAATTATATAACTCACCCATCACAATTAATTAAACATTGTAGAAATTGGAATATTTTATTTAATAAGGAGAAATTATGAAAATAGGTTTTGTCGGTCTAGGAAAAATGGGCTACCAAATTGTGGTAAAGCTGGTGAATGCAGGGCATGAATTGGTTGTCTATGATATAAGCGAGGAAGCCGTAAATAGCGCTGTAGCTATAGGTGCAACTGGAGCAATTAGCAGGGAAGATCTTGTTGAGAAGTTGGGCGAAAAACCAACAATCTGGTTAATGATTCCATCCGATTTAACTTCATCAGAAATAACTACTTTTAGTGAACTGTTAGAGCATGGGGCAACTATTATTGACGGTGGAAATACCAACTATGAAGAAACCATACAACATTCAAAATTGCTCCAAGAAAAATCAATTAATTTTATAGATATTGGTACTAGCGGTGGAGTTATGGGCTTAGAAAATGGATTTAGCCTAATGGTTGGTGGATCAAATGAATCATATCAGCATATAGTGCCTTTACTAGATGTATTGTCTAACCCCAATGGAGCACACTTGCATATGGGGCCCACTGGTTATGGTCATTATGTAAAAATGATTCATAACGGTATTGAGTACGGTGTTATGCAATCTTTTGCAGAGGGTTATGAACTATTAAAAATGGGTCCATTGCCAAACATTGACTTGGGCAATGTGGCGGAGGTATGGCAAAAAGGCAGTATTATTGAATCTAAGCTTAACCAATTAGTTGCCGAAATAATGCATGAAAACTCCAATCTTACAGGAATACAAGGATTCGTTGCTGATTCTGGGGAAGGCCAGTGGGCACTGGATACTGCAGAAAAGTCAGGTGTAAAAACCCCAGCCCTGAAAGATGCGCTTAATGTTCGAAGAGAGAGCCAGCAAGGCCAGGTATCATATGCTACTCAGTTACTAGCTGCACTCCGCAATAAATTTGGTGGTCATTCTATAAATAAATAATTATGGAAAATCAGGATACGTTCAATTCAAACCAAGCGTCAGTTCTAGTTATATTTGGCTCAACTGGTAATTTAGCTGAAAAAAAACTTATTCCCGCATTGTACCATTTGCTAAAGGGCAATTATTTACCCAATGACTTTAATATTATTTTTGTAGCTAGGGACACGACTGCAACCACTGAGTCAATTATAAATAAGGCGAAGGCTGAGCTAATTCTACAGGAACGTGCTATAGATGTAGAAACGATTGAGTTGCTAATAGAAAAATCCAGCATTATTTACATGGATAGCACTAAACAAGACGACTATTATAAATTACAAGAAAAATTAGACTTAATAGATACAAATAAAGGAACCAAGCATAGCAGGCTATATTACTTGGCTGTCCCACCAAATATTTTTCCAACCGTCATAAAATGCCTAGGAATAACTGGATTAAATAAGGAATATGATAACAATGCTAGGCGGATTCTTATCGAAAAGCCATTTGGCACTAATCTAGAAACAGCTAAACAACTAATTGTGCATATAAATGAATATTTTAACGAAGATCAAGTTTATCGTATTGATCATTATCTTGCTAAAGAGACTGCTCAAAATATTTTGGCATTTCGATTTAATAATCCGCTTATAGAAGGTCTTTGGGATAGGCAGTTTATAGATCATATCCAAATTACCGCATCTGAAACAATTGGTATTGAAGGTAGGTCAAACTTTTATGAAGGCATGGGGGCGCTAAGGGACTTGGTTCAAAGCCATTTGCTACAACTAATGGCTTTAACAACTATGGAAGTTCCAGAAATACAAGATTCAGAAAACATTCATACCGAGAAACTTGCTTTACTCAATGCCATAAAACCTATTATGCCTAAACACGTAGAAGAAGTAGTTATTCGTGGGCAATATAATGGGTATCGGGATGAAGCTGAGAATGACCAGTCGAATATTGAAACGTTTGTCGCTCTACATTTGGAGGTTTCTAACACAAGGTGGGGAGGGGTACCGGTATTGGTTAGGACTGGCAAGTCATTGGCTAGTAAAATGACAGAAATTACATTGGTTTTCAAAGATAGATCTAGGCGGAGTTTACCAGCCAATCTACTGTCTATTAGAATACAGCCCAACGAGGGTATCAGTATTGAGCTTCAGGCAAAAAAGCCTGGTTTTGGTAATGAGTTGCAACGTGTAGATATGGATTTTTGCTATCAAACTTCATTCGATGGAATTCAGCCAGATGCCTATGAACATGTATTGATGGATGCTATTATTGGTGATCAAAGTTTATTTGCGACAAGTGCAGAAGTTATTAGATGTTGGGAAATCTTAGAACCAATCCTTGACTACTGGCGTGACAACAATAGCCAACCATATTTATATGAAAAGGGAAGTTGGGGACCGAATCAAGCAAATGAGTTAGCAGAAAGTTATGGTTGTCTATGGCTCTCCAATCATTCTCATGTTTGTGCTGTTCATCCTAAAGATATTGTTTAGTTGTAGACAATTTACTAAATCTTTCATGAAAGTTACTACCGGTTATGGTACACTTTTTTAAACACTAAAGAATGGGGGAACAATGTCTGCTTTAGAAAAATCAGTTTTTTTTACTAAGATGGCTGATGAAGGGACGGCGTTAACTTTTGATGATGTGCGTTTGGAAACAGCTCCTAGCCAATTTTCGACTTCAGAGGTAGATATAACTAGTCGTTTTTCTAGAAATGTAGATTTGAAAACACCCATCGTAAGTGCAGCAATGGACACGGTTACTACTTCTGCTATGGCTATAGCTATAGCCAAGTTGGGTGGGATTGGAATTATTCATGCTGGGTTATCTTTGGAAGATCAGCGTAATGAAGTTCGTAGGGTAAAATTGTTTCTAAATGGACTAATCGAAAAACCAGTTGCAATATTTGAGTCTCAGTCTATAGAAAATGTTTTAAAAATATGTGACGAAAAAAAGTTTGATTTTAGAACATTTCCAGTCATTAATACCGATGGTAGGTTTGTGGGCTTGCTAACTCAAAATGATTTTGATTTTTGTGATGATAAAACATCTACAGCTGGTCATATTATGACACCTGCGGAGGATGTTTTTAATGCACCAGGAAATATTTCTGTCGAAGAAGCCCAAGCTTTAATGAAAGCTCGTAAGAAGAAAACCTTGCCCCTATTGAACAACGACGGTACAGTTGCTGGGCTATATGTCTTTTCAGATGTAAATCGTATTACTCAAGCAAATTATGGTCAGCATAACCTAGACCAGAGTGGTAGGTTGAGGGTAGGTGCTGCGGTTCCAAGTGACGAAGAAGCAATAGAGCGCGTTGCCGAACTACAAAAATACTTAGATGTTGTGGTAATTGATACTGCACAAGGTGACTCTAAGTATGCTTTTAGTACCTTAAAAAATTTAAAAGAAGAGTTCCCGGGATTAGACGTGGTTGTTGGTAATATTTCTGCTGGTCTATCAGCCAAAAAGTTAGCTGAAGCTGGCGCCGATGGTATTAAAGTAGGCCAGGGTCCTGGGTCAATATGCACAACACGCATCGAAACTGGCATTGGCTCTCCACAAGTAACAGCAGTATACGAATGTGTTAAGGCTATAGGTAATGAAGACGTACCTGTTTGTGCTGATGGTGGCATTAAGGAACCTGGTGATATTTCAATTGCTATTGCGGCTGGAGCATCATCGGTAATGATGGGAAGTATGCTTGCCGGTACAAAAGAAGCCCCAGGGGATCTAATCAAACTAGAAAATGGTTCTCGAGTAAAATTATATCGTGGCATGGGCTCCCCCAGTGCTCTTAGGGATAATCCTGCATCTCGCAAACGTTATGCAGTCGAAGACGGTGGGGGACAACCATTATCAGAAGGCGTAGAGTCATATATACCTTATAAAGGCTCAGTCATTGAACTAGTGGATCATTATATAAAAGCTTTGCGAAAAAGTATGTCTTATGTTGGTGCTGGAAACATTGAAGATCATCGTAAAAACACAAGGCTAGTTCGTATTACTAATGCTGGTATGAGAGAATCTCGCCCTCATGACGTTAAGGTTATTTAACAATAACTTGTTCACGGTTTGGCCCAACCCCTATCATAGAAATTGGTGTCATAGTCTTTTCTTCAATGAAGTTCACGATATCTTGAGCAGTTTTAGGTAAATCCTCAAATTTTCTAAATCCCTGGATATCCTCTTGAATTGCAGGCAGTTCTTCGTAAATAGGCGTGCACTTTTCTAGCTTGAAAGCAGAGTCAGGAGCTGTTTCAAGAATCTGTCCTTCCATTTCATAATTTGTACATATTGGTAATTTGTTGCCTGTGCGTTCAGCAGTTAGCCAGTCTAGCTTTGATAGTGCTACTGATCTAACGTCGTTAATCATAATAGCTTTTCTTAATTGGGGAATATCTAGGTATCCAAGCCTTCGCTTCCGTCCAGTCGTGGTGCCATACTCAGCGTCAACTGTATCCAAATTGCCGTGTAGCTTTGCCAGCACCGCGGGGTCTTTTATCTCAGTTACAAAAGGCCCATCACCAACATGTGAATGTACAGCCTTTGCAACACCAATAACTTTATCAATGAAATTTGGTGCAATACCAAGACCAGTTGGAACTCCACCTGAGGTGGTTGATGATGAGCTTGTGTATGGGTACATACCGTGGTCGATATCAAGTAAAAATGCTTGAGCACCTTCAGCTAAGACTCGTGCTGGAATTTCTTTACGGAGTTCTTCGTTTAGGAAGGTTGCTGTATCAGTGATATAAGCACCCAATTTTTTAGCCATTTTAATATAATTTAAAGCAATATACTCTTCATCAATATCTTTAAGACCGGCCTCTTTTCTGAGCATGTTTTGTGCAATTAATGCGTTCTTAACTAAATAATATAAATCTTTGGGAGAATCTTCTATCATTTCGACACGAACGCCAGTACGCATTGCTTTTTGAGAGGCAACTTGTGCAATTCCTGACTTTGTACTACCTTGTCGATTGATACCAGCTTCTCTGATTTCATCATCAAAAATATAATTCGGTAATATTAAATGAGCCCCGGAACTAATTTTTAGATTATTAGCTGAAACATCGATATCTTTTGACTGTATATCATCTATTTCTTCAACTAATTTCACGGGGTTAATTAAGGTTCCATTACCTATAATATTTACTATGCCAGAGTGTGCAATACCAGACGGTACTAGGTGTAATTTTAAGACTCTTTTATCTGGTAATTCTACTGTATGGCCAGCATTATTGCCTCCGTTGAAACGAGCTACTATATCGTGCTCTTCGGCTAGCATGTCAACAAACCGGCCTTTGCCTTCGTCTCCGCGCTGTAGTCCAACTATTACATCTACTGCCATTTACAGGTACAAGCATACTGTAACTAGCGCCACAGGACAACCATAACCAATATTTTTATTTAAATATTAGACAAAAAGTCTTTATTTAATGAAAAATTGATAGTTAAATGTATCCTTAACTAATTTTTGAGAAGACCCCGTTTCTTTAAATATATAAAATTATGTTGTAGCTAACTCAGGTAAAATTGGTGCAACTAGCGACCGGATGTTAGCTAATGTAGGGGTATTATGACTAAGCGCATGCTTACTGGCCAGTATATTTTTATGAGTACTAACTTTTTTATACATTGACTGAACATAATCTACCCCAACCAGTATTATTGGTTCACTTGGCCTGGCAATGTGCTTAGTAATTTGTTTGTCCATAAGTCTTAGGTAATCTTCCAAATACTTCTTTCGATGATCTTTATAACCACCTTGACCGTTAAATGATTCACTTGCTGTTGATCCAGGTGCATTAACCGAATGTGATTGTTGTTGCATTGTATCTGTTAGGTCTAACCTAAGTTTAGTTGCTAAATCTTTCGATAATTCACTATCTTTAACTTCTTCAATTTCTAGTTTATCACCTTTAAATAGCTTACAGCCATGTTGGCTCAAATTAAGAACCCAATAACGTAAATGTTCGTTGTACTTAGCTTTTAAGGGTCCAAATTGCAAACTTGGCGCTAGTACATATATAGTACCTTCAATAAAGAAAGGGACCTCGTAAGATGCTACTTGATTCTTATTATCTATAAGTATTGCTATGCTTTTACCTGAAATTGGGTGACATAGTTCATTTTCTAAATTAGCTACATTGTTTATAATATCTTCGTGTTTAGATTTTGGAATGTCCGCATCGTTAAGCATTGTTTTTAGCACCGAAATGGCATGGTGCAAAGCACTAATATTTGTATATGTATTTTGGGGTCCAGCCAATACAGGCAAGTATATAGTTACTAATATGTCTTTTTGCTTATCTTCTAAATCTTTTAAAACTACTGAATTCATGTGCTTCATAACTAACCCTCCCTACATTTATAATTATACTCAGGATATTTGCACAGGTAAGTAGCTAAAAAGAGAGGTTTTAGCAATAACAGATTAAATACATTTTTTATTAATATCTACCGTAGCCTTTAATTATGTTCAAGTAGCTGTGAAACAGTAACAAATTGGTAGCCTTTTGCTTTTAATTCGTCAATAATTATAGGTAGTGCTTGTCTGTCGGCTTGGCAACGTTTGTAGCAAAAAGGGTGCATTAAAATAATTGAACCTGGCTTAACATTATTTACAGTATAATTAACAATCTTGGCTGGATTACCAGTATAGTATTTATCTGGATCTATATCCCACATTACAGTTTTTATACCATTTTGATTTAACACCCATGGAAGTATCACTAATTTTTTACCGTAAGGTGGTCGAAAAGTTATATTGCCGGTGTATCCAGCATGACGTATAAGTTTATTTGTTTCTAATATTTCTTTTTCTACCGAAGAAGGGGTTTTGAATATTAGAGTATTGTGAAAATAAGAATGGTTGCCTAGCTCGTGCCCATATTTGGTAATAACTTTTCCAATTTCTGGCTGTGCGGCTAAATCCGTGCCAACCACATAAAAGGTCGCTTTAGTATCTTTAGTCCCCAAAATGTCTAAAACTTCTTTGGTTTGGTTGTTAGGGGCGTCATCAAATGTAAGAGCAACTATTTTTTCAGTGGTATTAATGCGTGGCGTCAAGCCACCAAATAGTTGAAACGTACGGGCTTTGCTAAACTTATAAATAGCAAAAGATGTTAATAATAATATAAGCAGAACTATAGCCAATATTAATGCAATTTTTTCAACTTTTCTTTTTGTCATTTGCTTTGATTATATCAAAATGGCAAATTATAGGTATTTAAGTTAAAATCAATAATATTATGGATCAATTTGGACAATCATCAAAAATAGTTATCGTAGAAGACAATACAAGTTTAGCGGAAATATATAAAACCAGGTTAGAACTACTTGGATATAGGTGCTTTGTAGCTTATCAGGGTTTAGAAGCCCTAGCACTCATAGAGAGAGAACTGCCAGATTTAGTGCTATTAGATTTAATGGTTCCAAAAGTTGCTGGTGACCAAATATTAGAAATTATGCGGGCAAGTGGCTGGGGGAGAAACATTAAAGTTCTAATTATTTCTAATCTTAATGAGTCTGACGCACCAGCCGGTTTACGTGATCAGGGTATTGAGGGTTACGCCGTCAAAGCCAACTTATCAAATGATGAGATAGATAGGTTAGTAGATAGTATTTTGAAGCCAGTTGATCAACAAGAAGACGTCGTATTAGACGGTATTGAAACCTGAGTGTTAAAATCTATTTATCTATAAGATGTATAAATAAAACTGGCAGTCCTAAGATTAGTGGGTATATAATGTATAGCCACAAAATACTTAGGGCTGTAGGCTTTTGTTTTTTAGTTAGTAAATCATACCAAGTAGTTAGCTCCAATTTGTTAGCTATGCCATTAGCGACTATTGCTAACAATAAAATCACTAAGCCTGTTATGTATGCGTAGAATAGTTGCATATGTATATTCTACATGCTTACCGTAAATATAATATTAAACATAGGCTTTTTACTTAATATAGGCTACTATTTTAAGTATGAATTTATTTAAATCTAAAAAAGTTATTACCATTCCTTCGTTAATTAAACTAAATAGCATTGCCATGTGGCTACATTTAGCTCAGGGTGTGGCAATGGTTGCCCTAGTATCATTCCTCGGCACAGATGCTAGCTATGATGTAACAGTTAATTACCTTAGTTTCAATGAATCAACCCAAAGCCTTGCTCCAGCCACAAAAGACATCTTTAGTATTAACTTTGCTTGGCTAGTGGCAAGTTTTTTGTTTATGTCGGCTCTTGCCCATTTAATAATTATTACTAAATATCGTAAAAAATATATTCAAGATTTAAAAAATGGCATTAATCGGGCGCGATGGATTGAATATAGCATTAGTGCTAGCACTATGATGGTGGCAATTGCTTTGCTTAGTGGCATGAGTGATATAGCAAGCTTGATAATGGTATTTGGCCTTGTTGCCATTATGAATTTACTAGGACTTGTTATGGAGGTTGTTAATGCTAATCAGAAAAAAGTTGGTTGGCTAAGTTTCATTGTTGGATGTATTGCCGGTATTGTCCCCTGGGTCGCCTTTGGTATATATGTATGGGCCGCAAATGCTTACAGTATTTACGGGGTTCCAGGGTTTGTATATGGAATATATGCTAGCATTTTTATATTTTTCAATTGCTTTGCAATAAACATGTACTTGCAATATAAAAAAATTGGTCCGTGGAGCAATTATTTATATGGCGAAAAAGTGTATATCATTTTAAGTTTAGTTGCTAAAAGTGCATTAGCGTGGCAAGTTTTTGGCGGTGTTTTCCAACCATAATGTAAGTTTCAACTAATTAATTTGCCTAGCTAGGATAAATCTTAAATCGCTTAAACTACTTATTAATGATTTTTGGCTGGCTCAATCAAGAACGACGTGCCTTGGTAGGGCTGTAAATTTACTCGGAAGCCATGTTGCTTATCGATAATGCCTATATAATCTTTGCTAAACATATCAGTAACTATATAGCCAATTGGCAGATAGGTAGAGATAATTTGGTTATCAATTTCTGCATCTGCAAAATTTAAAACCGTAGCTTGATACTCGCTGGAACTGAGCTGATGCACCATTACCAACATACTTTTATGAGTAACTGTCGGTATGTCTATCTGTTTGCTTAAGTCTATAGAATATTTATCTCTAATTTTTAAAATATTTTTTAAGCGTACGGCGAATGAATCTACGTCAGTAAGTTGGTTTGGCAAAGTGCCATATATATTAACTGACTTGGGCATACCAGATTCGGCTACCTCAGCAGAAGGGTTACTATTCATTAAATCGTATGCACCACGGTTTACCCAGCGTGTGTCTCCAAGTTCAGTTAATTCATTAACCTGAGAGTCGTTTAGGGTCAATGAACCACTTAAATCCCAACCAGACAATGCAAATACTCCTGGCTGTAAAGCATTAAACATGACAAGCAGTAAATGAACTTGCTTGACCTTTTCGATTTCATCAATGCTTAGATTATATGGATCACTATAGCCAAGGACCGCAGTAATAATACTTACGGTTGTGCATGCAATACCATTTTCGGTAAATAATAAATTGTAAGGTGAGTTTTCGCTAGCAATTTTGCTTTTCAGGTCTCGGCGTATAATTTTTCTTAATTCGAAACCTTTAATTTTCTTGCCATGATATTGGTAAATATCGTTTTTATGAACAGTCCAAAAATGAACTAGTTCATAAGTTAGCTCATCATGGTTTTGCATAGCGTGAACAAGTGATACTGGGTCAATACTATGCTCTAAGCTCAAATTTAGGGTAAGTCTTAGAAATTCGGTGTCGCCACTAGCAAGGGCGTGGTGATAAGCTGGACGGTTTATAAAGTCATACGATAAGTCGGCGCCATCTTCTGACATTAGTTTAATATCATCAATAGATAAATTTAGCTCTTGGAAAGTGAATCCACCGACTTTTCTAACCATACCGGACACTAATTGATTAGCCGCCTGAGAGAGGGGGTGTCCTTCAGACCATGCTGGTGAGTCATCATCACTTTTTTCAATACCCAAAAAACCATTGGCATCTAACCTTAGACCAGTTGATCCAAGCTCTCCTACAGAGTGCAGGGCATCACCTACAACTAATTTCATACCTGCAAAGGTTGGGTCTAGCCAATTTATTGATGGCTGGCCTTCTTTAAAATAATGTAAATAGACCCACCGTCTTTTTACACCATCTACACCACGCACGGGTTTTGTTACGCTCCAGTTTGATTCTTTAACACCAGGTTCATAAAAAATAATTCTTTGTAATTTTCCAATTATATAGCCATTTTTTTTAAGAAGAGCTTCTGTCTCTGGGTTAATATTTGTAGAATCTTGTCCTTTTGGTACATCAGGTAAAGCATGCCAGTCTTTTTTGTCTATTTCTACCATATGGTAAATACCTTTATATTCGCCATAGTTCATTTCTGCTAATCTAAAATCAGCTCCTTTTCCAGTGTGTCCAGGCACAATATCATCTATAATTATTCCACCATGTTTATTGGCCGTTTCGCACAAAGACTTAAATTCATCTTCCGTTCCAAACACTGTGTCTAATTTATTGCTTATTCGGTCAAAATGACCATCAATACTTTCGGTATATGTCCAGCCATTTAACCCTCCAGCTCGTTTCATTGGCCCAGTATGCAAACCTTTTATACCTATTTCTTCAAAAACCTCCCAAAGGTCGTCACTTCCTAGCGATGCTAGGGTAGACTTATTTTCGCTAGTAATCATAGAAATAGGATAGGCCGTATACCAAACGGATGCTTTTTTAACTGCGCTACGGGGCCGGGGCTTTGCAAAAGGTTTTTTCCAGAGCTTACTTTTCCCAGAATATGCTAAGGCCTGCTTATTGGCGTTTTCTAGCATTGATTCTTTAACTAGCCATTTAATGTAAACGCCATTCGATGCCAAAGGAAGCCCTGGCCTAACTTGTGCCTTGGCAAGTTTTTTAGCTTTTGTAAAAAACTTAATTGGTCTTTCCGGATAAAAATTTTCGGAAAAGTTTCGTTTGAAAAATTGTTTCGTTTTTCGTTTAGCCATACAAACTACCTTAACGCTTCAGTTATTCTAAAACAAGAACTAAAGCAAAAACGAGGATTTTTAAATATTTATAGCAGGGAATTAATCAGCTCTAACACTTCTTTAACCGAATTAAGCTGGAACCTTGCATTAGTAACCTGCATTCCAACATTAATACTATATGCGCTTGCTGGCAGGGCTCTGAACATGTCTTCGTCTGTATAATCATCGCCAATAGCCAATATAAAATCCCATTGGTTTTTAGCTAGTAATTCAGCAACAATTACTCCCTTGTTCATTCGTTTTGGTTTAATTTCAACTATTTTGTGGCCATCGAATATGCCTATTTCATCTGTTTTTAGTGCAGACCTAACATTTTTTTTGAGCTCTTCTTTTCTTACATATGCAAGGTCTGGTGAAACTTGTGAATAATGCCACACAAAAGAAAAATCTTTTTCTTCAAGTTCTGAGCCGGGAGTTCTGGCTACAAATTGTTCCAGTATAGGTTTAAGATGTTTCTTCCATTTTTTGGCTACTAGGCTAGATTTTATCCACCCACTGGCATCATACATCCACCCGCCATGTTCGGCCACAAGGTCAAGGTCTATATTGGCAAAATAATTTTCCATAGTGTTTCGGGGCCGCCCACTTACAATAATTACTTTGTTTCTTTGGTCTTTAGATAACGATTTTAAGAATTTCTTTATCTTTGTCGTAGGCCTAGAATGTTTTTCGTGTGGTGACTTAACAAAATCTTTTAAGGTACCGTCGTAGTCAAGTAAAATTAGTCTATTTTTGGCTTTCTTGTAGTCTTTAAGTAAGGTTTCTCTTTGTCTTTCGTTTAGTTGCTTGGGGCTAATAGTTTGTTCTAAGATAGCTTGTCTTAAGTATGAAATAAAATCTTTGGCCCATTTTTCTATAGTGTATTCAGATATTCTGGCCTGCATTTTTTTCATTCTGTTTTTTTGCTCTGTTTTGGGCATGGTTAATCCTAGATGTATTGCGTCTGCAACTTGGTTATAATTATTTGGGTTTACTAATATAGAATCCGTTAGCTCGGTTGCTGCTCCGGCCATATCACTTAGTACTAAAACACCGCTACTTTTATGTTTGCAAGCAATATATTCTTTTGCAACAAGGTTCATCCCATCTCTTAGTGGCGTAACAAGCATCACATCAGCAAGTACATACAAAGCACAAAGCTCATCAAACGGAAGGGCTTGGTAGCGGTAGCTAATAGGCGACCAATCAGTGGTGGAATATTTACCGTTTATTCGGCTAACTTTTTGCTCTATTGTTGCCCTAAGCTCTTTATAAGCGTCTACATCACCCCTAGATGGAACCGCAATAACTACAAGGACCACTTTTTTTAAATGTTCGGGGTATTTATCTAAAAATAGCTCAAATGCATCTAGACGGGCAGGTATCCCCTTGGAATAGTCTGCTCTATCTACGGCTAAAATAACTTTTGTTTTAACTTTAAATAAACTAAAAGATTTTAATATTTTAGCTACACTTAGATTTTTTCCTGCTTGCGAAAACTTATCATAGTCAATGCCTATTGGGAAGGCATCGACTTTGACCATTCGGTTATTTAAGCTTATTGTTCCAAGGTTATTTTCATAACCTAAGATCTTTAAGACGCTGTTTAAAAAATATCGGGCGTAATCATAGGTATGGAAACCAACTAAATCAGCCCCTAGAAGGCCTTTCAATAGATACTCTCGCTCTGGTATTAACCTAAATATTTCAAATGTAGGGAATGGCGTATGTAAAAAGAAGCCAATAGCTACATCTTTTTGTTTTTTGCGTATAAGTTCGGGAACCAGCATTAACTGGTAATCATGAACCCATGTTATTGCATCTTTGGTCACAAATTTTAGGGTTATTTTGGCAAATTCATTATTCACAGCCTTATAAGATTCCCAATATGAACTGTGGTATTCTGCTTTGTTCGTAAAATAATGGAACAGCGGCCACAAGGTAGCATTGCTGAATCCCGAATAAAAGTTATCAACCTGTTGTTTGGTTAAAAAAACAGGGTAGCATCCATGCTTTTGAAGCTCAGTTATTATTTCTTGTTTTTCAGCTTTGGAAATATCATCAGTGGCAATTCCTGGCCAACCTACCCATACGCTATCACTTGATTTTTTTAAAGATGCAACACCTGTGGCCAGTCCGCCGGGACTAGCACTAAAATGTAACTTACCATTAACTTTGCTTACACTTATTGGTAGCCTTGTCGATACAATAATTAGCTTTTCATTCATAAGAACAACTTGCCTTAGTTCATTTACTTTTATCAGTGTACTACATGTTTTAACATAAAATTAATAAACATTTTTTATTGTATAGATTGGTTTGTATATAAATATGACAATCATCCATCTATATTAATAAAATATATAAACAATATTGAGTGCTAGGGTAGCTTTAAGCTATGCTTAATAAAAGGAGTATTTTATGAAAGAACCAGAAAAAAT
>CAYZCZ010000007.1:0-3642 GCA_964477125.1 uncultured Candidatus Saccharibacteria bacterium | reverse complement strand
GAAGTCCTTTGAATGGCTAGGTGATTTAGGTGCTTATTATTTTCTATGGGTAGTCAACGAGCCTGTTCCAAGCTACGAAGATTGGTGTAAAAGCCGTGGGGTCCCACCTAAACAAAATACATAACAGTTGTGTGTTGTATTGGGATTTATTTGGTAGTATTAGTCTAAGTATGAGTATGAGAAAAACTTTTAATATTTCGTATCATAATAATATGCGAGCCTCCAAAGCCATATACGGTATTATCTTAATGTTTACTCTTTTGGCTGGGCTTGATCATTTGGCAGGAGACAGCTCATTGGGTGTTGGCGTAAAGCTACTTCTGGGTGCATTATCAATAACTTTTGCAGAAATATATTCGGAAGTTATTGGCGAACGAATTGCTAAAAAAAGTAAACTTAGTCCCGTAGAAAAACGTTCAATCTACAGTGATGCCTTTGCTATTATTTCTGTTAGCATTATTCCAAGCATAGTGTTCTTTGTAGCGGCTACTAATATTATTAGCACGAGCATAGCTTTTACTATCAGCTATGCATACTTCTTATTAATGCTATTTCTATTTAATTACTACGCCGCAATTATAAGCAATAATTCACAATTAAAATCTGTACTATATGCAATTGCATCGTTAATAGTTGGGTGTTTTGTAATACTGATAAAGTATTTATTTAGCCACTAGTAATTAAAACGAAAAATTTAACCAATTGACTGTACGCATATAAAGTGGGAACCTTAGGATGAAAGTTAAGTAAGGGGGTAATTTATATGTATTCAATATTTGCGACAACGCTTTTAGGCTATACCGTTAGTACAATCTGGGCATTATTTATTTTAGTAGTTTGGATTGCAATTGCTTTCTGGCCAGCTAGGGTTGCCGACAGAAAGGGCCACAGTTTTTTCTGGTTTTTTGTACTTAGCTTATTCTTCTTCCCACTGGCCTTAATCATGGCTTATGTTATTAGCGATCGTACCGAGTAATTAATCTAACCTAAATGACATATTATTCAGTGCTTTGGGGTATTCTTAATATGTATGGATTTATTTCGCTTTATTCCTGGCTACGAATCAGCTATTTATGAAACAGGGCGTGAACCCGCATTTATAATGCTCCTGGCATTTGTTGTTACGTTTATTTTGGCTCGTGGGTATACACGTTTGGCGCGAAAATATGGATGGGGAAGTGCATCTTTTGGAGGGGTGCATACTCATCATCTTGTCTTTGGAATAGTTATGGCATTTATAGCTGGTGCATTAGTATTTGGTTTTAATCCTACTCCCGGGCCGTTTTTATTATTGTTAGCCGCATTATTTGGAAGCGGAGTTGCGTTGGTTTTAGATGAATTTGCGCTTGTATTTCACCTTCAGGATGTATATTGGGAAAATGAAGGTAGAAAATCTGTTGACGCAATTATTTTAGCTCTTATTTTTGGAGTAATATTTTTATTGCAAGTGACTCCTTTTGGTACACGCACACAAGAATCGGGTGGCTTAATAGCCACTGCTATTGCAATTAACTTGCCAATTGTAATGATTGCTGCACTTAAGGGTAAAATATTCACAGCAATATTGGGTGTATTTGTGCCTGGGGTTGCGTTAATTGGTGCAATTAGGCTTGCTGAACCAGGTTCTATATGGTCAAAAAAAATTTACGGTGCTAATAGCAAGAAGTTAACCCGCTCAATTAAGCGCTATAAGCAATACGAAAAAGATTGGAGACCCAGAAAAGAATGGTTGCGTGACTTAATTGGCGGTAAGCCCGGGCGTCCATTAACCTAATACCGATTTATTAGCTACAAGTATTATAGTTATTGGCTAACATTAGAGTTGGCATGATCTTTTCCAGAGTCTCTAGCTATTCTGCAGGCTAAGGTAAGTGTAACTACAGAAGCAAACATCCCGGCTCCACCATCGCTCCAACCCAATGCTGGGTTTGTTGCTATGCCAGTCAACGCAACTGAAGAAATTAATGCGTCCGCATAATGGTGTCTTTTAGCATCTTTCCAAGCCAGTGAACCGTCATTATTTTTTTTGATCGCTACAAACAGTCCACTGTTCATGATTAATGCTCCAAGCTCAACTCCAAGGGCGACCTTATTAAGCTCATGTTCAGTAGTAGCGTCTGTTAAGTCCATATATGCATTATAGCCACTGAATATTGCACCCGCACCTATTAAACCAGCAGCAATTCGTCTTTTAGTTTTTATTTTCGAATACTGGTTACTTTTGCTATTATCATTAAGTTCAGCTTTATGTGTGCCAGTATGGGCAGCATGGGAAGCACCGTCGGCAACTGAATGAAAACTATCAGACAAAAGTGCGCTACTGCCACTAGAATATCCAACCGTAGCGCCAAAAGTTCCATAAGCAACATTCATAAAAGTCGCTAAACTTAAAATTTTTCGAAGCTTTCTTGAGCTAGGATGGCTATCTATATTCAATTGTTGACTATTATTCACCTTTATAGTATTGCATGTTTTGATACATTTCCAAAGCAGTTTCATGCATTTATTTTGAGTATTGTCTCAATTTAGAACAGTAAATTTATTTAATTTGTAAAAAGCGTAGCTCTGTGTAACTAAATTTTTTATATAGTAAGTTTAGGAACCAAGTTTTTCGTACACTATCTCAACTATTTTTTGAGTAATTGTTAAGCAGGCAATTATTAGCAAAAGACCCACAAATCCACTTATTTCAACTTCATCTTTGAATATTATGCTTACAGCCCCTAAGAATACGAATTTTGAAAAAAACATTATTGCCCAAATACTAAGCGCTAAAGCAAGTTTGTTGTAGCTTTCGCCTTTTTTCTTGAACCAATTTACAACCTGGTCTTTCAAGGCAAAAGTTAAATAGGTAAGTATTTGCATTACTACCGCCACCATAAAAGTCACCGAGTATGTTCCGGTGTGTAAAATGTTTGTGTAGTCATTAAAAAAACCAAGAACAACGCTGTAGAGCAAAATGCCCACAAACATATTTTGAAAAAGCTCTTGTTTGGCATTCGCAGGCTTTATTTCACTAGCTGACATGTTCCAATTATACCTTTTTCATGACAACAAACGTTAATCTGGCGAATTGGTATTTATTTCTGTAGTTTCAAATTAATTCAGGCAACAGGCTTGAAATATATTTACAGTATTTGGTTGGGGATGATGGATTCGAACTTCACAGATTATATCTCCTGTAGAAAATAACATTTTTAGCTATTAAAGGAACGAACTATTTTGCTCTTACTTAAACCAGTGATTTTCGAGTTTAGTTTAATAAATGTTAATATATATAGGGCATTCGATAGATCAAGGTTCTCTCAGAATTTGTTAATTAGTTTTTTATAAGTTGGGAAGGTGTCCGTAGGCACATTGAAAACAGAAAATGAGTTTCTAGCTAATTCTGGTAGTTTAGAAAAAACAGGGACTTTCCGTAAACCCAATGCAGTATCGAACGCCAATTATTATGGTAAATATGAAATTAGTTTTAAGATCAGTTAACACATTTATTCATACCCATGGCTATATCGTGAGCATATTCGCTATATTATTAATCTTTTTCTTTTTTGCTGGTAGTTTAATTGTAACTCATCGCCAAAATATCGGCTCAAACGATAGCCGTATTGTTAATTTATATGTAGATGACCAAGAATCAAA
>CAYZCZ010000006.1:33657-38085 GCA_964477125.1 uncultured Candidatus Saccharibacteria bacterium | reverse complement strand
GTTTTTAGTAGCTGTAGCCCTACATATGCATGGGTTATTGCTACTGTACTTCCATCAAATACTTTAGCTGGTTTACTGTATTTAACAGTTTACTGTTTGGGCGTAGCAACATCATTATTGGCAATTGCATTATTAGGCAGAAGGTTACTAGAAAAGATTAAGTGGGCAAGTGACCCAAAAGGTGTGTTCCAGCGTAGTATTGCAGTTATATTCATTTTAGTGGGTATTTTTGTGGCCACAGGTATGGATAAAAAAGTTCAAACATTTCTAGTGGAAAAAGACTTTATTAATTTAATTCAACTTGAACAAAAACTAGTGCCGGAATCAAATAACTAACCAAAATCAGTATTATAAATATAATAGAAAGCCTGGCATGATATAACTTTCGTTTTATTTTTTGCGTAATAATAAATAGGGGTGTATATTAAAAATAGATACGGGATACAATGGGAAAAACTGAAAATAGAACAGATTACATTCGATATGGTGGCCCTCCTCTTAGGTCACTAAAAAATTTAGACCCTGAGACTCTTTGCACGCTTGCTGGTTTTGATGAATCAGCCTACCGTAATTATGATGAAAATAGTGAATATCCGGAGGAAGCAGATTGGTTCAAACCTGAAATACCACCTCACAGACAAAAAATAGTAGATAACGCGCAAATATACGAAATTTTAAATAAGGCAGAACCAAGTAATGAAATAGCGCTAGGTAATAAAAATCTCCCAGCCTATAAAGTAAAACAAGAAATTATAACAACCCTATTAGAGAACAGGGTTGTTATATTTAAGGGGGAAACTGGTTGCGGAAAAAGTACTCAAATTCCACAGTTCGCCATGGAAGCAGGTTTTAAGAAAACAGTGCTTACCCAGCCAAGAAGAATGGCCGCTAGAATTGTCTATGAAAGAATAGGTAGCGAACTTGCCGAAGCATACCAAGATGATGATGCAAAAAAACTTGTTAGTTTTATAACTGCAGGTGAAAGACAAGTTAACCCAAATTCAAAAGTATATGTAGTTACTGATGGGCTTGAACTTGCTGTTTTGCTAAGTGAATTGAGTAACGAGGAAGAAGTTTTAATTATTCCAGATGAAGTTCATGAATGGAATCAAAACCAAGAAACGATACTTGCTATTATAAAGGATGCCCTTGATAAGAATCCTAAACTAAGTGTTGCATTTATGAGCGCGACTATTGATTGCCAATCGATAGCGAATCATTTCACAGAATTTTCTGGTGATAAAGGTGTACCAATTATTGAAATTGAAGGTAGACCTCACAAAACTAAATGGGAAGAAAAGCCAAACTCCACAGTAGCAAAAGAAGCTGTTATAGCGGCCAAAGAAATAATTGCATCAAACTGTGATGAAGAAAATGCTATTTTAATTTTTGATCCAGGCCTAAGGCAAATATCTGACTGTATTGATGAAATTAAAAAAAGATTACCTAATGAAATATTAGCCAAAGCAAGAATATTTCCCTTGCACGCTAAAATGACAGAAACGGAACAGCAAAAAGCAGTAGAACATTATAGTGGAGTAAAAATTGTGGTTTCTACTGATGTGTCTCAAACTAGCATTACAATACCTGACGTTAAATACGTAATAGATTCAGGGGTTCATAACACTATTGAGCTAGATGATAATGGATACCAAGGTTTGGTTCAAAAACCTATTTCAAGGTCTGACTGTATTCAGCGTGCCGGTAGGTGTGGCCGTGTTTTTCCGGGTATATATATTCTTACTAAACTTGATAAAGACTCCGAATTTATACCATTTAAACAAAGACCAGAGTATGAAGTACCAGAAATATATAGGACAGACATTGTTAGAAATGTTTTAAGACTAAAAAGTTCAGAACTTAAACTTAAAGAAAATGTGCTAACTGAAGGAATCCACCCTGTATCTGAGCAAAGTATTTTAAAGTCAGTTGCTGTTCTAAAAAGTCTTGGAGCTGTTGATGCAGACAATAATGTTACCAAAATTGGCGAACAGATGAATAAATTTCCTGTTAGAGTTTCGCTAGCACGTGCTTTAGTAGAATCAAAACAGTATTCTCAAGAAACTCAAGCATATTTGGCGGCTATAGTGGCGTGTTTGGAAGTAGATAAACTGCAACTATTTGGTCATGATATTGATGAAGCCTGGAAAGACTTAATTACTGAAACCGGGTCGGATGCTTTTGCACAGTTGCAGTTATTTCAGCAATCACAGTATATGACTAAAACCGAACAAGCTGAATATAACCTAGACATAAGTAGTATAACTAGGGCCCAGGAGCTATTTTATAAAATTTTAAGAAACCTTGGTAACGAATTCGATATTGCAGATAAAACAGTGAATGATAAACAAAGGGAAGAAATATTAGCCTGCTTATTAGTAGGAAAAATTAATAATATATACGCCAAAGTTGGTAAAAATGAATACCAAAATATTTCAGATAAAACCGAAGTTATCAGGGAGATTGGCCGGCGTAGTATTGTAGGGTCAGGTGAACACCCAGCAGAATATATAATTGGTGACCCTAAATGGGTTGCAAGATACTATAAAGATAAATCAACTAGTAGAAATGGGCAACCAAAAAAACAAGATGAAAAAGAGATGGCATATGAAAAAATTCATATACTCGACAATGTTAGTTCTATACCACTTAGCTTATTAAGTAGTTTTGCTATTGAACATGCCCTAGGCGAGTGGAAGCCAGCTGGCTATCAAGTAAGAGATGAAGGCTACAGAGTAGAAGAAAAACAGCAACTTTTTGTTGGTGATAAAAAAACTCGAGTAACAAAAATTTTGCATAATGCAGAGGCATCGCCAAGGCTTCGAGAACATATTATTCATCAATCTTATGAGCACCCTGGGAATATGCATCAAGCATTAAGACAACTCAAGGAAGAAATCAAACAAATTCGTCACCTTACTAAAAAACCACTAAGAATTATGACTCACCAAGACTATTTAGAGATAATTGATAACTGTGCTCCAAAAGACATAAAAAGCCCTAATGAAATTGAAGAAAACCTTTTAAGACAATACGGATATGACTTATCAGGATTAAAACAGCAGTTCATCACCCCAGATCTAGAATACGACATTAAAGAAGCAGCCCCCGAGGCTACGGAAATTGAAGGTAAGGAATTTTTATTAAAATATATAGATGGCAACCCAATAGTTCAAATTGAAGATGCTATAGATATTGAAAATCTACAAGTTGATAAGGACTATCACCTTAAGGATGGTAGGCTAATACTATTCCAATACAAAGGCACTGTCCGCAGGCTATTTGAGATAAAAGAGGAACTATATAAATATTCATTAGCTTTTGCGTAAAAACATTAATGACTTAATTAGCTTTATTGGCAAAGAATATAAATAATTCTAGGGTAATTATTAAAATATATGTATTTATTATATTATTAAAAATAACTATACTATTATGAACAATTTCCATGCCCAAAAGCAAAAAATTTATCCAAATTAAATTCATCAAAACATAATGGCTAATATTAGATAGACAATAGGACTGCTAACTTCTTTGATATAAAGCATAAGCTTGGTATAATAATGCAAGAACAGAAGAACTTTTCCATATGGAGCATTGGGTAAAAACAACAAAATCTCGTATTGCGAGCATTATTAGCAAAATAAAACGCCAAAAACTACAAAATTCAAGAATAGGGCGCTTAATAAAAGTATCTATAAAAAAATTAATTATACTTGCAGTGGTATTATATAAATTTGCAGTTACAAAAATAAGCTTTATTGATAAAAAATACTGGAATCCGGCTAGAACTAAGCTGGTTCACAGATATACAATTTTACAAAAGTGGGATAAATGGAGATACAGGCCACAGGCAAGAGCTGGGGCAATGTTTTTGGTGGCGGTAATTGTTGTATCTAACATTTTTTCTGTAGGTTTATTTGCAGCGCCAGACATAAATGAAACCTGGGATTTATCTAACCCCACAGATTATGCTCATGATTCAGGTATTGAAATGATTTCTGGAACTGCTAGGCTGAAAGCTCAAAACTATACAAGCGATGCCAACACCTCAGCCTTATATCATTTTGATGAATCAGGCGGTTTAAGCGCAACCGATAGCTCTGCCAATAATAACAATGCCATAATAACCGGGGGAAGTTTTACTACAGGTAATTTAAATAATGCAATAAATTTAAATGGTACCTCGGATAAAATTATCACCCCAGACTCCGCGAGTCTAAGACTTGGGCAACAACAAACTATAGAAGGCTGGACTAAGTTTAATACTAATTTTAATAGCACAAGCCACGATACAAGTAATTCATTAGTAGACAAGGGTGACTATAAGGTCTATTACAATAATGAAACAGGAAAGTTAACATATGAACTTGCAAATAATAATGCTAATTCATGGGATCCAGTTGGACCTGGTTGGCAGGTTGGTAG
>CAYZCZ010000006.1:18109-33557 GCA_964477125.1 uncultured Candidatus Saccharibacteria bacterium | reverse complement strand
GAAGTTTGGAGCTGGAATGGCACCACCTGGACCAAAATTGGTGGCGATGGGCTGAACAGTAGCTGGAATACAAACTATGAATATGTGAATAGTATTGTCCATGATGGAACAAATTTATACGCTGGCCTGGGTAACGGCGATGGTGATGGCGAAGTATGGCGCTACAACGGCACAACCTGGACACAGATAGGTGGCGATGGGCTGAACAGTAGTTGGGCCACAGCATTAGGTGATTCTGCCATGACTATGACTATTGCTGGTAGCAACATTTATGCCGGATTATACGACGCGGCAGGTGGTGGATATTTATATAGTTGGAATGGCACTAGCTGGACGGCAATAGGTGGACAAAATATTAATAATAGTTGGGGTTATTTTGGTCATAGTGCAGTTGAGGTAACTCAGGTTTCTGGTGATTATTTATATGCTGGGCTAGGAATTACGGCTGGTTCTGCCGAGGTATGGAGAATGGCAGAGAATGGTAGCTGGAATATGGTTGGTGGGCAGGGATTTAATGGTAGTTGGTCGGCAAATACATACGAATATGTATCATCTATGACGAGCCATCAGGGACATTTAATTGTCGGGCTTGGTTCAACTGCCAGTGATGCCGAAGTATGGGAATATAACGGCACAACCTGGACCAAAATTGGTGGCGATAGCATTAATAGTGGTTGGGTCGCGGGCTACGAAGAGGTAAATTCTTTGGCTAGTTATGGTGGGCAACTGTATGCTGGACTAGGCAATAGTGCCAGTGATGCCGAAGTATGGCGCTGGAATGGATCTTCTTGGACCAAAATTGGTGGCGATAGTATTAATAGTGGTTGGGTCGCAAACTACGAAAGAGTTAGTGCTATGACAGTATTTAATGGTGAATTATATGTAGGACTTGGGGTTACTGCCGGCGATGCGGAATTATGGCGCTGGAATGGTACGGCATGGGCTAAGGTTGCCGGCGATTCCCTTAACAGTAGTTGGAATAATACTATTGAACAAGTAGAGTCTTTGGTTGCATATAATAATAAACTTTATGTCGGACTGGGAAATAGTGCTGACGATGCCGAAGTATGGGAATATAATGGCACTACCTGGACTAAAATAGGTGGTGACACTATTAATAGTAGTTGGCTTTCTGGCACATATGAACGGGTCAGGTCAATGACAGTTTACAATGGATTTTTATTTGCCGGGCTAGGTAATGGAACTGGCGATGGTGAAGCATGGAAATATGATGGAACTAATTGGGTAAAAGTTGGTGGGGCTAGTCAAAATGGATCATGGAATAATGCAGTAGAAGAAGTTAGATCATTAACTACATTTAGAGGCAAGCTTTATGCAGGTACGGGTTCAACTGCAAATGTAGATGCTAACTTATGGGCGATGGGTGATAATGGTTTTTTGCAGTCTAATACAAATAGTTTTAATACCGACTGGCGACACGTTGCAGTTACTTATGACGGCATAACAATGAAGATGTTTATTAACGGAATTTTAGATAGTAGTGTTGATAAAGCAATTAGCGTAACAACAAGCACAAAGCAACTATTGATAGGAAATGGATATGATGGCAGGGATTCTGGGAAGCCTCAGTCTAGGTTTCAGGGAAGATTGGATGAGGTAAGACTAAGTAATATTGCGAGATCAAGCTTTACGACTAAACCGTATTTGAATAGTGCCCAAACTATTCAGTTAGCAAATTCCGTTTACAATAATGGTATTTGGCACTGGGATACTCTAAGCGATACGACAACACTGAATGGTGGTTCAATAAATTATCGATTGTCGGCCGATGGCGGAACGACGTGGTTGTATTGGAATGGGTCAGCATGGGTCACTTCTAGCAACACTAGTGAAAGTAATACGACTACCGATATTACAAATAACTTTGACACTTTTCCTGTTACATTTAGTGGTTTAAAGTGGCAAGCAGTATTGCTGGGTGATGGTAATCAACAGGTTACTTTGGATGGTGTAAGTGCCCAGGCTACTTCAGACAATTTGGATCCAAGTTCAAACCCAAGTGCAATTAATGCGCTGAAGGCCAACGGTGGTAGTGCATTATCAGAAAATGATTGGACAAATGGTTCGTCGCCTTACTTTACATGGACTGGCGGTAGCGATGGTCAATCAGGTATTAAGGGTTATTGTGTGTATTTGGGTACGGATGGTTCAGCTGATCCTACAACTACGAAAGGCTTGCTAGGTAGTAGCCCTATAGAAACAGGCGGTAACTGCCAATTTATTATATCTGGGAATAGTCTAGACTTGGGTACGCCTGGATATGTGGCTACACCGCTGACTACTTCAAACAGTAATTACTATCTTAATATAAGGTCAATAGATATTGCTGGAAATGTCAGTCCCTCTTCGGAACAGTTTAGTTTCAGGTTTGATAATACACCCCCATCGAATCCTGGATTTATAACTGCACCTTCTGGCTTTGTGAATACTAAGGATATAAATATGACGTGGAATACTTCTGGCGGAAGCGCCCCAAGCGATAGTAATTCAGGACTTTCTGGACTCCAATATAGAATTGGTGATTCGGGCGTCTGGTACGGCGATAATCATACTGGTCTTGGGAATTCATCTGATATTCTTGCAAATGACGGATCTTATACCACCCATAACCCTATTGATTATAATAATCTTATAGAGGGCATAAATACTGTATATTTCCGTACCTGGGATCAAGCAGGAAATGTAACTACAAATTACACAACAGCCACATTAAAGATAAATACTAATGGGGCACCAAGTGAACCGGTTAACCTAGTTCCTATCCCAGGAACCAATACCGTAAACTCATTTGGATTTAACTGGGATTCACCATCAACCTATATTGGCAACGTCAATCAAATAACATACTGTTACACAGTAAATGTGTTGCCATCTTTGGCAACTTGTAGCTATACAGCACCAGGATCTACGGAACTAACTATTGGTGCTTATGCTACTCAGCCCGGCACAAATACCATATATGTCGTGGCTCGCGATGAATCAAACAATATTAATTATTCAAACTATGCATCAACTAATTTTATTGCCAATACCACATCACCAGGCATACCTTTAAACACTGATCTTGTAGATGTATCAGTTAAAGCGACTAGCAATTGGAGGTTAGCAATTACCTGGACTGAACCCACATCGGTTGGAAGTGGAGTGGCAAATTATCGTATATTTAGATCAACTAACGGAGTTAACTTTAGCCAAATTGGTAGTAGCTCAAGCACAACATATATAGATGCAGGTCTGACTCAGCAAAACTATTACTATCGCGTATCAGCTTGTGACAATACTAATAATTGTGGGGCCGTGGGTACTGTAGTCAGCGGATATCCAACTGGCAAATTTACATCACCAGCAACAATTGTTAGTCAGCCAACGGTTAGTGGAGTAACAACTAAGAAAGCAAAAATTTCATGGAGCACAGACAGAAATAGCGATTCAAAAATTGCCATTGGTACAAAGAGTGGCACTTACAGTACTTCTGAAATAGGCAATTCCAGCCAAGTTTCTGCACACGAAATAGCTTTAGATAATTTATCGCCTGGTACTACGTATTACTTTGTAACAAAATGGACAGATGAGGATGGCAATACTGGAACCAGTTCAGAAAAAACATTCATAACAGCGCCTGCACCTTCAGTTAAGGAAGCGACGGTTAATAATATAACTCTAGGAAGTGCAACTGTAGAATTTACCACTAAAGGTGCAAAGAAGGCTAACGTATATTACGGTCCAAATGAGTCATTTGGAGGCCTTGCAACTGTCAACACGTCTTCAGACGAGTCAAGATACCAGGTTGATTTAGATAATTTATCAGACGGAACAAAGTACTATTATATGGTAAGCACCTTTGATGACGAGGGGGCAGAGTATCTAGGTAATGTACTATCATTTACTACTCCACCACGACCAAGGATCTCTAACTTAAGGTTCCAACCAGTTACTGGTGAACCTACTAGCACACAAAAAATTAGTTGGGATACGAATGTTGCATCCACAAGCCAAGTAATATATGGGGTTCAAAATGGTCCAACCGCCGAAGTACAGAATTCCACAATGTCTACTTCACACGAAGTAGTTATTAAGAACCTTAAAGATAATAGCCAGTATACACTTAGGGCATTTAGTCGTGATTCTGCGGGTAATGTTGCTACTTCAGATCAACAAAGCTTTAAGACATCCTTAGACACAAGGCCACCAAAAGTATCCGACATAGTAGTAGAAACTGCTATAAGAGGTACTGGTTCGGAGGCACGAGGACAAATAGTGGTGACTTGGAGAACGGATGAATTATCTACAAGTCAGGTTGCCTATGCCGAAGGGTCAGGCGCAACAGTATTTAATAGCAGAACCGCAGAAGATACTAGGCTTACTACCGAGCATTTGGTGATTATTTCAGACTTACCAACTTCACAAGTATTTAGTATTAAGCCTGTTTCTCAAGACTCCGCCAGTAATGAGGGAGAAGGTAATAGCGAAACAGCAATCATTGGCCGAGCCTCCGATAATGTATTAACAATAGTATTCAATACACTTAAATCAATATTTGGCTTTTAAATGGAAACAAAACCTTTATTTAAAACAATAAATGCGGCACTCAGTTTTGAGGTTGGTGGCCAAATTATAAATGCAGTAAACAGTAGCTCGATAACAATTCCTACAGGTGAAATAACTATCATATTTGGACCATCAGGGAGTGGAAAATCATCATTATTAAATATGATTTCCGGCTTACAACCACCTAGTATTGGTAAGTTAAGGTATAAAGATACGGAACTTTATAATAAAACACCTAATGAACTTGCATTTTTTAGGGCGAAAGATCTTGGCATTGTTTATCAAACAAATTATTGGGTAAAAAGCCTGAATGTTATTGAAAATGTTGCATTGCCGTTATATTTTCTAGGTAAATCTCAATCCGAAGCACACAGAATGGCTTTGGAATCTTTGAAAAGAATAGACATGGGTGGTTACGAAAAAAAGAACCCTTCCTTACTTTCTGGTGGCGAACAGCAAAGAATAGCTATGGCAAGAGCATTAGTTAGTAACCCACCAGTGATAATCGCAGATGAACCCACTGGCAATCTTGATAGTAAAAATGGCGATATGATTATTGACCTTCTTAAAAAGATCAATAAAGAGCAAAAAATTACGATAATACTTGTTACCCATAATATGGAATATCTGTATATGGCAGATCATTTAATTGAAATTCAAGATGGTAATGTAACAGAAATTAAGCAAGATGAAATACATAATAAAGTTAAAAATATGCTTAAAGACGCTCAGCATAGAATAGAAACGATGATGGATAGGCCAAAATGAGTAATACTGATATGCCAGTAAAAGCAAAAGTTAAAAATAGTATACTTGTATCCCTTGCTATAAGAAATTTAGTCAGTAAGAAACTTCGAACAGGTTTAACTATTTTTGGAATTGCTATTGGAATAGGAGCAATATATTTTCTACTATCATTTGGTGTTGGTTTGCAGAATTTAGTTACAAATGAAGTTATTGGCAACCAGTCCATTAAAACCATTGACGTAACATCAAATAACTCACGAATAGTAAAAATTGATGATATTGCTCAAGAAAGAATTAAAGATATACCCAATGTCATAGATATTGGCAAGGCTTATTACTATCCAGGAAGTTACAAGATTAGCAGTAGTGAGTCTGACAGTATAGTTTATGGTATTGATGCCGGATACCAGAAACTTACGTACTTGAACTTAATTGATGGAAGATTACTTAGCGAAAAAGATAACCAGAGTGTAGTTATAAATAAGGCTGCACTAGAATCAATAGGTCTGGCCAATAACCCAAAGGGCATTATTGATAAGCAAATAGATATAACAGTACCATTAACTTCTGTGGATACTAAGCTAAAAACTATACAGCAAAAATTTACTATTGTTGGAGTCATTGATTCTGGTAGTGGTGCAGAAATATTTTTACCATCATCTATTTTTAAAGATGCTGGTGTGCCGTATGTGACCCAACTTAAGGTAGGTGCAAATAAGGTGGATGATATTGCCAATATTCGTACGCAAATTGAAAGCCAGGGTTTGCAAACAACATCCCCGGTGGACACTATTGAACAGATTAACCAGGTTTTTAAGTTTATGAATTTTATGCTAGTTGGCATTGGCAGTATAGGAATGATAGTGGCTGTACTGGGAATGTTTAACACTTTAACAATTTCATTGCTTGAGAGAACTAAAGAAATTGGGTTAATGTTTGCCTTGGGTGCAAGGAGTGTTGATATGCGCAAACTATTTATTATTGAGGCATTATTATTATCATTTATTGGTTCTGTAGTAGGTATGGGCGGTGCATTTTTACTTGGTAGAATTGTGAATATTGTTATGAATGCTTTTGCGTATCAACGTGGCGTTAAAGACTCTTTTGAACTTTTTGCTACAAGTCCAATTATTATCTTTGGGATGTTGTTATTTATGATGTTCATTGGTTTAATTGTAGTATTTCTACCGGCTCGCAGAGCAGAGCATATTAATCCAATTGATGCTTTACGAAGAGAATAATTATTGCGATAATGCCACAGTCAATATTAATAAATAAATTATAAAAAAGGTGGAAAATGATTAAAAAACATTCCGATGACCCAAATGTTGCCCAGGCAGCAGATCAGGCATCACAAATTGTTGAGACTGTTTTTGCACAGTTACCAAAGGCGGAAACGTTTGACTATGGAGGACATGAATTACATCTTGGGGAGTACGACGTCTGTGTAATATGTACTTCGGCTATTGCAGAGGCACAGCAAGCCAGCACGGTATTAGGTAATATAGCAAAAGATCAAAATGACTCTACGGTTCAAGAACATATAGATTTAGTAGTGCAAATTTTAGATTTAGAATCTAAAATTGCTATTTTAAGAGCCGAACTGCATAACGGCCAAAATACTGAACCGATTATCAATAGTACACTTGGCTATATATATGAAAGAAAAATTCATGATAGTTATGATCATAACCATGAACATGGAGCTAAGTAATGAATAAAGACGATATAATTCAAAGACATTTGAATAACTTGCGTAAGCTTATAACTCCAACAGGTCTATTTTTAGCGTCATCTAAAAACGTAGAAACAGGCTACGACAAAGCTTGGCTTAGGGATAATGTATATGAAGCTTTGGCGTTTGAATATGCTGGAGAATGGGATGTTGTGGCAAAGACCTACCATACTCTTTTAGATATTTTCGATAAACATATCGATAAAATTAACTGGGCAACAACCAATAAACCATTTGAAAGTTGGCAGTTTATTCATGCTCGTTACAACCCCGAAACTTTAGAAGAGTTTTGGGAATCATGGGGGAATAAACAACACGATGCCGTAGGTGCTGTACTATTTAAGCTGGCCGATTTTGAAGCCCAAGGTAGAAGTGTTTTAAGAAATGATGAAGACAGGAAAACGGTTCAGACATTAATTTACTATATTTGTAATGTTGAATATTGGCATGATGCTGACTCTGGTATGTGGGAAGAAAATGAAGAAGTACACGCCAGCTCTATAGGCGCTGTTGTGGCTGGTTTAAAAAAGTGGCAAGAGGTCGGGGGAATGGATGTTGACCAAGATGCTATTGATCGCGGTGAAGAAGCCTTAGCTAAATTATTGCCCAGAGAATCAGAATCCAAATTTTCAGACCTAGCTTTACTGTCATTAATATATCCATATAATGTCGTAAGCAATGAAATGGCAAGAACTATTGTTGAAAACTTGGTTTACCATTTGACTAAAGACAAAGGAGTAATTCGATATAAGTTCGATGCTTACTATAACAAAAATTCAGATGGTTATTCCGAAGAGGCTGAATGGTGTTTCGGGCTTTCTTGGCTTGCTATCGCTTATAAACAGCTTGGCGATAACCAAAAAGCACATGAATTTTTAGATAAAGCTACAGCAACCATAACGCGCGAAGGCAAAATACCAGAACTGTATTATTCACATACTACTGATGCAAATGAAAATAATCCGCTAGGTTGGTCCGAAAGCATGTATGTTGTGGCTTTGAATTTGGTTTAAAGTTATAAAGTATAGTTCTTATACTTGTATTTAACATACTAATAATAGGATAATGCCAATATGGGGATATGTATATTGGAGTTGAATTATTTTCTATGAAAATTCATGAAGTACGAGTTATTCCAAAAAGAGGTGATTCACTTGGGGAAGAGGTTAGGCATGATGCCGAGCGCACTCTTGGCAATAATGGTCTTGATTCGGTAAATACTGCAAAAATATATAGATTACAAGGCATTAGCGAAGAACAAGCCCACCATTTGGCGCTAAACTTGCTTGCTGATCCGGTTACGGATGAATTTCAAATAAACCAGGATGCAAATGATGAAAAAGGTTTTGTGGTTGAGATAGCTTACAAACCCGGTGTTATGAACCCCGAAACTGCATCTATACTTAAAGCGTGCAAAGATTTGGGCATTGAACCAGAAGCAGTTGATTCATCTGTAGAATATACTTTTATCGGGACATTGGACAAGAGTAATATCGAAAATATTGTGGGAAAAATGCTGGTAAATGATACGGTGCAGAACGTTGTAGTTGGCAAGCCAGATAATTTAATCACTAAAGGGAATGTGGCTTCGGTAGAAACGATACCTATACGAAGCTTGTCTAATGATAAACTTATGGAAATTTCTAGGGAGAAACTATTTTTAGATTCAAGTGAAATGAACGTTGTTCAACAGTATTTTACAAAGCTAGAACGCGACCCAACTGACATTGAATTAGAAATTATTGCCGCAAGATGGAGTGAACATTGTGGGCATAAAACTTTTAATGCCAAAGTGATTGTAGATGGTGTAGAAAAAGAGCCATTATTTAGGCGTATAAAAAATGCAGCTAAAGAACATTATGGCGATTTAGTTGTTTCCGCTTTTAATGACAACTCCGGAGTTATAAAGTTTTATAATGGCCAAGCAATTTGTGCCAAAGTAGAAACTCATAATAGCCCATCGGCGATCGAGCCATATGGTGGAGCAATGACTGGCAGTGGTGGTGTATTTAGAGATATTATGGGTACCGGTAAAGGTGCTAAAATTATAATTTCAACAGATATGTTTTGCTTTGCTCCGCCAAACTTAAATGAAGATTTGTTGCCACCAGGAACGCTTAACCCTGATTATTTGCAACGGCGCGTTGTACAGGGTGTAAGAGACTATGGAAATAGAATGGGTATACCTACTGGTAATGGGTCCGTTCATTATCATGATGATTTTAGGGCAAAGCCAACGGTTATGGTTGGGGCATATGGTATTATGCCCGAAAAATATGCTATACAAGGGGAGCCCAATGTAGGAGATTTAGTGGTTATAATTGGCGGACGAACTGGGCGCGATGGTATTCATGGAGCCACATTTTCTTCTGGTGAAATGACAGAACGAACAGCTAGTGTAAATTCCAGTGCGGTTCAAATAGGGAATGCCATAGAAGAAAAGCGGATGTCAGATGCGTTAATTGAAATAAGAGATTTAGATTTAATTACAGCTCTTACTGATTGTGGAGCGGCTGGTTTTTCATCGGCTATTGGCGAAATGGGTGAAAATATTGGAGTAACAGTAGATATTAGTAAAGCACCATTAAAATATACCGGCTTAGCACCATGGGAGATTTGGTTAAGCGAATCGCAAGAACGAATGGTCGCCTCAGTTTCACCAGATAATGTGAAAGATTTTTTAGCAATTTGTGACAAATATAATACTGAGGCAACAGTATTGGGTGAATTTGACGGGACTAATAGGCTGACAATTAACTACCAAGATAAAACCATAGCCGATCTTGATTATGATTTCCTTTCAAATGGGTTGCCTCAAAGAACTATGTATGCCCATTGGGAAAGAGAGTTAATAGACGAAATTGTACCAGAAGCACCCATGAACGAAAATGAATGGGTAAATAGACTCAAAAAAGTATTATCACATGGCAACGTTTGTTCCAAAGAGCCGATAGTTAGGCAGTATGATCACGGCGTTCAGGGTGGCAATGTAGTTTCGCCGTTTGGTGGCATAGAACAAAATGGGCCAAATGATGCACTAGTAACTAGGCCAATATTAAGTAAAAATTTCGGTATGGTTCAATCACATGGTATGAATCCGGTTTTAAATAAAATAGATCCTTACGAAGGTACCAGATGGGCAATTGCTGAAGCGGCTTCTAACTACGTTGCTGTTGGTGGAAATATAGAAGAGTCTGCTGGTGTAGGCAACTATGTTTGGCCTTTTCCGGACGAAGAAGCAATGGGTTCGCTAGATTTGGCAGTAGACGCTGCGGTAGACATGATGCATCGACTAAAAGTTCCTGTAATATCCGGGAAAGACAGTCTATCTTCTACGTATAGGGGCGAAGACGGAACTGTTATTAAAATTCCGCCCGTTTATACTATGTCAATTTTTGGTCGCATACCAGATGTTGAAAGAACTATGACTAGCGACATAAAACAGCCAGGTAAAACTAAACTATATTTAGTTGGTAAACCAAGCCAGAACATGGGCGGTAGTACCTATTATGATGTACTAGATGGTTCAAGTAACTCAATTCCAACTATTGATGCAGAGAATCTAGCAAATGTATTAAAAAATATTCAAAATGCCATTAAGAGTGAACAAATACTTGCTTGCCATGATATTAGTGAGGGCGGGTTGGCAACAGCCGTTGCTGAAATGTGTTTTGGTGGTAAAAACGGAGCTTATTTACGTATACCAACCAATATTGACCCTGAAAAATTTTTATTTAGTGAAACTGCCGGATGTTTTGTAGTAGAAGTACCTATAGAAACTAATGTACATGAAATTATGCCAAATACATCACTTACGCCACTAGGTACTACAAGTACCGAACGAGTGGTAACAATAGATAGGGGTAGTGATAGGTTGTTTGCAACAAAAACCGACGAATTAAAAAATGCTTGGCAAGCCCCGATGAAGGAGGTTTTTCATTCATGACTAAACCTAATGTTTGTGTATTAAAAACCGACGGCATTAATTGTGATGAAGAAATGAGCTATGCATTTGAAGTTGCTAGCGGGATACCGGAAACCGTTCACATCAACCAACTTAGAAGTGGCGAAAAAAAACTAGCCAATTATAGTATTCTAGCTTTACCTGGTGGATTTTCCTACGGTGATGATATAGCCTCTGGAAAAGTTTTAGCAAATGAACTTACAACTTTCTTATCGGAACAGCTTAACGAGTTTAAAGGTCAAAAAAAACCAATTCTAGGCGTTTGTAACGGCTTTCAAGTTTTAGTAAGAACTGGTCTTTTGCCAGAAGGTGAGCTTGGAAAACAGGTAGCAACATTGAGCACAAACGAAAAAGGTCGGTTTGAATGTAGGTGGATTGATTTGGCAATTGGAAATTCGGTTTGCAAGTTTATTAAGCCAGAAGATTTTGCCGAACAGCCAATACCAATGCAGATCGCTCATGGAGAAGGTCGTTTTGTTGCTGACGATAATGTCATTAATAAAATCCATAAAAACAAGCAAGTAATTTTTGAGTATTCAACACCAGACCTCCAGCGACCTTCTGGCTATCCAGATAATCCGAATGGGTCTATAGACGATATTGCCGGCATTTGTGACCCCACAGGCCTCATTGTAGGCATGATGCCTCATCCCGAGCGTTCTATTGGCGCTTTTCATCCAAATCGTAAGAGAACACAATTGTCGCGTACTGTGGCCGAAACAATTTTTAAAAATATTGTCGATTACGTCAAATAAAAAACCAAATATATATAAATTTACTTAATTACTTTATTAGGAATACCACGACTAAGCCCAATACTTAGTATTGCTATTACAACTAAAAAGAACAAAGATTCTTTTAGGCCACTTAACTGAGCATCTTTATAGGCGTTAGCTATTTCTTGAGCTTGCTGGGTTGTATATCCATGGCTAATCGCATCTTGTTCAACGCTAGATGCTGGTACAATTTGAACGGTTTTAACTGATGTTTCAACATAGCTCTTAGTACTTTCCGGTAAGTTGCTGGTAGATATATTAGATATAAAACCAGTTGTTAATGAAGCTACTAATATGCTACCAATTAATGCGGTTCCCAAGGATGAGCCTAGGTTTTGGAAAGTTCCCTGTAAACCACCAACCTCACTTGATTGTTTTTCTTGAACGGCAGACATATTAACATTACCAAGTTGAGAGGCCAGTAAACCTAAGCCCGCTCCAACCAAGAACATGGCAATTGCAAAAGGAGCACCTGTTAAGTCTCTGTTAATTGCAGCAAGTAAAAATACTGAGCCAAAGACTAACAATACCTGGCCAATTCTTACAATAAACTTAGGGCTATGTTTACTAACTAGTTTAGTGCCAAGTATGGAGCAAATTATTAAAGCTATTGATAGAGGCATTAATTTTAAGCCAGTTTGTAGAGCATCTAAGCCTGTTACCATCTGTAGGTATATTGGTACGACAAAAAATATTGATGCAATTATTATGTATTGTGACATTAATACTGCAAGACCTGACTTTAGTTGCCCAGATTTAAGCATTGATACTTGAAGCAATGGATTCTTGTTACTCTTTTCAAGTTTTTCTTGTCGACTGTAGAAAAACCATAGTATAACCGAGCCTATGAGTATAAAATATGAAACCAATGAAATGCCTAGTGGCGCAATTGAGTGGCCATTAATGGTTGGTTCAACAATTGGCTCGATCCAGCCCCAGGTTTTGCTTTGTAACATTCCAAACACAATTAAACACATACCAGAAGCCGACATTACCGCACTTGGAATATCGACAGGTTTGTTAACAGCAGTATTTTTTAATTTAAAAGATTTAGATACCAGAAGTACAAAAATCATAATTATAGTTTCGAATAAAAATACATAACGCCACGATAAATAGGTAGTCATAAAACCACCAATGAGTGGCCCTGCGGCAGCAGCCGCGCCACTAACACCACCAATAATAGCGTAGGCCGTAATTCTATCTTTACCACTGTAATTAATTGCAACTAGGGCGGCAATTGCAGGTATTACTAAAACAGCCCCTAAGGCTTCTATAATTGACCAGCCTAAAATTAATGTTCCAATATTTGGACTAATGGCTGTAATAAATGAACCAACTCCATAAATAATTGAACCAATAACAAAGGCTTTTAAAAGCCCCCATTTAGCACACAATTTTGCCCCTAAGAGCATTAGAGAAGCCATAGTTAGGGTATATAAGGTTATGGCTGCCTGCATTGCGTTTACGGTAGTTCCTAAATCTTTTACGACCGCACTAATAGAAACATTCATTACGGTGCTGTCAAGTACCATAACGAATTGCGAAAGGGCAAGAATACCTACAATGCTCCACTTCTTCATATTTTTTAGTATACAACAATATCTTTCGAATAAACTCAGTTTATTTTCAGCCAATAAGTTATAGAATATACATATGAGAATCCTTGTCGTAGAAGATGAACATAAAATAGCTAATGCATTAAAACAGGGCTTAACCCAACATTCATATGCTGTAGATGTTGCTTACGATGGTGACACTGGTTTAGCTATGGCTACCAGTGAGCCGTATGACTTGTTAATTTTAGATAGAATGTTACCCGGCACAATAGATGGCATTGGTATTGTTGAAACACTGCGAGGCAACAATAACCATACACCTATAATAATGCTTACCGCCAAGGACAAGATACTTGATAGAGCCCATGGCCTAAATAGTGGAGCCGATGATTATTTAGTTAAGCCTTTTGCTTTTGTGGAACTAATTGCTAGGGTTAGAGCTTTATTACGTCGCCCTAAAGCAAGTACTAACACAGTTATTAAATATCAAGATCTACAATTAAACAGGGAAACTTTTTCAGTAAAAAGAGGCGAACAGCGAATTAATTTAACTTCTAAGGAATTTGCCTTATTAGAGCATTTCATGACTAATCCAGACCGTATACTAACAAAAGATTCTATCATCCAGCATGTATGGAATTATGACGCTGATATTCTACCTAATACAGTCGAAGTGTATGTAGGGTATTTAAGAAATAAAGTTGATAAACCCTTTAAGGATAGCCAAGCTCTTATAAATACCCGCCGAGGATTCGGCTACTACTTCGGAACTAATAACTAGCATGTTTAATAAAACTTATCTCAAACTAACTGGCTTGTATTTGGCTGTTTTTATGATGATTAGTTTGTTTTTTAGTATAAGTTTGTATCAAATATCCATTCAACAGGTAAGCATAGAGCTACGCTGGAATGGGGATAGAATTGGTCGGATGATGTATGAACAAAGATTGCCCCAAAAAGTACGTGAAAATTATGCCTATGAGATATCAGATCATTACCAAGATGCAAAAGCCGGAATAATCAGTCGCTTAGTTTTGATTAATATCTTTGTATTAATTGGCGGTGGTATCTTATGCTATTTACTAGCTAAATGGACTTTAAGGCCTATAGAAGAAGCTCATAAATCTTTAGAACAATTTACTGCCGATGCTAGTCACGAGCTAAGGACTCCGTTAGCCGCCATGCAAACTGAAACTGAAGTGGCCTTAATGAACCCTAAACTAACTATAAAAGAAGCAAAGCAACAGTTAAATTCTAACTTAGAAGAAGTACATAAAATGAGTGAACTAACAGGTACTATGCTTAGCCTTGCCAGGTTTAATGAAGACGGTAATTTTGAATTCTCGATAGTCAAGGCTGAAGAACTTATCCATGAAGCAATTGCCCGCGTAAAGCCGGAAGCAGACTTAAAGAAAATAAAAATAAACACTAATATTATTGCAAATTCATCTGTAAATATTACAAAAGAGAGTGTTCAACAATCTCTAATAATACTAATTGAAAATGCCATTAAGTATAGTCCTGAGTCCTCGGCTATTTTTATTACCTTGGAGCAAGCAAAAAATATGGCTAAGATATCTATTACAGACCAGGGTATTGGTATTTCCGAGAATGACACAAAATATATTTTTAATAGATTTTACAGAGCAGATAGTGCAAGGGATAAGAATACGGTGGCAGGAAATGGGCTGGGCCTATCAATTGCTAAAAATATAATTGAAAAGAACAACGGCAATATAAAAGTTGTTAGTAAGCTTGGTGAAGGATCTACTTTTATTGTTTTTCTGCCGATTACATCTGGCTAACATTTGTAAATGCTTGTGCTAAACAGTTAATAAAGATATAATTTGGGTATTAAGATTTAATAAATAGACTTCAAATAATGAGGAAATAAATGGGTGAAATAAAGCAAAATAGCAACAAACCAAGCGTAGAAAAAGAAGTTCCAAGAGAAGCCCACAGGGAGGCATCTAGGCCTGTGTCAAAATCAAGAAAAAAGAAAGTAGCTAAACCAATATTTTTTAGCGTATTATTAGTCGCACTTATTGCATTTGGTACATTCTATTTCATTAAGTATCAACAACTTAACGATAAATAT
>CAYZCZ010000006.1:2147-18009 GCA_964477125.1 uncultured Candidatus Saccharibacteria bacterium | reverse complement strand
ATGGTTATTGTTTTACCATCTGATACTACCCCAACCCCCTAGTAAATAAATAAAGGCATTTGCCATGTACGTAATCAATCAAAAACCAAAACGTAAAATTTCAGCCCTCCCTGTTGCAATCATGCTTCTAACAATTGCGGTAACATTATTAGTTACTTTTTGGTATGTTTTTCTTAGGGACAATACCTCCTCAAGTGCTAGTTTTATAAAAAGTGACACAACAACCCAAGCACAACCAGAAAATACTAAAGTAATAACAACTGAGTATTTTAATATTACAATGCCAAATACATGGGAAAATAATGGCAAAAAAAACCCGCTAGCAACCCAAATCTTTTATGAGTTTCAAGATAAAAAACCCAAGTATGACGCTAGATATTTGTATATATTTGTAGATACTTTTCCGGCTAACTACCCAGTTAATAAAGTGCTAGCAATTACTAATGATGGAAGCAAAATTAATTCAGAACAAATTTCAAGTGATTGTGCTAGTTTTAATGGTGCACCAAAATATAATCCGAAAAACGAACAGACAGCAACCTGGTCTACTGTTTGGGAAGGGATTAGTTTTACCTGTGATATCTCTAGGCCATTAAATCAAATTGGTGCTGCCAGTAAAGCAAGTAGCTATGGGCAAAAAGTTACAGGGCCAAGCGGTCAAACTCATACCTATTTTTTTGTTTATAAAGATCATAATAGCCGACCAAACGAAAAGATTTTTACAGATTCCATAGAAACCTTTCGAGCCCTATAGAAGTAGTGGTATAATTTACTAACTTACATTAATAATTAAACTACAAGGTGCAAGGGTAGGTGTTTTGAACCACGTGTAATTCGTGGGCTGTGCCGCAACTGTAATCTCCAATAGGAGTAAGCCAGAGCAAACATATTGTGCTAGTAGTCTTAGAAAGGCAGAGTCCCGAGCAGGATGGCCAAAATATTTATATATTTTTATTATTACTCTGATATAAGAGTATGACTCTAATTGCTGAGCGTTTACATTCAAGCAAACTTTACGATAACGGTAATACAAGCACAGATTATTTTGAGCAAAATTATAGGCTAAGGAACAATGATTCCTTGGCTCATGTTCGCTTACTAATAGAAGAAGGCCTCAACTTAGCAAACGAACATAGAATACATGTCGAATTTATTACGGATATGGGTGAACGGCTAGAGAACCAGCCATTCCATAGCTCTTTTAACTATACGTTTGATGATCAGGAGATTATTTATGATACTGGCATTTTATATCTAAAATCCTTAGAAAGATCTTATCAGGCTGCTCTAAAAGATGTTGCAACGGGAACGTTTAGTGAATATCATGCCAAGCGTCAGCAGGCATTTTATGAGCAAGGTCATATTATTAAAAACTGGTTAAATGATAGTACAAATAGTTCGCATATTCTGTTATTTTCATTATGTCCTACAGAAGATGAACAAAGTGTTGAAGAATCAAAAAGACAAAGTTTTAAACCAGAGAGGAAAATGGCTAGTATCCAGCTACATTCAAAAAATGATGATGGCACTGCTACTACAACCGCTTTTTCTTTAGATGGTTTAACCCCCAAATTACTACAGCAACTACTTGATAAATTAGGTATTGATGGCACGGTGGAAGGATCTACATTAGACCAATTAACAAAACCAGTATATATAAATAATAGCTATAGTGCAGAATTTGCTACAGAAAATATTATTAATAGTTATGATGAACTCTTACAACAAACATATACTGACAGCACATATAAACAAGGTATAAATGTACAAAAAAATATTGTAGAGGCTAATTCATTTGTTGGCTCACAGTCAGAAGTGTACTCGCTATATAAGCAAATAATTATTGAAGTGGCTTCTTCGTTAGAGAAACAAAAAGTTAATAGTGGCTTGGCTTCAATGGTCTCCGGCAAGTTATCCAATGCTTTTAGCGATAAAAATTCCATGCCAGCTTACTTGAATTTAAGAGTTGGTAATGATTTTGATGAATTTATGGCTTCGGACCTGATTGATTATTTACGTCAAAAAGCTATACCAGAGTATTTGACGAATCTTCTTCAACAACCAAAAACAGCAGTTCAGTTAGACAGTTATGACCATGACAGATATGTAGATATTGGTTCAGCAGGTGCTAGTGCAGTTGCTAGCGGTAGGTCATATGATGGTGGGTGTCCTACCTCTAGTATTGTATCTTCAGCATCAATGCTTTCATCTCAAGCGCAAGAACTAGGTATTACTCAAATAGTAAATAATACACAAAAGCTAACCTGGAGAAAAGGGCGATGTGTAGTCCCTAATTGCCCAAGTATAAAGAAAAACAAAGATGTAGATGTTGCAGACTGTAGTGTTTGTAGAGATTGTCAAGACAAGTATGATAAAGGTATTGATCCAGTCAGAGAATATAAACCCTCAATTTATGATTTTTTCCAAAAATTTGCTGAATCAATCATTGAAGCCTTTTTGTCCGAAGATGAATTGGGTAAGGAAAAGAACAGTAAAAAGTAAACAAAGTTTCTTAGCTATAATGTGTTTCTAAATATTGCAGGTGTTTTTCGCGGAATTTATGGAACTCAGATTTATTAAATCCATTTCGTTTTATAAATGAACTCATTTTTTCACTACCCACATAGTGCGGTAACATTACGTATGAAGCACCTAGTTCATATAAGTCAGATGCTTGCTGGGCAGTATCGGCAGTACATACAAATACTGCATCTGGACTAATTTTTTCTAACCATTTAGCCAAGAATATATTAGTATCGGCGTCTGTTACGGTAGATACAACTAGTTTGGCATGGGCTAAACTAAGCTCTTCTAAAAGCTCTGGGTCAGTTACGTCACCATATAAATATGGAATGTTTTTTTCTTCTAATATATCGATGACTTCTGGGTCATAATCAATGACAACGTATTTTTTATTCATAGATTTCATTACTCTAATAAATTCTTGCCCACCCTTGTTATACCCAAAAAGAATCATGTCATAATTTTTAATTTTTAAGTCCTCGGCTTTTGTTTTACGCCTTTCGAACATAGATAGCTTTTGTTCTAAAAATCCGTACAACTGCGTGCTATAGGTAATGGTGTAGGCCGAGATAGCAATAGTTATAAGAGCAACTAGGGTAATTATAGAAACAATATCTTCCCTAACTAGGCCTTGCTGAAACGCTAAAATTAGTAATATTAATGAAAACTCACTTATTTGTGACAGTGAGTTAGCGACTTTGAAACTAGTACTTTTAGTATATCCACCAAGGCCCATGATTATCATAATAATAAGTGGTTTTCCTGCTAAAACTAGTGCGGTTAAAGCAAGAGCGGGCAGAATATTATGGCTAAGACTTACAAGAGTTAAGCCACTGCCTAATGATATAAAGAATATTACAATGAAAAAATCGCGAAGTGGCCTTAACCTAGAGGATACTTCTTGAACGTATGGTAGGGTAGCCAGTGACACACCGGCAAACAAAGCTCCTATCTCTATTGAAAATCCTACGGCAGAAAAAATTGAAGCTACTCCAAAACCCCAACCAATTGCAAATAAAAACAAAAGCTCTTGGCTTCCTGCAATAAAAGAATTTAGCTTTGGCAAAACATAGGTACTTATTAGCCATAAACTTAATATTAATACAATCCCTTTCACACCAAGCAAGGAAAGGGTTTCGATTGAAAAGCTACCTTCTGCTCTTGCGGTTACAAATATTAAGGCTAGGGTTGCGACTATGTCTTGAATAAGCAAAATGCCAATTGCGATTTTACCGTTTAATCGTGTTTGTTCTTTTTTATCACTTAATAGCTTAAGTACAATAATTGTGCTACTAAAACTGATTGCCAAACCGATAAGTAAACTTTCTGTTTTAGTGTATCCAGCAATTTGCCCAAAACCATATCCCAGAAAAGTAGTTAGTGTAATCTGTAATACTGATGCTAGACCAGCAATTTTTCCTACCTCTTTAATCACTCTAGGGTTGAGGCCTAATCCAACAATGAATAGTAGTAGGGCGATACCAATGCTGGCAAAAACTCCTATAGTTTCACTGCTTTTTATTAGGTTAAGAAATGATGGTCCAACCACTAAACCGGTTAAGATATATCCAATTATTAAGGGTTGGCGAATTAAGCGCATTATCAATGATATGCCGGCTCCTATGGCTATAATTATGCTTAGTTCTGTAAATATATTTTCTTGCATTTTATTTTTACCTTATGTTATTTACAGTATAGCAAAAATGTCTTATTAACGTTGACATAAGTATCATTATTTTATAGACTAAACTTAGTTTTATTAAAATGAAAACTAAAAAAGAGGAAAAAAATGTCAATAACCGTGAGGACGAGTTTTTCGCAGGCAAAAAAAATTGAGGTAAAGGTTAAGACCGCTTCTTGGCTGGAGTATATAGAATACTAAACAATTTTAACGAGATAATAATTAAAGCGACGTTGGCATATTAGCCAACGTCGTTTTTTAGTACTCAATACAATTAAGATAATAGCGGAACCAATTAAAAATTTGTTATCTTATTTAGATTTAGCAATTTCAGCTTCAATAACCTTTTTAAAGCTATCCACTGAAGATAATTCGGTATTTTCTAGTTTTCTACCATTTATAAAATAAGTTGGGGTGCCTTGGACATCTTTACCAGTGCCTTCGTTTTTGTCGGCATTGATTGTCGAGTTGGTCATTTCGCTAGCATAGTCTGTGCTAAATTTAGTAACATCAAGACCAATTTGCTTAGCGTACTGATCGAATATGGTTTTAGCGCTTGACGAGCTTGACCAAGATTGTTGGTTTTCATATAAAAGGTCATGCATTTCAAAGAATTTGCCTTGTTTTCCTGCCGCCTCCGCTGCTCTACTGGCTGCCCTAGCATTTGGATGAATGGTATCAAGTGGGAAATGCCTAAATGTAAATTTAATATCATTGCCATATTCTTGCATGACTTGCTTTTCAACAGCATAGAACTGGCTACAGACAGGGCATTGAAAATCACCATATACTAGTAATTCAACATTTTTTTTATTGCCACCTATTGAGTGCTGGCTGACTGTTGCACTATTAGATGTTTGCGATGTATTTGTAGAATCCTTTTTATTACCCGTAAAGAAAAACAGTCCAAATAATGCCAAGATAACTACGCCCAAAATAACTAAAAATTTTCGATCCATTTATTTTATTCTCCTACTTAACATACATTGTAACGCAATTTGTTAGCTAAAAGCTTAATAATTAGTTAAAATTTATATACAAGGTACTTATGCTAATAATAGAAATAATTACATTTATAATACTTATATTCCTTACAGTTTACGGAATTTTACTGATAAGAAGCTTTGAATTCATGAGTGTTCCAGAGCTTAAAAGGCAAGCTCGTAAGGGCAATGAGGATGCCGCTAAAGTTTACCCAGTAAGAGCCTACGGTATGCAACTATGGATGTTTTTATGGTTTATATTAGGCTTTTTAACTACTAGTATCATTCTGCTTATTAAAGATATTTTTGGCCATTGGGGTGGATGGATAGCCTTGCTAGTAAACGTTCCTTTAATAGTTGTTTTGCATGCAATATTGCCCTGGTCAAAGAGACCTAAGCCTAGCTTACATATGGCTGCTATTATTAGTCCCTATATCGAAATTGTACTTAGAAAGTCATTTCCTATTCTTAGGAGATTAGAAAAATGGGTGGGTCGATGGATCCAACCTGAACCATTTATGTTAATACAAAGTAAAGATGAACTTTTAGAAATACTCAGACACAATGCTGATGAATTTAAAGACGAAGTGACTAAGCATGAATTAAAAATTGCAGAACGGGCACTTTTATTTGGTGAGGAATTAGTAACAGACCATATGACACCATTAAATACGGTTAAGTTCGTAAGTGCCGAGGAAGTGCTTACCCCCGTTGTAATTGGTGAATTACACGATAGTGGACATTCACGTTTTCCTGTATATCAAGGCAGTAATCAAAATATTGTTGGAACCTTATATCTAAGAGATGCCGTAAGGGTAAAAAATCCTAAACCTATTAGCAAAGTTATGCGTGAAGATTTTAAATTTATTAATGAAGAACAAACCTTAGATTATGCATTAAATGGATTCATAAGAACTAAACATCATTTATTTGTTGTTGTAAATGAATTTGAAGACGTTGTTGGTGTAATCTCTATAGAAGATGTTATCAAACAAATAATTGGTCATCCTATCAGAGATGAAGACGATCATTTTGATGATCTTAGAGTCGTAGCAAAAGCAAAAGCTAAGAAAAAGCATAGTAGCAACGCCAGTAAGCATATTTAATCTGTTATAATATGTAAAATATGAGAATACTTTCAAAAGATGTTGCCAAATCTGCCGGTAAAAAAATAACTATTAGTGGCTGGATACATAAAAAACGCTTATTGGGCGGTTTGAATTTTATTAATGTTCGTGACAGAAATGGAATTGTTCAGGTATTAGTTGAAGATAAAATAGAAGTTGAAAAACTCAGGGGATTACAGCTAGGAACTGTCTTAAATGTAACGGGTAATGTTGTAGCTGATGATAGAGCGCCAGGAGGTGCAGAGCTTCATGATGCAATAATAGAAGTTATAGTGCCCGTTGAGGCTGAATCACCAGTAGAAATTGATAAGCCATTAAGTCATAAACCTGAAAACCTAGAGACCCTATTTGAGTATCGACCAATCGGACTACGTAATTTGCAAGAAGCCAAGATTTTTAAAATTCGTTCAGAATTGCTTAGGTATATTAGAGAATATTTGTATGAAAATGATTTTACTGAAATTAATACACCTAAGTTAGTAGCTGGCGCAGCCGAAGGTGGCGCTGAGGTATTTAAACTAGACTATTTTGGCAAAGAGGCGACTCTTGCTCAAAGTCCCCAGCTTTATAAACAAATTATGGTTGGTGTGTTTGAGCGTGTTTTTGAAATTGCACCAGCATTTAGGGCTGAATTATCGGCTACTACCAGACACGTATCTGAAGTTACTATGCTAGATGTTGAAATGGGTTTTATTAAAGATTATGACGAAGTTTTAAATATGCTTCAGGACTTGGTGTTCACAATACTTACAAGGTTGTATGATGAACGTGGACCTGAACTAAAAAGTCTTAATGCACCGCCATTAAAGTTAACTAAGGAATTTCCTCGTTATTCCATGAGTCAAATACATGAGCTTTATCAAAAAGGTACAGGCAATGATATGTCTAAAGAAATCGATTTGACGCCAGATGAAGAAAAATGGATTTGCGAATATGCAAAAAAGAAAGATGGTTGTGAGGCCGTATTTGCCACCGGTTTACCTCAGAGTAAGATGAAGTTTTATCATATGAAAGATGAAGATGGAACTGCGAAATCAGCTGACTTACTTTTTAGAGGAATCGAAATTTCGACAGTTCCACAACGTGAACATCGTTATGAAGTTCTGGTTCAGCAAATGAAAGATGCTGGAGTAGACCCTAGCGACCCAGGATTCGCACCTTACGTGTCTGCTTTTAAATATGGTCTTCCACCTCATGGTGGTTTTGGTTTTGGTGTTGATCGTTTAACAGAAAAAGCAATTGGCCTAAACAATATCAAAGAAGCAATTTTGTTTCCACGCGATATAAATCGCTTATCTCCATAAATTTTACGATATTAAAATAAATTTATTATTTGCCTTAATTACTAACACCATTTTGCTTAATTTGTTAAAATATAGGTAATCTATAAAGCTTATGTCTAAAAAAGAAAATATCCAGCCCATAAACAATGAAGATGTTGATGAAATTCAACAGCAAATTACTGATTTAATGGGTCCTCCACCACTAAATACAAGCCCTTCACAACTAGACAATGAAGGCACTAGTAGAGCACCTATTCAGGAAAAACCTAAGAATAATACAAAAAAACCGGAACAAACTGTTACTGCAGATAAGAAAGAATCCTTAGAGAAGCAGTTAGAACCAGAAGATCCCACCAGTATTGATAAGGCAATGACTATTGAGCAAGCAGAAAAAATTGCCAAAAAAAATACTACTGGTTTGGCTGAAGAAACAGATAGTATAGATGAGAATACAGATTCTATTTATTCATCTAAGGTTTTAAAAGCAGTTGACGATATAGAATCTCGCGAAGATCGACTATACGAAGAAGAGCCAACAGAATCTAAAAAGACGCCTATCCAAGATTATAGTAAAAAGCATAAGTCATTTAAGGAATTGTTACTAAGTAAAAAAACTTTAAAAATAGTTGCTCTAATAATAATTTTAGCCTTATTGTTAGTTATTATTATTCCTTTTACTAGGTATAAAATTTTAAATGTTGTTGGCGTTAAAGCTAGTCTTAGCCTTAAGGTTGTTGATTCTACAAATAGGTTGCCTTTAAAGAATGTAGATGTTTCGGTAGGTGGGGTAATTTCAAAAACTGATGCAAACGGGGTTGCAAATATTAATGGTGCTAAACTTGGCAAAACAAATCTAAGTTTAATAAAAAGGTCGTTTAGTCCTGTTAATGAAACCATAACAATTGGCTGGGGTAGTAACCCAATAGACACTGCCTATCAAATGTCACCTTCAGGGACCAAATATTCATTTGTTTTAGTAGATTTTCTAACTAATGAACCAATGTCAGGAATTAAAATTACAGACGGAAATAGTGTTGCAATTTCTGATAAGCAGGGATTTGCTGAAATTAAGATAGAACCTACTGAAGCTGATACTTTTATTAAAGTCCAATCCGAAAACTTCATATCTCAGGCAGTTAAGCTCAACACAAACCCAACTGTACAAAAAATTGCCATTAAAGTCACGCCATCACAACCTGATGTATTTATTTCTAACCGTAGTGGTAAATACGATTTATATGCAAGACAGGTTGATGGTTCTGGAGAAGTGCAGATATTGCCTGGTACAGGCAATGAAAATATTTCTGAAATATCGATTTTACCGAAACCAGTATCTAGCAAGGTGGCCTTTGTTTCTACTAGAGATGGCGCAAAAAATAAAGATGGTTATTTGTTGAGCAATTTATATATTGTTGATTCTAAAACAAAGCAGGTTTTAAAAATACCAGGGACTGAATCAGAAAAAATTCAATTACTTTCATGGGATAAAGATAAGCTTATATATGCCAAAATCGTGGCTGGTCCTAGTGGCAATCAGGATGGGAGACAACGAATCATTGCTTATAATATCTCTGAAGATACTCAAAAAGAGCTGGCAACTGCCAATGAATTCAACGACATTACTGTGTTTAATGGGGTAGTATATTATGCTACAAATTCTTCTCAGGCCGGGGCTTCAAAATTCTATAGCATTAATGTTGATGGAAGTGCCAAAAAAATAGTTCTAGATAAGCAAGTTTGGCTGGTTAAACAACTTAACACAAGTAATTTATTGATTAACACTGCCGATAAAAAATGGCATCAACTAAATTTGCAGGATGGCAAGGTTGCTGAATATAAAGGTGCTGATACACAACAGATAGGGAAGAACTACATTGTCAGTCCTACGGGTAAACAATTTGCCTGGATAGAAAAAAGAGACGGAAAAGATGTACTTATTGTGAAAAATTTAGACAATACCAATCAAGATAAAAATATTGCGACTAAAAACGGTCTTCAATATCCAATTAATTGGATAAATGATAACTATTTTATAACAACAGTCTCCAATAATGACGAGTCTGCAACTTATATAGTGAATGTTTCAACAGGAAAAATGCAAAAAATTGGTGATCATACTAAAACTGCCCAAACAGGTCGTTGGTATTATTTTTAGACAGTAATGGCCCCGTGTTAAAATGGTTACCAGTGATTAAGTCTTTTTTATTGGTATTTATTTCGGTCGGTGTTATATTGCCTATTTTTAGCATTGGAATTGCAAATGCAGAAATTGTAAATAGTGATGTCAACCAACGATTAAATGCATATGTGTCAAAGTACGGAGTAGTACTGGATGAAAAAGCTACAAGTGATGTTTTACAAAAATGCACGACGATACAAAATCAAGTAACCGTGTTACAGGCAAATTCTTCGGTAGCTGTAACCAAAAGGCTAGGGACTTATTCGAATTTGCAAAAGGAAATCAGGGCCATTGAACTTAGGATGATGCGACAAGGTGTAGATGCTTCTGAACTAGATTTATTTATTGGTAAAATCCAAGAAGGGCAAGATAGATTAACAGTTGCTGCCGATAATTTTGGAACCGCAGCTGACGATATTAGGTTAATTGATTGTCAAAAACGCCCAGAACAATTTAAAGCAGGTTTAAACGAGTTAAAATCGTTGCATAAACAGTTGGTAGATACCTCTGCTAAGCTAAGAATACTTATTGAAAAATCACCATACACCACTTTTGGACCACTAAAAGGAAGGCTGTCATTATAGATATGGATGGTCAAAATTTTATAGAGAAGCGTATAGACGTATCAAATCCAGTAGTCACACTAATAATAGTTCTAATAATTGCTTCTACAATGGTGGTTATTACGACTAGTATGTTCTTAAGGTCGGGAGCATATCAAACAGTCAAACAGATTCAAAATGGCATAAAAGCAACTTCCGAGTCTGATTTAAGTGGGTATGACACCACAAGCCCTATTCAATCATCAGATATTGAAAAATTTACCGAAAATTTAGGTAAAAATACAGGGTCTATAAACAATGAAAAAGATTATCAGGATCCTGTTGTAGACTACCAGGGTATAGGTATTAATTAACTGTAAATTTTTCTCTTACCCAATCATCAAGGCTACCACCACCTCCGCCAGCCAAAAATACTACTAATTGACCATCATTAAGGTGTTTAATGACCTTGTTTTCTAAATCAGATCCCATAGAAGATACTTCCACAATTTCTTTATTCGTTATACCTTTAATTAACTCGGTAGGTTCTATTATAGAGTCATTAGGATCTTCTCTAGCTAAATAACTGGGTAACCAATACACCTTGCCGGCTTTATTAAAGACGTTTTTATAGCCATCTTTAGCAAAATGTTGTCTTCTATCTGTTAGCGGTTCGTATATGGCAACAATATTATTAGATAGCTCGCTAGCAAGTTGCATAGTAGCTTCAATTTCTTCAGGAGTATGCGCATAATCTGAATAAACATTGGTGCAAATGTTTTCAAAACGACGTGATGTCCCAGGAAATTCATTTATTAGTTTTACTATTTTACTATTATTGATATTAGATAATTCAGAAACCAGCTTAACGCATAAGGTGGCATTTCTTCTATTATGGAGACCTGCCAAAGTAACCATCTTTATTAAGCTATCTTCATCTTTTATTTCTACAATAGCTTCGTTATTTGAAATGTTCAGGTATTCTTCATCTTTACAATATAGATAGGTTTTATCGCTTTGCTTAATAAATTGCCTAAAAGCCTCTTTATAATTATCCCGTGTTGGGTAAATTTCATGGTGATCCCAATCAACGCTAGCAATAATTGACCTATAGGGTTTAAAGGACAAAAAGTTTCTATCAAATTCATCACATTCATATATAAAATATTCAGCCTCTTTATTATATTCGCCCATTTCACAAAAAGTTGTTTTAGCCCCAATTGAGTAACTAACTGGTATATTTAATTTTTTAAAAAGCCAAATTAACATACCAGTTGTGGTTGTTTTACCATGGGTGCCGGCTACTGCAATTAGCTTTAGGTTCTTAATATTTAAAAAATAGCTAAGGAACTCATCTCTTTTAGTAGATTTAATATTGTTTGCTTTAGTGAACAATATTTCTGGATGATTGGGTTTTTCTAGTGGCAAAGCAGAGCTATAAACAAACCAATCTATCGGTTTATTTGAATGTAGTTGGCTAATATAACTATCATTTTCTTGACCAATATGGGCAGTTATACCTTTTGAGGCCAAGTATTTTATATAGCTACTATTTTTTTTGTCTGAGCCACTAACATCAAAGCCAGCTTCTTTTGCTATTAATGCTAGCGGGCCGATGCCAGCACCACCGATTCCTGAAAAATATATATGCATACGCATAAATCGTACCTTAAAAGTCTGATATAATAAAATTACAAAGTAAAAATATAAAAATATGGTCCAAAAATTAATTAAAAAGCTACTAGAACCTCGTCATTTTTGGCGACATGTAGGGTTCGATGAATTAAGCGAACTATATGCCAGTGAGTTCATGCGTTCTTTGGCCATGAGTGTAGTTGGTATTTTTGTACCTATTTATCTATTAAAACTTGGATATAGCTTACAGACAATATTTGCTATGCAGATAGTCTGGGCCGCATCCAGGCCTGTATTTTCCTACGTCGCTGCAAAAAGTGTAGCTATATTAGGTCCAAAACACACAATGGCACTTGGAACTATAGTGCAGATTGTATATTTGGCAGTATTAGTTAGTATAGAGTCATTAAACTGGCCATTAGCCCTCTTGGGCATTTTAGGCTCGTTGTCTTACGCTTTATACAACATTGCTATACAAGTAGACTTTTCGAAGGTTAAGCATACGGAGCACGGCGGAAAAGAGCTCAGTTTCATAACCATATGTGAACGGATTGGATCTTCTGTTGGTCCATTAGTCGGTGGCTTAGTGGCCAGTTTTTATAACCCAAAGGCTACAATTATTATTGCAATTATTGTTATGGCAGGGTCTTTAGTACCAATATTTATGTCGGCAGAACCTACTAAAGTTAATCAAAAAATTATACTAAAGGGTTTCCCGTGGCGAAGGCACAAATGGGATTTTATATCAGCTGGTTTTTTTGGGGTAGAAAATGTAGTTAGTGTAGTTATTTGGCCTATTTTTATTGCACTTGCTGTATTTCAGCAAAACACCTTCGCGGCTATTGGTCTATTGGTATCATTAAGTACGGCTGTAGCTTTAATTGCAATATATTTAATTGGTAAATTAATAGATAAGCATAAGGGGGGCATAATGCTTAAAATTGGGACTATAAGTAATGCAATAGTGCATCTTTTACGGCCATTTGTGAGTACTACATTCCAGGCATTTGCAATTAGCTTTATTAACGAACCAATGACTGCCAGTTATCGAATGCCATTTAGCAAAGGATTGTATGATTCAGCAGATAGTGTTCCCGGGTATAGAATTATTTATATAACTCTTTTTGATACTTTTAGGATGCTTGGTTTGCTAGTTTTTTGGGTTGGTGCTTATATCGCATCATTTTACATTACTAACGATGTAGATCTTCTTAAGTGGTTATTTGTTGTAGGTGCATTCTGTTCATTGGGGATTTTAACTCAGCGCTTTCCTGCGCTAAAATCATAAACACATGGAAAAACATAAACTTTACGGACTATGGCATAAATATAGAACTATTTCTTTATTAATAATAATTTCTGGTTTAATTATTTTTGGGCTACTTTCTATCTTTGCCTTAAGGCAGAACAATATTAGAATGTTACAACTTAAAGAGACTGTTATAAAGATAGATGAATCGGGCGGTGATGTAGAAAAGGCACTAACCGACCTTAGAACACATGTTTTTAGTCATATGAATACTAATATGCGGACTGGAGACTCTAGCGAGTTGCCCATTCAACTGGCAAGTAGGTACAACAAATATATAACTGAACAGCAAGCCAGATTAACTGCTTCAGGGCAACCTGATATATATACAAAAGCTCAAGCCAACTGTGAGCAAACTTCACCTACTTTAACTGAGAGGGTAAACTGTATTCAAATATATGTAGCTGAACACGGTGGCCAGTTGTCAGAGATTAATTTTCCACCTAAAGACTTATATACTTTTGACTTTGCTAGCCCAAAATGGTCTCCAGATATTGCCGGTATAAGCCTGGTTTTGACCGTACTATTTACCGTTTTGTTAGTAGTACGATTGATTTTTGGCTTTGTTATTAAGTCCTACCTTAGTTAGTTTAGATAACAAAACAAAACATCCCCTGGCGGGGATGTTTTGTTATCTAATAGTTAGTAGTTAACTATGGATTAGTGGTTGCTGGCTTTTGACCATTCTTTAGGTAGTCATTGATTGCTTTTACAACCTGACCGTCATCTTTTAGGTTCTCCCAGAACATTACGGAGTCACGATTAATGTACATTACATCTTGTGGGCCGTGTATTTCATTACCTAATTTAGCTAGAGAAATATTCTGCTTGGTTTGGCTATTGTTTTTATCTGGTTGAACTTGTTCAACACGTACGTAGTAGATGCTACTTAGTTCATAGTACTTATCATTTAGTACTTTTAGTTTTCCAAAATAAACCTGACCATCAGCACTGTTTAGGAAAACCGCCTGGTATTTATCAGTCTGGATTTTACTTGAAATACCATCTTTATTAGCTACTAATGTATAGTAGGCTCCGCCAACGACTAGGGCTACTAGTACCACGGCTACTACTATTGCCAAAATTTTACTAAGGCTTAAGTTTACTTTTTTCTTCTTTGGGGCTTGTCCGCCACCTTGAACAACTGGTTGTTGGTCATTTACTACTCTAGCCGCTGATTGTGTTGCAGGTCGACCCGCACGATTCAAATAATCATTCATTTTAAACACCTCGTTTATATTATTAATGCTGTACAGGTAATTTTACCGTAACACTATAAACATTAGCAAGTTTTTTGCTGTAAAAAATAATTTTATATTGACAGTTACGATTTGCAGAGGTATCTTAGGGGTACTACTAACAGAGTAAGGAGAATAACGTGGCATACAATCACACAAATTCAAAAGGTGTAACATATCATTTGAACTCAAAGGCCGTAGTACTACGCGGCGGCAAAGAACAAACTATTTATTACTTCAGTAAAGACGTACGTCCAGAAGCTTGTGATCTACCAAGTGGTATGAGCGTAAATGAAAACCCACGAAACGGTTTTCTAACTGTTAAGCGTGATAAGTAATTAGATTTGTTTATCAAAGAAGCTGTCTCATAACGAGGCAGCTTTTTTAATTTGCGTGATAATATTATTGTATGAGTTCAATTGTTAAAGTGTCTAATCTTACCAAAAAATATGGCGATAATGTCGTTGTGGATAATATTAGCTTTTCAGTTGAAAAAGGTGAAGTGTTTGGGATACTAGGTCCAAACGGTGCAGGGAAGACAACAACTCTTGAAATGATAGAAGCCATGCGTCCAATAGACAATGGCTTTGTACATGTTAATGGCCTAGATGTTGCCAAGGAACCACAAAAAATTCGTTATATTATTGGTGTTCAACCTCAGTCGGCGGCTTTTCAGGATAAATCAAAGCTTAAGGAAATATTACAGATGTTTGCAGCCGCTTACGGTGAAAAAATTAATCCTAATGATTTGTTGGAAAGTGTTGATCTAACAGATAAAGCCGATAGTTATGTAGAGGATTTATCTGGAGGCCAAAAACAAAGGCTTAGCATTGCAGCCTCTTTAGTTCATAACCCCAAAGTATTTTTTATGGATGAACCGACAACTGGGCTTGATCCACAGGCTAGGCGTAATTTGTGGGAATTAGTTAAAAAAATCCAAAAAAAAGGAATAACCGTAATATTAACTACTCACTATTTGGAAGAAGCTGAAGTACTTTGTGACCGTGTTGCAATAATGGATGAGGGAAAAATTATAAGTTTAGATACACCTAAAAATTTAGTTAAGCAGTTGCTAAAAAGAGGTTTTAAAAAAGCTCAGCATGTTGAACAGGCTAATTTAGAGGATGTCTTTATTGATTTAACAGGGAAACATTTGCGAGACTAAGCCATGAAAACATATTTTTATACAGTAATTACTTTTGCAAAACTTAACACCAAAAGATTTTTTAGGGATAAATTGGCCATGTTTTTCACAATCGTTTTCCCGCTAATATTTTTGTTTGTATTCGGTAGTATTTTTAAGAGTAGTGGTAGCGTTTCATTCCGAGTGGCATTAGTTAATGATTCAAATAGTGCTATATC
>CAYZCZ010000006.1:0-2047 GCA_964477125.1 uncultured Candidatus Saccharibacteria bacterium | reverse complement strand
GTTAAATTAATTTCTACCAAAGAAAGTAGTTTAACTCAATTTGACTATGTTTTTGCGGGCTTACTTGGCTTTGCTATTATTTCGCTTGGTATTTTCGGCCCTATTAATGTTTTCCCTGAACTAAAAAAGCAGGGTATTTTGCGCCGTTTACATACAACACCACTTAGAGTTTCTCAGTATTTTATATCTAATGTTATGTCTCAGTCGGCCATTGGCCTGGTCGCTATTGCAATAATGTTTATAGTATCGGTAATTGTATTTAACCTCTCTATGAGAGGTAGTTATATAACGTTTATATTGTTTGTTTTGCTTAGTATTTTCACAATCTATGGCATAGGTTTAGCTATTGGTGGATGGGCAAAAAACGAACGTCAGGCGGCGCCACTGGCTAACCTTATTACTTTTCCAATGATATTTTTGTCTGGTACATTTTTTGCAAGGTTTTTAATGCCAGAGTGGCTTCAAACTGTTTCCAACTACTTACCTTTAACACCTGTCATAGATGGTATTAGGTTAATAGTAACCGAAGGCAAGGGTTTTATGGATATTTTGCCTCAGGTAGGCTTATTAAGCATTTGGGCCATAGTAATCTATTTTATTGCCTTCCGCGTCTTCCGCTGGGAATAGACAAATAGTGCTAAAAGTGCTATAATATAAAGATGACGAAACAAGGTCCAAATTATAGTGATGACCCAAGGATGGAAACTGGCGATTATACGATTAATGACGGCATATTACCTCCAACAGAAGAAACTAGAAGAAGTGCTAGGCGTGGTTCTGATGAAGTTAGGGAGGCTATGGGTAAAAAAGCCATACATCCCATAGACTCAAAAATTGCATTTACTTCTGATTCAGCAAAAAAAATAGAACGTTGGATTAATAATTCCGATATACGAGATGGACGTATTAAAAATATAGTACATAAACGGATTAATAGTGCGCTTGAAGCTGGATTAATTACAGGAGACGAAGCAGATGGTCTAAGAAATTATCTTGGAAAAGCTGAAGGACTGTCAAATGATCCAGGTCGTGATTTGGATTGGCGCGAAAAACAAGCCGGATATAATTAGCGTTATATAATATTCTAGATGAGCGATTTAAATATTATTACTAAGCCTTTCTTTGTATTGGCGCCAATGGACGATGTTACGGATATTGTTTTTAGGCAAGTAATTGGTAGCCTCGCTCCCCCTGACGTATATTTTACTGAATTTGTTAATGTAGATGGCCTACAAAGTAGGGGTCGTAAACGAATTATACATAAGCTGTGGCTGGAAAAAACAAATACACCCGTTATTGCTCAAATATGGGGCAAAACACCCGTAAACTATGAAAAAGTTGCCAGCGAGCTTGTGGAAATGGGTTTTGCTGGTGTAGATATTAATATGGGATGCCCAGATAAGTCAGTTGTAAAAAACGGCTGTTGCTCGGCATTAATAAATAATCGTGATTTAGCAGGCCAAATAATAAGCTCTGTGAAAAAAGGGGTAAATGGCCAAATACCAGTTAGTGTAAAAATACGAACAGGATTTAACGAAGTAGATTTTAGCTGGCCTGAATTTATACTAAATCAAGATATCGACCTTTTAACTGTTCACGGACGTACAACAAAAGAACTCAGCAAAGTTCCTGCCAGGTGGAACGATATAAAAAAAGTTCGTGAAATACGAGATAAAATAGCCCCTAAAACACTTATTGTAGGCAATGGAGACGTTGAGTCGCGCCAACATGGCGAGCTATTAGCCAAGCAAACTGGTGTTGATGGAGTTATGATTGGTAGGGCCATTTTTACCGATCCATACATATTCTCCAAGGACAGTCATTGGGAAAAGCTATCAGAGATAGAAAAACTGCAAATTTATCAAAAACATATAGAGCTTTTTGCTAATACATACCAAAACCGTGAACGTAACTGGCAAAGTTTAAAGCGCATGGCCAAAGTTTATATTCATGCCACCCAAAATGCATCTGCTTTTCGAGATAAACTTGTTAGAAGCGAAACCATAGAAGATATGTTAGAGGTACTAAATTCAAGAATTAACAGTTT
>CAYZCZ010000005.1:38060-41979 GCA_964477125.1 uncultured Candidatus Saccharibacteria bacterium | reverse complement strand
GTACAGGCCGTAGCAACAGCCGTTGACCACCCAGACCAAATATCTACCCTATTTGACCCAAGTATTGTTTATGCCAAAGGTGCAAGGTTGCTACTAATGGCCTACAACATTGTTGGCGAAAAAGCTTTCCGCAACGGCCTTAGGCAATATTTTAAAGATCATGCCTATAAAAACACAGTCGGCAAAGACCTATGGCAAGCATTTTCGGATGCAAGTGGCATAGATGTGCCAAAAATAATGGAAGCATGGGTTAAACAGCCCGGCTTTCCGTTGTTATCTGTAGAAGAAGATGCCGGAAAAATCACCTTAGAACAAAGCAAATTTAACAGTAAAGATTCAGCCGATTTATGGCCAATACCCCTATTTGCTAGCAAAGACATAGGAACCGAAATATTAACCAAGCAAAAAGCTACTATAAAAACCAATGACAACAACGTTTTGTTTAATGCACTGGGTGGACATTATAGTGTCCACTATAAAAACAAGGCTCAACTAAACTACCTAAAGCAACAAATTATTGAAGGAAAGCTAAGCCCATCACAAAAGCTTTTACTGCTAAATGACTTAAGCTTGCAGGCAAAGGTTGGAGTTGGTTCTATTGTAGATATTTTAAGTTTGCTTGATGCATTTGAAAACGAAACAAGCGAACCTGTTTGGGGTAGTGTAAGTATGGTGCTAGCAGAAGCAAAGCGAATTATTGAAGGAAACGAAGAAGCTGAAGCATCTTTGAAAGAAATTACTGCGAAATTAATAACCAAACAGTTCGAACGACTTGGCTGGGATAATAAGCCAGGTGAAAGTTCCAACGATACAAAGTTGCGCGAAATAATTTTAGGCCTAGCAACTTATTGTGAAAACCCAAGTGTTATAAAAGAAGCCAAAGCTAGGTTCAAAAAAAATACCCTAGCCAACTTACCAGCCGATACCCGTGGAATAGTTATGAGCGCCAGCGTTAAATTTGGCGATGAAGCACTATTCGAAAAGATGCTAAACCAATACCCCTTGCAAACCAATAGCGAACTTCAGCAAGATATTGCCAGCGCGCTAACTTCTACTAAAGATCCAAAGCTAGCAAAACAACTTCTTGCTAAGTTAAAGGATGATACTTGGGTGAGATTACAAGATGTTGACCGTTTTGTAGTTTACCTATTGCAAAACCGCCACAGCCGAAAGCAGACTTGGGCTTGGCTTAAAAACAATTGGGGTTGGATAGAAAAGAACTTTGCGTCTGACAAATCATATGATAATTACCCACGCTACACTGCAAGTGCCTTTGCAACAGATGAATGGCTAAAAGAATATAAAGCGTTTTATAACCCTAAAAAGAATATCCCTGCGCTTACCCGCAATATTGCCCTGGGCGAAGCCGAAATAAAACAAAAAGCCAGCTGGACCAAACGCGATCAGAAAAAACTAGCCACCTGGCTAAGTAAAAACTAGTCGATTTCTATTATTTCTTCTATTTTAGGTGGTTCGCCAGACACACTTACGGCTAATAATTGGGCGTTGCCCTTATAGTTATTACTTGCTAGCCAATTTTGGGCAGCAAAGTTCATTTGTTTGAGCTTTGTTTTTGTTATGGCATCTAGCCCGTCACCCCAAGCGTTTGTGTGCCGGTATTTTACTTCTACAAAATATACTGTAGCTTTTTTAGTAGCAATTATATCTATTTCGCACCACCTATTACGCCAGTTTTGGGCAACAATTTTATATCCGTTGCTTGCTAAATGCTTAGCTACAATAGATTCAGCTTCTCGACCGATATTTGTTGTTTGTTTGCTAATTTTGGACATATTATATAGGCTAGTTTATAGATGTTAAAAGAGAAATCAAAGTTTATTATAGCTACCAACATGCCCGGTATAAAAGATAACCCCGGACTGGAGCGTAATGTTATTGACCCAATAGCAGAGTACTACGGTGGTGTTGAACCTATAGTTCTATATAGACCAACAGCCCAACAGGTAGCAGAACAAACTTATGAAATTGCCGAACAAGGTAAGGTGCCAATGTTACTACCAATGGGTGGTGATGGAACAATAAATTGGCATTTGGGTAATATGGATGAGTATTCTCAACGAACTGCTCTAACCCCTTTTCCCGGTGGCACAGCGAATGATATTTCAACAACTATCAACGGTAACACATCTATGGGAACCGTTTTGGCTCATGGTCACTTACGCGAAGTATTGCCACTTAAAATAGATTATGACGACGATTCCAGGTATGCCCTTGGTTATATTGGGCTTGGTTTAACGGGAGATTCGGCAAAACTAATAAATAGTAGCAAATCAATGAAACCAAGCAAGCTAAAAGATGCCCTTGTAATTTTAAAAGCAGTGAAGAAAAGTCGTAAAATGCAACTATTGGATGAAGAAGGCATGCTACTGGATGCCCGAGAAATAGCTGCGGTCAATACAAGAATGGCTAGTTGTTTATGGCTTCATAAAAGGCGATTAGGCTTTTTTGAAGATTATTTTGACCTTGTTAAGTCAGGGGGTTACGTTTCGACCGCAAAACTTGCTACGGCAGGTTTGGCCAGGAGAATAAAAGGTGCAAGAATAAATAAAGGCCAAGTAGTAAGACTTACTAAGCCTGATGACGGTGTTTCAATTAATGCCCAAACAGATGGTGAACATTTTACAATTAATAGGGGCGAAATAGCTATTAGGAAAAGCAATATCCCTATAAAGATATTCTCTCTTAATGCAATTAGATCTAGACTTGCTTCTTAACGGGTCTAAACGACATTCTGTGTAGGCCTGGAATTGGACCAAGTTCAGCTAATGCCAGCATATGGACTTTTGTGCCGTAGCCAACATGTTTTTCAAAACTAAATAATGGGTACTCGTTTGATAAGTCTGCCATGTATTTATCCCTAGCTACCTTGGCCACAATACTGGCAGCGCTAACAACTGGGTATTTGTCATCTGCCCGAATTACGGTTAATACGTTTTGGCCTTCTAAAAAATTAATATTACCGTCTATTATTATTTGTTCTTTAGGATCGTTTTTTATTTGGTCGTAGGCAAGCATTGAAGCAAGCTTTAGGGCATTTGTTAACCCGACTTCATCTATTTTATTGGCACCAACCCATCCGTATCCAACGTCACAATTTTCAATTATCTCTAAAGCAAGCTGTTCCCTTTTCAGTTTGGTGAGTTTTTTGGAGTCTTTTAGCCCGATAATCGTGCCATTCAGTCGAACAGCACAAACTAATAATGGCCCTGCCCATGCTCCCCTACCTACTTCGTCTATACCAATCATTGTATTAGATTATAGATGATAGATGCTATATATTAGAATATATAAAAGAAACAGGTCTTGCGACCTGCTTGTTTTTATAAACTAGTTTCTATGACCTAAGCTTTGTTATTCGGCTTTACGGGCAGCTAAAGCTTCGGCAATTTTCTTTTCTTCGGCAGCTTTTTCTGCTTCTTTGGCTTCTTCAGCTGCTTTATGTTCTTGCTCTTTTTTAATAGCAAGTTCTTCGGCGGCTTTTTCAGCCTCTAGGTCACGAATTTCGTTAACTTCTTTTTTATCAAAGTCTACACCGCTGAGCCTTGTTGCTTTACCTGTTAGAGTACGCATGTAACCAAGGTAGTTTCGTCGTACTTTGCTACGCTTTGTGACTTCAATTTTTAAAACATTTGGTCCGTGTAGCAAAAAGCTCTTTTCAACACCAATACCGCTAGAAACTCGACGCACTGTAATAGTACTTGTTAAGCTTTTCTTACGGTCTGTACGAATAACAAGACCTTCAAATATTTGAACACGCTCTTTGTTGCCTTCTTTAATTTTTTGGTGAACACGCACGGTATCACCAGTTTTGACATCTACAACATCGTGCTTCTTATATTTAGCATCAACTTTCTGAATAACACTTTCCATACTATAAAACTCTCTGACTAAATTAGTT
>CAYZCZ010000005.1:29058-37960 GCA_964477125.1 uncultured Candidatus Saccharibacteria bacterium | reverse complement strand
ATCAACTTTCTGAATAACACTTTCCATACTATAAAACTCTCTGACTAAATTAGTTTTTTAAACAATTCTGATTCAATATAGCACATTACCCTTGTTTTGTGAAGAGCAAATTATTAACATTTTGATAATACCCTACTGTCTGCCCTGCGGTTTTTCTCGCTGTTGTGCCATTCTTCTTCTTTCAGTAGGACCTTTCCCGCCATATATTCCTGGTTGCTTATTTACTAAACCTATTTCTAGACATTTCTGCCTTACTTCAGATGGGCACCTTGTATTGCAGAATTCTGTTGCAGCAATTTTTTGTTTTGTGGCATTACCTTCCGATAAATCCGTGGCCAAGATGCCTTTTTTTGCAAGCGCACTTATTGTATCCTTGTCCGTACAAGCGCCCCCTTCCAAAGATTCTGATTCGAAATATAATGGCTTGTAATCACTTGCCATTCCGCCATTCCCAGATTTTTGCCCAGGAGAACTCTCAGTCATTTATATTACTATAGCATTTTTTTGAGGTTTAAGCTAGTATGCGGATAACTTCTTCTAGCGAGGTGTCACCGGCAATAGCCCTAAGTACACCATCTTGCATAAGTGTAATCATGCCGTCTTGTACGGCAACTTTTTCTAAGCTGGCTGTTGTTATTTCTTTGTATGGTTTTTTGAGTTCAGTTTCTAGGCCAGAGGTCATAAGTAATAGCTCCCTAACTGCAAATTGGCCACTGTAGCCAAACGGGTTGTCAGCTGAACTGCCAGCCTTATATAGCTTAATATTGCTAATGTCGGGCCGTTCAATATCTGGAGGTAAACTATCTATAACACCTTTAAGCCAAAGTTTTGTCTGCTCGTCTGGTTCGTATTGTTGTTTGGTAGCATCATCTAGCCTACGTAGTAACCTTTGAGCAGTTACAAGCCTTACGGCAGACATAAATAGCGGATTATCACCAATAGAATCTAACATTCTAGTAAAAGCAGCGCATGCAGAACCAGCATGGTAGGTAGATAATACTAAATGACCGGTAAGTGATGATTGCAAGGCAGTTTTGGCTGTATCTATATCACGAATTTCACCAACCATTACAACATCAGGGTCAAGCCTTAGAACAGCCCTAAACTTTGTCGCAAAACCGTGTTCATCTGCCTTAGTATCTACTGGAATTTGGGTTATACCAGGTACATCGTATTCGACAGGGTCTTCTAAAGTAATAATTTTTCTTTCGGGAGTGTTTAGCTCGTTAATGATGCTATATAGGGTTGTTGTTTTACCGGAACCAGTTGGACCAACGAATAGCACCAGGCCATTTGGATGGGAGATAATATCGCTAATAATTGCCCTTTCATCTTCACGCAAATCTAGTTTCTCTAATTGCATAAGCTCTGGCTTTAAGTTAAACAGCCTTAATACACAATCCATGCCATGAACTGTCGGCACAGTTTCTACCCTTAGGTTTACAGTTACCTGTGACCCGTCTGCTAGGTTATATGTACGGTTTATATGGCCTGTCTGAGCATCGTTTGAGTTAGTGGAAACATTGGCAGAACTAGCCAAGCTAGAGATTAGCATTCGGTATTTGTCTGGTTCTAAATTAGCTACTGGGTGCAATACACCATCTACCCTAAAACGAATACGGGCACCACCATCTTGTGATTCAAGGTGGATATCTGAGGCAGACAGCTTAAAAGCCTGCTTAACAATATAGGCCAACATGTCATCAGAACGTACACTAGCTAAAGTTTGCGAGACACTCGCCTCTTGTATGCCTTGGTCTGCTGAGTTTAAGGAAATTTCTTCATAAATAATTTCTTTGGGTGGATCATATTTGGTCATTAAATATCTAAAGCCAGCATCTGAGATAAGACTAAATATTACTTTTTGGTCGGCAAACCTGTTACGCAAGTTGGCCATTGAGCTTTTTGAAGTAGTGTTAGTTACCCCAAACTGAATATTGTAAGAGTCGGCAACCAAGGGCACTACCTTAAGTGAATATAGTTCCTCGTTGGTCAAAATATCTTTATACAGTTGTAAATCTTGGGCAGATGTATCGAAATATGACATATTCAATATTCTGGCCCGCCTAAGGGTGCTTTGCTCTTCTAATCTTCTGGCGTCATCATCGTTCATTACTTAAAAACAGTATAGCAAAATGTTTATGCTAAAGCCTACTATTATTTAATGACAAGTGGTAGAAGCTAGATGATAGATCATGCCAAATTGGGAAGTAGGGAATGAAAATATTAGTGGTGGATTTATCTGTTATATAATCTAGGGATGATTAACGTTAGTTTAATTTTGCCAGATATAAGAAGTACCCATAACGTTGGAGCAATTTTTAGAAGCGCAGAAATATTTGGAGTTAAACATATATATATTTGTGGTTACACGCCGTATCCAATAATAGAAAAAGATACTAGGTTACCACACCTAAGCAATAAACTAGACAAGCAAATTAGTAAAACTGCCCTTGGTACAGAAAAATTAGTACCTTTTAGCTATTACCAATCAGCCGAGCAAGCCATTGAACAAGCAAAACAAGACGGTCACCAAATAATTGCCCTCGAACAAAATCCTAAAAGCATAATGCTGAATAAAGCAAAATTTGATGATAATGTTGCCATAATATTGGGTCGCGAAGTAGAAGGAATTGACCAAAATATTATTAAGTTAGCTGAATTTTGTGTAGAGATACCTCAAAAAGGTACAAAAGAAAGCCTAAATGTTAGTAATGCTTGTGCAATTATGTTGTATCATATAAGTATCATATAAAAACCAAAATGAATCACCATAAAATTAGAATTCCACACATAACAAAAGGCCTTTATATGTTGGGCGCCATACTATTAGCTGGTAATTTTCTGGCATTTACACTTTTAGAGGTGGGTAGCAGCAAAGCATTCGGCGTTAGCGAAGTAATAGAGCAGTCAAATAAGCAAAGAGAGCTTATTTCGGCAAAGCCACTCACAATAGATGAAAACCTGATGACTGCGGCTCAAACTAAAGCCGAAGATATGGCAAAAGGTCATTATTTTTCGCACAATATGCCAGATGGAACTCCACCTTGGAAATTTATTACAGACACTGGCTACCAGTATTTGGAAGCTGGTGAAAACCTAGCCGTTACCAATGAGGATAGCTCAACAATAGTTACCGGCTGGCTAAATAGCCCTGCCCATAGGGACAATATGCTCAATAAAAACTTCACCGCCACAGGTATAGGTATGGCACCATTTGGCGAATATGAAGGACATAAAAATACATACGTTGTGGTAGCGTTTTATACCAAACCTGGCTCGCAACAAAATGTTCCCGTTACTATACAGCCTACTCATCCAGCCGGTGAACTTACTATACTTAAAGAAAAGGGACTAGTAATGCCATTAAACGCTATAAATATATTAGCTCTTACCCTAATAATTATTGGAGCAAGTTTAGAAATACTACACTTTAGGCACAAACATAGCTATAACAATAAAAAAAATAATAATTTACCAAACAAGTTACATTAGTGTAGCTTAACGCCACCTTCACCACATATTTCTTCTAGCTTTTTTACTAACGACTCGTTGGCGTCAATTTTCATTGGTAATTTAATAGGTTGTTTAGGTTCGCCTAGTACTAAAACTGCCTCGCAAGTACCTGGGCTTGAATCTAGATAATTCTTGATTGCCTGAAGTTTTTCAAGGTTGCTACTATCTACTAGCCTTATATATAACTTTTTTACTTTTGGGGCTGGTTCTTCCCTGGCTTGTTGGGTTAATTCTTTTTTTGCTTTTACAGTATTTGCGTTTGCCACTGTATTATTTACTGCCTTGTTAGTGCGTTTTGTGCTTACTGATTTTAGCTTTATTTTTTCACCAATTGGTACATATTCTTTTGCTTCAGTAATGTCTACCGCCCTAGCTGTATCTACTAATATTTTAGCTTCTGACATAGGGCTACCAGACCTATCTAAGCCATTAATTTTACCAGTTACAATTAGTATCTTTTCTTTACTCCATACGTCGGCAGTATCTTTAAAGGCATTAGGAAAAACTACTAGCTCCCTTTCTTCACCTTGCAAATCTTCAAGCTTAACAAAAGCCATTGGCTGGCCATTTTTTGTTGTAATTTGTCGAATATCAACAATGCCGCCACCAACAGTAGCAACTTTACCATCGTTTTCGGCTGTTATTTCATTAAGGGGAATAGTGGTTTCACTTAAAAGATTGTTGTATGCCTGCAAAGGATGGCTTGATAGATACAGACCCAAAAGCTCCCTTTCCCAATGCAAGTATTCATGTTCACCATAGGTAAACGATTTTTCTGGAATAGTTATTTCTAATTTCGGAAGCTCTATTGAAGCATCCGTACCAAAAAGGTCTGTTTGCCCTGCCACAGAATCCTTGTTAAGCTTGGCGCCGGTAGCCAGTATAATATCAATGTTTTCAAGCATTGCACCCCTGTCACCAAACCTATCCATGGCTCCACTTTTTATCAAGCTTTCCCAAACTTTTCGGTTAACTAGCCGGCCGTTAACCCTAGTTATGAAATCTACCAAGCTGGTAAACTCACCGCCCTCATCCCGGACCCTAATTATCTCGGCCGCACCACCATGGCCAACATTTTTTATTGCATCTAAGCCAAACCGTATTTGTGGAACCTCATCTTTACCATGTGGTACAACAGCAAATTCGTGAAATGATTGGTTCACGTCTGGTGCTAAAACTTTAAGCCCCATATGTGTACATTCCGATATTTCAATTGCTAACCTATCAATGTCATCGTAATCACTTGTCATTAAGGCAGCCATAAATGCAGCCGGAAAATGAGTCTTTAGATAAGCAGTCCAATAGGCAACAAGTGCATAGCAGGCGGCGTGGCTTTTGTTGAAACAGTAGTTAGCAAATTCTTCAAGCTGATCCCAAAATTGCTCCATCAGCTCTTTATCGGCGCCACTATTTTCTATTGCACCATTCACAAACTCTGGTTTAACCTTTTTCATAAGGTCCATATTTTTCTTACCAACAGCTTTTCGAAGTGTGTCGGCCTGGCCACCCGTAAAGTTGGCTAGGTCTTTAGATATCTGCATAAACTGTTCTTGGTAAACTAGCACACCATAGGTACTTTTTAGGGCATTTTCCATTTTAGGATGCAAATATTCAATTTCTTTACGACCATGTTTACGTGCAATAAAATCGTCAATGAACTGCATAGGGCCTGGCCGATAAAGTGCAACCATGGCCACAATATCCTCAAATTCAGATGGTTGTAGCTCTTTTAAATAGCGCTTCATACCTGCCGATTCTAATTGGAATACCCCTGTTGTATCGCCCCTTCCCAATAGTTCATACGTAACTTTATCATCTAACGGCAAAGTCCCAATATCTAGGTCAACGCCATAAACTCGCTTCACTACCCTTAAGGCATTTTTAATAATAGTTAGGTTAGATAAGCCCAAAAAGTCCATTTTCAATAGCCCAAGGTCTTCTATTGGGCCCATAGGATATTGGGTAGAAACTACACCTTTTTGAGCCATTTCTAGTGGCACAAACTTAACTATTTCATCTGGTGCTATAACTACTCCCGCGGCGTGAACACCATGGCTTCTTATTGTTCCCTCTAGCCGTACAGCCATATCAAATACCTGTTTTGCGTCAGCGCTACTTTCGTATTCTTTTTTTAAATCGGCATTTTCTACTAAAGACTTTTCAAGCGGTGTTTGCCTTCCTTGGATTGGCGGAGGAATTAACTTTGCAATTCTATCGGCCTCGGAATATGGCATTTGCAACACCCTAGCAACATCGCGGACCGCAGCCCTTGCTGCCATACGCCCAAAAGTAACAATATTGGCAACCCTGTTAGTGCCATACTTTTCTACACAATACTGGATTACTTCATCACGTCTAGTATCCTGAATGTCAATGTCAATATCGGGCATGCTTATACGATCTGGGTTCAAAAATCGTTCAAAAAGTAAGTCGTACCTTAATGGATCTAACTCCGTAATTCGTAGCGAATAAGCAATTATCGAACCCGCTGCGGAACCACGACCTGGGCCAAAAAATATACCTTGATCTTTACCCCATTTCATAAAGTCCCAAATAATTAAGAAGTAGCCATTGAAACCCATAGAATCGATAATTTCTAATTCAAATTTTGCCCTATCGCGGACATTATCTGGCAATATTTTCTTAATTTCTTCAACAGAAAGTTCTTCGCTATTGGCAGTGTATGCTTTTTGAAGACCGTGGTACACCAGCTTATTTAAATAAGTTTTTTCAGTTTCACCTTTTGGCACAGGAAACTTTGGGATGAGTATTTTACCCAGTTCAATTTCAACATCAATCCTGTCGGCAATTTTTTTAGTATTGGTTATTAATTCTGGGTGGTCAGAGCCCCATCTTTTAATAATTTCTTGTGGGTCTTCAACATGTAATGGGTACTCCTTTAACGACATGCGTTTTTCATCACTTAAAAACGAGCCTGTCCCAACGCAAAGTAATATTTCGTGGGCATCTTGATCTTCGTGCATTAAATAGTGGGCATCACAGGTAACAACTACCGGAATATCAAGCTTTTTGCCAAGGGTTAAAACTTGCTCGTTTATTTTTTGTTGCTCACTACTATGTAGTGGGTTATCGGGGTGGCCGTGATCTTGAACTTCTAAGTAATATCGGTCACCAAATACTTTTTTATACCATTTAGCCACTTCTTCAGCTTTTTTAACGTTATTGTCTTTTAGGGCATTGCCAATTTCCCCACCCATACAGGCACTTAGTACAATTAAGCCTTCATTGTATTTTTCGAGTAAGTCATGATCTATACGCGGGAAATAATAAAAGCCTTCTAGATTTGCTATTGTCGAGAGCCTCATTAAATTTTGATAGCCGGTATTGTTCATGGCCAAAATAATTAAATGGTATCGATTTTTGTCTTTAGATGGATCTTTATCGGTATGTTTACGGGTTGCAACATAGGATTCTATGCCAATAATTGGTTTTACACCTTTGGCTTTTGCCTCTTTGTAGAATTCTATAGTGCCAGATAACGTACCATGATCTGTCATAGATACAGCTTCCATGCCATTTTTTTTTGTAAACTCGATTAGTGGACCAATTTTGGTTAGGCCATCAAGCAAGCTGTACTGCGTATGGTTATGCAAGTGAACAAATGACGACGACAATAAATTACTAGTTTTCGAAGACACTAGTTCCCCTCTTATTATTTACTTTGTACTTATTATAGCCGTTTTACATATAAAAAACCGCCTTTTTATGGGCGGTTTTTTAAAAAATTTACTAATACTTATTTATTTAGGTATTTAGACAAATTTTCTTTAGCTTTATTGGCTTGGTCAATAGCTTTATCAAGGTGCTTATCGTCTGCTTCGCCGTGGCGAACTGCCCGGTAAACATCTTTAGCTTTGTATTCAGCATTTTTAGCTTGGTCAATTAGAGACTCAAGGCTTTCTTGCGCGCTACCTCTAAAATCGTTTATTCGGCCCATAGCTTCATCGATTGTTTCTGATAAGCTTGTTTGCACGTCACCATATCGCTTAAATAGTTCTTCTTTAAATTTGCCGGTAGCATCTTTTATATCTTGGCGTGTTTCTTTGCCACTTTTTGGGGCAGCCAAAATACCAATTGCTAAACCAACTACTACACCTAGCATTCCTGCTATAGCTACATTCTTTGCTTGTTGTTTACTTCCCATGATATTCTCCTTTACTTAATTAACGTCTAATTAACTTAGCAACCATCTGGACAATTGCGGCTGGACCGGCAAATTGCTTCATTGTATTGCTAGCTTCAGCAATATTTTGGGTGGTTGTTTCAACTTGGTCGGTAATACGGTCTACTTTTTGCATAAACTTAATTAATGCAATTGTAAGTACAATTGCGGTTACTAAGAATATAGCCAATGTAACTGATAATATAACTACTAAAATTTCAAATGCGTCCATATGCTTATAATAACATACTTTAGTATTTTAGTCTAGCCTCTAAATATTCCCTGAATTCATCTTTAAGTTCTTTATCTGCTAGGGCATGGTCAACAACCGCTTGCAAATAACGGGCCTTATCGCCGGCATCGTGGTAAATACCCTCTATGAATTTTCCATAAACCTTACCCTGTTTAGCTAGCTCGTTTATACTATCGGCAAGTACTATTTCCCCACCATGACCAACTTTTTGTTTAGTAACAATAGGTAAAATATCAGGGGTTAATAAATAGCCACTAACGGCAGCAAAATTTGATGGGGCATTTTTAGTGCCTGGTTTTTCAACTAATTTTTTAATTTTGAATGCTCCATCACCTTCATCCTCGGCAATATCAGCAATGCCATATTTACTAGTGTCTTTTTCCTCAACTTCTATAAGGGATATGACACTTTGGCCTGTTTTTTCATAAACTTTTAGAAGTTGTTTGGCGTGTGGTACCTTGCTACGGAAAAAATCATCGGCAAAAAACATAAAAAATGGTTCGTCGTCGTCTAATAAATGTGAAGCGTTTATTAATGGTCGAGCGTTTCCCTTAGGAAGCCCCTTTTGCCTAACGTAAATAAAGTTAGCCATCTCGGCAATGTCACGTATTTGGTTTGCTAGTTCAATTTTGCCTTTATTTCTAAGTTCATTTTCTAGTTCGTCACTACGGTCGAAATGATCTTCAATTGCCCTTTTTGTACTACCAGTAACAATAATAATTTCGGTTACTCCACTTGCTACTAATTGCTCGACAATAATTTGAATTACTGGTTTATCTATTATTGGTAACATTTCCTTAGGCATGGCTTTGGTTTGAGGCAAGAACCTAGTACCTAAACCAGCGGCTGCAATAATAGCCTTAGTTGGCTTTTTCATATTTTTTGATTTAGTGGCTGGCACTTTACGCTCCTAACTGTTTTTTGATGAGCTGTTGTACTTTGGCAGGATT
>CAYZCZ010000005.1:22506-28958 GCA_964477125.1 uncultured Candidatus Saccharibacteria bacterium | reverse complement strand
TGGCACTTTACGCTCCTAACTGTTTTTTGATGAGCTGTTGTACTTTGGCAGGATTAGCACGCCCAGCGCTTGCTTTCATAACTTGGCCTACTAAAAAGCCAATTGCTTTCATTTCACCGTTTCTTACGTCTGTTGCGGCTTTTTCATTTTCAGACAAAACCTGTTCAACAATCATAGCCAGTTCGCCTTCATCGGATACCTGAAGTAAATTTTTGTCGGAGGCTATTTTTTCTGGGTCGCTATTAGTAATTATTGATTCCAGAAGAACTTCTTTAGCAGAAGTTGAGCTTAGTTTTGCTTCGTCTAGCATAGACGAAAGTTTAACCATATGAGGCACGCTAGTAGAGATTTGGGAAAGAGTTATTTCAGAACCCGTTAAAGCCCTTTGCAGTTCGCCAGTTAGCCAGTTAGCTATGGTTTTGGCAGTTTTATTATCGTGCTCATCCAGCACTAACCGTAATATATCGGCTATTTCAGGTTCCTCGACAATAGTGTCTATTTGAGCAAGGTTTAAGCCGAGTTCGGCAAAATGATTACGAAGTGCGCTAGGAAGCAAAGGCATATTTTCTGAAGCAGTAACTACTACTGTCTTTTCAATAGTTATTGGTGGCAAATCTGGGTCTGGGAAATAGCGGTAGTCGTGGGCATCTTCTTTGCTACGCTGGCTGAATGTTTTTTGTTTGGCATCGTCCCAGCCACGTGTTTCTTGCACGATTGGTTTACCCTTTTCTAGCAATTCAATTTGGCGTTTTATCTCGTATTCGACTGATTTTTCGACTGATTTAAAACTATTCAAATTCTTAGTTTCGCTACGAGTTCCGAGCTCATTAGGATCGGCACTAACACTAACGTTTACGTCAAAACGCATATTACCATGGTACAAATCTGCCTCTGACACATCGGCGTATTTCATAAGTAGGTATAGTTCATGAGCATAGGCCCGTGCTTCGGCTGAGCTATGAATATCTGGCTCAGATACAATTTCTAGTAGTGGTGTACCGGCACGATTAAGGTCTACTAAGCTATAGTCTTTGCCTTCTGGGTGGCTACTTTTACCAGCATCTTCTTCTAAATGTGCCCTTGTAATGCCTACTGTTACATAGGTACCGTCGCCCATAGGCGCTTCTACTACGCCCTTACCAACAACTGGTCGTTCGAATTGTGTAATTTGATAACCCTTGGGTAAATCGGGGTAAAAATAATGTTTACGGTCGAAATGGCTTATTTCGGCAATTTCTGCTCTAAGTGCTAAACCAGCTTTAATCGCTAAATCAACTGCCATACCATTTAAAACTGGCAAAGTTCCTGGTAAGCCCAAACATATTGGCGAAATTAATGTGTTTGGCTCTGCGCCACGGGCATCGTTTGCAACGCCAGAGAAAAGCTTGGTCTTAGTTTTTAGTTGAACATGGCACTCAATACCAATTGTTGGGTAGTATTTCCCTTTAACTAGATATTTATCAATGCTCATTACCAAACACCCAAATCTTTAAATGTATGATAATAGCCCTTAAGCGCTTCTTTAGCTTGTTCTTCTTTTAGCTTGAACTTTGGTTCATGAACTATTTTATTGCGTAATTTATGAGCTTTCCATATTTCATCGCGGTGCTTTAGCTTTGCTTTTGCTGATATTAGCCGTTCACTCATTGTTGAGCCTTTGTAAGCCAAACATTTTAATGACTCATCAAGCAGTTTATCAGCGTGGACTATGCTCATTGCCCTAGTTTTTTCGTCTTTATACATGACGGTTATATCTTGCCATTCCTGAACAAAATATTGCTTATCTATTCCCTTTGGAACAGTTTTGGCGCCTAGGTTAATAGCCACAAGAACGACTACGGCGAAAACAATAATTATAATTAGGGCTGTTATGTTCATTTTAATTCCTCGTAAGCTCTAGCAATTGATAATAGCTGTCCATCGTGATGCTGTGGGGCCATAATTTGCAAACCAACTGGCATATTATTAGCAGTATCTGTCGGGATGCTAATGGCTGGTATACCTGCCAGATTAACGGCAACAGTCATGATATCGGCTAAATACATTTGTAGGGGGTCGCTATTGTTAGCGCCTAGTTTAAATGCTGTCGACGGTGCTGTTGGCCCAACAAGAAAATCATATTCTTTAAATGCTTTTGCAAATTCTTGAATTAATTTTGTGCGAACTGTTTGGGCTTTACGGTAATAGGCATCATAATAACCACTACTAAGCACATAGGTACCAATCATGATTCGTCGTTTATTTTCGGCACCAAAACCTTGTTCGCGGGCTAGCCCATAAGAATCTTCCAAATTATCTGTTTTAACTGATAAGCCATATCTTTGACCATCATAACGGCTGAGATTACTGCTTATTTCGGCTGGCACAACTATATAGTAGCAAGCTAGCGCCAGTGAAAGTGACGGCAGACTAACTTCAGATACGTCGGCACCGGCTTTTTTGAAGTTAGCAATTGCTTCTTCGACAGATTTTTTAACATCTTTGTCTAATCCATCGCCAAAATATTCCTTGATAACACCAATTTTTTTGCCTTTAATGACTGGTTTTTGGTTGGCATAGCTGTCCTTTGAGCGTTCTATGGTGGTTGAGTCATACTGGTCTTTACCACTCATAACATCTAGAACTAAGCCTGCATCCTCAACGTTTGCAGTTAGCGGGCCGATTACATCTGTTGAACTACCCATAGCCACTACTCCGTAGCGCGATACAAGCCCATAAGTTGGTTTAAGCCCAACAACACCACAGTAGCTAGCTGGTAGGCGTATTGAGCCCCCCGTGTCTGTACCGAGGGCAAACGGAACCATTTTTAAGGCGACTGCGGCGCCAGAACCACCGCTACTTCCACCAGGTACTTTAGTGATATCGTGAGGGTTAAGGGTTGGACCAAAAGCGCTGTTTTCGGTGGAAGAACCATGAGCAAATGCATCTAGGTTAGCTTTGGCTACTAATATTGCACCTTCGGCTTGAAGCTTGTTTATGGCTGTTGCTTGGTAGGGTGCTTCGAAATTATTAAGAATATTACTACCTGCTGTAGTTGGAGCGCCAAAGCTTAGGAAATTATCTTTGGCAATAAATGGTACGCCTGCTAAACGGCCAATTTTTTCGCCATTTTTAACCTTGGCATCGATATCGTCGGCAGTTTTTAGAGCAGTGTCTTTCAAAATTGCTAAAAGTGCGTGGTATTGTCCATTTTGTTCAATTACTTTTAAAGACTTTTCTACTTGGGCTCGTGCACTAATTTTGCCACTTTGCACATCGCTAGCAATTTGTTTAATCTTGTCCCAGTTCTCTGTATTTATAGCCATGACTTAGCCTATCATCCTGTTAACTTTTAGCTGATCTTCTTGGGTTGCCGGAGCGTTCCTTAGTAGTTGTTTAGGTGTAACTTTGTAATCTATAAGTTCATCTTCACGAATTACATTTTGCAGGCCAGTTACTTGACTGGTTGGTTCTAGGCCAGTTAGGTCGGCATCTTGTAGAATCTCAACATATTGCATAATAGATGAAATTTCCTGTTTGTATTTAGGAATTTCTTTATCAGTTAGTTTAAGCCGGCTTAAAACAGCAAGCTTACGGATGTCCGCATCAGTTATTTTGGTCATTACTAGCTATTATACCCGAAAAATTTAAAGTTTAACTGGGGTCTTTTGTTGCTTTTTTATTATTTTAGTTATATAGCTGTATTTATTTGTATGCTAAGCAAAAAACCACCCTTTTTACGGGGTGGTTAATAAGTTGTTAAATATTTATTTTTGAAGATACTTATTTACGTCGTCGCATAAATAACTGGTGGCCGGCGGCTGCAAGGCCACTTGTACCAGCTACCAACGCAACGATACCTTCTGCGCCAGTGTTTGGAATAACACTTCCAATTACTGGAGTTTCTGGTGTTGGTGGTGGAGGTGTTGGTGGTTTTGGCGGTGGGGTTACATTTATGTTAGCTGTTTGAGCACATCCAGCACCTGTTACGGTGGTAGGATTGCCATTTACAGTTCCACTTACGTAGCCAACAACATTGTAGCTACCGTCTTTAGCATATGTATGGTCAGCGGTCTGCTGGTTAACAGTAGTGCCGTCGCCAAAGTTGATACTATAACCGCTAATTGTGGCACCGTTTAAAGCTTGGCCGGTAACGCTTGCACGTACTTGTCGCTTTTCTTGGTCAACAATAGTTAGGTTAAGAACAGTACATTGCAAAGACTGTGTAGGCGGGGCATCACATACAACTTTTGCTTCGAACTGCACAAATTCTCTCGTAGAACCGTTTAAAGTACCTTTATTAACTCCACCAGCAGTTACACCGTCAGGCAAGTTTTTTATAAGGTTACCATTGACATCATAGTTTTTAGTTGATCCGGCAATGTAGTTTAGGTTTCCGTTTGTATGGTTTACCGTAACGTTACCAGAAACGCTAGTATTCTGATTAGCTGAATTAACTGCAGATGCTGTCATACCACCGTTAGCAAGTGAAGCTTTTATCGTCACATTTTGTAGTTCACCAAATTCACTATTTGCAAGCTTAACACTGTACTTCACAACATCATTACAGTTAGCAGATACACTTGAACTATAAGCACTGTTAGTGGTTACGTTCCTGACTTGATACAAATCAGGGCCACCTGCTAGTTGGCCTGGACTATCAGCATAAGCCGGTAGTGTAAAACCAAGTAGCGGAATTGCCACTAATAATAGAGCATAAATTTTTTTCATATCAACCTCCTTTAAAATAGTTGAGTGGATTTATTTGATTAATTTCTAATGCGAACTAGATAGTCATTGAACCTACATGGTTGTTGTGCGGGGGCACGGGCGAGAGATTGAACCTCGCCCGTGCACACCGCAACAACACCAACTACTACACCTACAACGGAGGCTGTGCTGTAGGCTGGATCACAAACGGCAAAGTAGACTTCGTAACAGACTTGTCAGTCACGTTATCGGTTGCCGTTACTGTGATCGTATCTGTTCCACCGTTTGGTACCTCGGAAGGCGCCTTGTACAAGGAACAGATCTGAACACCATCTTGTGCTGTTTTCTGCGGAATCGCGAACGACCCGTAGACTGCGGTCCAGTAGACCGTAGCACTGTGCCCCGCAGGCGTATCCACTGTCACACAGTGATCTGAAGTCCACTTGACTTCAAGGTCATTGAACTCACGGAACTGTATGAACATTGGTGCCGGCGTCGGCGTAGGTGGCGGGGTAATGGGAATCTCAATTTCGAGGTCCACACTAGCCTGAGCCTTCACCTTGACGTTTGCTTCTGCATTCGCTTGAGCCTTCGCCCGTGCTTTAGCCGAAGCGGTTGCCTTAGCCTTCGTGATTGCATCTCCACTCGCACGTAGGCTTAGGTGTTTCGTGACCTTGATCTTGGCCACAGCCTCATCGCACGCCTTGGCCCAGTCGCTTGTCGCATCCACAACCTTAACAACGATTTTGTTTTCACCGTTGTAGGAATAGCTGAGCGTTACCGCAACCTTTGCAGTTACGCGCGCTGATACGCAAGAGCTGACCTTGATCTTGGCGGTACTGCCTGCCCTCACATCCAGAACTACTGCGCGAGTTCCTGGTCCGACTGTGGGTCGGAAGAAGTTACCGCAGTGACTACCCGACGTTCCACCAGCGACCTTGATCCAGTAGACCTTGTAGCCAAGGTGGAATTTGGGATTCTTCAACTTGCAGATTCTGGACGGTACACCGTCGTAGAACCAGCTTGTTGACGTCGAGTTGTAGCCTGTTGACCACATACACTTCTTTGTGGTCTTAGCTTTGGATCGGATTTGAGCACCAACGTACGAATACGCTGATACTTCCCCGTTTGCAGAAGCCTCAGCATGTGCGTCGACAATTGCTACTGCCTCCACATGTGCTTTGATTGTGATGCTGTCAGCCGAAGCTGGTGAAGCGAACCCCACCAACCAGGAAATGACGACCAATGCCGTCAAGAAACCGATGATCTTCCTCATGATTCTGCCCTCCTTGGGGGCTACGCACTGGTATTTCCAAACACGGTCGCTTGCCCCCCATGAAGGGTGCGACTCGGTATATTAGATTTCGTAGCTCTTACATCCTGGGATGGATCCTGAATCAAGTTCAGAATTAAAATCTTTTACTGATCGGAATGAAATTAGCATATCGAATATATTGAGTCGCACCCATCTTGGGCAATACATGAAGATATTGTAGTAGTTGATGTCTTTGGGTAAATACTGCGGGCAAAAAATGCCCAGATATAAAGACCCAATGACTATCTAGTTTGCAATGTATGATATAAACGAATATTTTTGTAACATATTTGGTAATACGGTAATTGTCTATAACATTGCAAAACTTTTTTCTAAGTTGTTAATATACGCCATCATTAGTCCTCCCACTCCTCGACTCATGGATTAATGAAATACTGCGACTTTTTTGACAATTTGTCAATCCTTAAAATTATATTCTTATGATTTT
>CAYZCZ010000005.1:14117-22406 GCA_964477125.1 uncultured Candidatus Saccharibacteria bacterium | reverse complement strand
TCTTCTAGGTAATCTGTTAAATCTTCGGCCATTCTTTTGGTTAAAGTGGTAACCAGTACCCTTTGGTGTTTAGCAATCCGATCGCGAATTTCGGCTATTAAATCATCTACCTGGCCGTCTACTGGCCGTACCTCTATAACTGGGTCAAGTAAGCCAGTTGGCCTTATAACCTGCTGTATGGGCTCTGGTGAGTGTGTCAGCTCATATTCGGCGGGTGTAGCCGAAACATAAATTGCTTGGTTTATATGCCGTTCGAACTCGCTAAATGTAAGTGGGCGGTTATCTAGTGCGCTAGGCAACCTAAACCCATGCTCTACAAGTACTTCTTTGCGAGCTCTGTCTCCGTTATACATGCCCCTAACTTGTGGCAATGTCATGTGGCTTTCATCTATCATAAGCAAATAATCGTCTGGAAAATAATCAAGTAAAGTTGCTGGCTGTTCACCTGGTTCACGGTTGGTTAGATACCTGCTGTAGTTTTCAATACCTTTTACAAAACCTGTCTCTTCCATCATTTCTAGGTCGTATTTAGTCCGCTGGCCAATGCGCTGGGATTCTATGTACAGGTTATTTTTGTCATAATAGCGGAGTCTTTCTTCTAACTCTGTTTGAATTTTACCAAGTGCAAGTTTAAGCTTTTGTTGTGGTGTAACGTAATGGCTACCTGGGTAAATTTTATAACTATCTAAGTTTTTTTCAATTTCGCCTGTTAAGGGGTTTATTTGGGTAATTCGGTCTATTTCGTCACCAAAGAATTCTATTCGGCAAGCAACTTCTTCACCAGCCGGGAATACATCTACTACATCGCCGTGCACCCTAAATGTGCTCCGAGTAAATGAAATATCGTTGCGGTGATACTGAATATCGGTTAGCTGGCGCAAGAATTTGTCGCGAACTTTGCGTTCACCGACCTTTACGCTGACGGCCATTGCGCCGTAATCGTCTACGCTACCTATACCGTAAATACAAGAAACGCTGGCAACAATAATTACGTCCCTCCTGCTAAGTAAAGCACTTGTGGCTGAATGTCGCATACGGTCAATTTCTTCATTTATTTGGCTATCTTTTTCTATATAGGTATCACTTCGGGCAATGTATGCCTCGGGTTGGTAGTAATCAAAATAACTGACAAAATAATGGACGGCGTTGTTAGGAAAAAATGTTTTAAATTCGTTGTACAACTGGGCAGCTAGTGTTTTATTATGAGCTAAAACTAACGTAGGTTTTTGAACCTGCTGAATAACATTGGCCATGGTAAAGGTTTTACCGCTACCGGTAACACCTAATAAAACCTGCTCTTTTTGGCCACTATTTAAACCATGGACTAACTTTTTAATAGCCCCTGGCTGGTCTCCGGTAGGCTTATAGGTTGTAGTTAGCTCAAATTTTTCCTGCATATCTGTTTAATTATACCTTTTTTTATAATTTATATATCTAACGGCTATATACCCTTGACAAAATGCTATTTAATTGTGTAAAATTGTTCAGTCCCTTCCCCAAACGAAAGAGGAAAAATGATGGACCAGGCAACAGCTCCGAGGACGGTGTCCGGAGAAGAGCTTCTAGGAGGCCAATGGACCACCGAGAAGCGCAAGCGCAAGCCCAAGAAGGAGAGAAGAGGCAATGCCCGACTTTGGGTGGTGCTGTTGGTTCTGGCGGTGGTGGCCGCCGTCGGCGGCTACTACCTGGTACAGCAGTACCAGAAGCCGCAGATCATCGAGGTGATGGAGTCGATTGGCTTCGACAACATCACCTACATCGAGCCCAACAGTGCAAACGCAAACGTGATGGTTAGCGCTGTTGCGTGTGACAGACAGTACGTCCTTAGAACACGTACTGTCGACGGCGTCAGCTTCCTTGCGCTTGCCCAGGTAGAAGAAGGTGACAGCTTCAACTACACCATCACCCCCTGCAAAAGGGCAGGCTGACAAACCCGAGGTTACTTGGGCCCCAATATATAGGCTAGGCACAAAAATGCCAGCACCATGTATTGGGGCCCGGTACCTCGGGTGTTTTAATTTATATAGGTTTTATCCTGCTCGGCTATGACTATCGTTTTTTAAATACCATTCATGAGCTAAAGCAACAGTATCTATGTCACCTATCTGTTCATCTAGCATTTTTATAATTTTTTCTACTAATATTTCAGGGCTTTCTTCAAGGATAACTAACTTTTTATGCGGTGCTTCTAATTTTTCTAGCAAGTCAGGTATCATATCTGCCGCACCACCACTACCTAGTAAAACACCACAGGGCATGTTGCTTTCTAGGGCAGTAGTAAATTCATGCAAGCTACCAAAACGACCACCCACAGTGATAACCGCGTCACTAGATTGCACCAAGTACACATCACGGCCAACGTAGTTTAGGCCAGTAAAATTAACAAAGTCGAATACACCTATTGGTAACCGATATTTATGGACATGCTCCCGTAGGCTTGAAGCTGGTGAAAAACCAATACTAAGACCACCGGCTTTGCGGGCAGCTTTGGCTGCATAAAATGGTAACCCAACAGTTGCACCAGTAGTCACAACATGCCCACTTTTAGCAATAGCGGTTCCTAAGCGCTCAGCTAGTTTCTGAGAATGCTCAACAGTTTCACCACTAGCGGCTCCGGATATGCATATTGAATAATTCAAGTTAAAAACCCCGCCCGCGTACACTAATAGGAATTGATTCTGGGTCTATCATACTGTTATTGAGCTGTTTAAGAACTTGTTGTTCTAGAGTTTTTTCGCCCATATAACGTTCAAAAACTTCATTCCACAAACTATCTCTGAAATGATAAATTGCTCTTTCTTTATAAGGTGTTTGGGTACTATAACTTACGGCAATATCCATTAAGTTGAATGTAACTGGCCGGCCAGCATGCATAACCCCAACATAGTCTAGGTCACGCCACCATCCAAGTTCTGGGTCAATTTCATATAATAAATGTTCAGCCTTTCGCCAGTGCAAATCCTCGGGTTGAACATGGGGTTCAAAAATTTCTGGATGATATTCATTTTCTAATTTTCCAAAATAGCGTTGTATAACTCGCCAATGTATCTTTTGGCCAGCCATAACTGCTACTTCGCCTGGATCGGCAATGAGTGTTTCCATAAATATTTTTGCAAAATCGGGCCTTACTTGTTGTAGCTTAAAGTAAGTACTGTAAAGCTTAATTTCGTTCATATAATGAAGTAAAAGCGGCAGAACTGTTGTTGTAATACCCGGGATTTTTTCCTGTTTCACAGGTAGCATTAAGATAATTCCCATTTCCTTAACATGGGTAATGTTATGGCGCTTTTTATGCACAAAATTTTCAGAAATAACTCCCCACCTGTCTGCAGGCATAGTAACTATTTCAATATTACGCTCTTCGAAATCACTTGGCTTTAAATTGTCATAATGAGCATCAAAATTATTTAACCAATCAGGGCTTTCTGCAAATCTTAATGCACCATAAACTTCAAGAATATTTTCTGTTTTTAGCATGCTATCTATACTTTTGTAACCTAATATTTTCATAATAGTAGGTGGTGGAGTCCGTTTTAAGAATTCCTTGGCAACACTCTTTTTCAGCACCCATACTTTACGAGCAAATTTAACCTTTTCGGCCGATTTTTTTATAAGAGGCATTAATGTTTTTACATCTTCGGCATCTTTACCGCCTATAGCTTTTGCTAGATGTGCATCGTGCTTTTGGTACTGGGCAAGCAAGGCAGAGTAAAGTTCTTTACCAGTTGTATCCTTAGGGTCAAGTCCTAGGTCTTTTGTTTTTTGAATTACCTGACCAATTATTTCACCCGTTAACCTAACATCTATACCTGGCTTACCACTTGCCTGTTCAAGCTGTTTTATTGCAATACTAAACATAGGTTCAGTTGCGCCCAATAGTTCTGATATTATTCGTGACATATTTGTTTTATAGTGCCCTAATTACTTATGCTTATATTTTAACATAATTTTAAATTTCTTTGACGTCTAATGGCATCTTGTGAACTATAGCTTCACGGTTTAATATTCCAGCTTTTGCCCCAATAGTTGCAACAACATTTGTTGAATTTGCACTAGCGAAAATTACTGCGTCTTCCAGGCTTTCATCAGAAGCTATCATGGCTGTAAAACCACTACTAAAAGCATCCCCCGCACCAGTGCGATCAATTACCGGTACGTCTTCGTACATACCTGCCCCAACAATATGCCATCGGTCGGTAGCCATAGCGCCGTTTGGGCCATCCGTAACAATTACATAATGTACGTCTTTGCTTGCTTGCCTAACAAGCTCTTCCAAGGTCTTACCAGAGTAAATTTGTTGCATTTCTTCCTTATTCATAGATAGAAGAGTCAGCTGTGGAATAAGTTTTTTTAAATGATCTTTAGCCTCCAGTTCTTTTTTGCCTGGATTCATAGCAATTTTAATATTATTAGCTTTGGCGTATTCAAAAATAGTGTCAATAACCTCAAAATTACCCTCTAAAGAAGTTAAATATATCCAATCTGGGTGAGAATTATGAAAATCTTCTGGGTGAATTTCATAATGTGAGCTTGCTCCACGATAAGACATTATTGTTCTTTCACCACTTGGTGCTAATAAAATACACGAATAGCCACTACCAACAGTTTTTGAATAGCCTACCAAGCTGGTATCTACCCCATCTTTGTGCAAATCATCTAGTATAGCTTTGCCAGCAACGTCATGGCCAATTTTGCCCATATACATACTGTGTAAGCCTTGGCGGGCGAAAGTAACCGCACCATTTGTTGCACCACCACCAGTGCTATAATTTACTGCTTCAAGGTCATTCTTACTGCCTAAAACAAACTCTTCGACCATTTCCTTGTGTTCTTTTTTAGGCTCGAAAATTGTGCCCTGTAAATATACATCTTGGACTGCCGCGCCAACGCTTAATATTTTGATATCTTCCCGTTTTTTTATTTTGTCCATAATAGATAAATTATACCACTTATGCTTTTATAATTAATTCATTTACTGTAATGTTTGTATATATGAGTGAAATGTTGTCTAATGATATTGTTGTATTTCATAAGCCTGAGCAGATAGATAGCTTATCGTGTGAAATTGAATTTAATACCCAAGATGATGAATATAAAACAATGGGTTGGGTTGGGTTAAACAGATTGCTAGTCAAACTATATAACGATGGGATATTTTTACAGCGCTCAGAGTACAAAGGATTACAGTGTGTAGCGACGGTAATTGCAAATAATCCGTTAGAATTTTTTGCAATTTGCCAAGATTTAATTGGCCCAAACAAGGCACGCCATAGTGTTGATATATATACCTTGATATCTTTAAATATTTTATGTAATAAGGCTAAGGATGGCTTAGTAGATTATTCTGCTGAAATAGATCCAAAGTACGAAACTGCTGCATTTAGTTTAGATAAATATTTTTTTATGGCATTAGAACTAGAGAATAACAAAGATAAGTCTATAATTGATTTTCGAAATTCTCACAGTAGCAAAAGGCATGAAAATTCATTAGATTTTTATACAAATTATTTTTACAAATCTATAAAAGAAAATAGCTGTGGTCTGAAAGGGTGCCTACGCGACCTAAATGATGCTCATCTTTCTATGGAACACTACATAGGCCACGAGGATCCAAACCCTAGGTCTGGTAAATATTCTTCATACTAATTATCGTGCTTTTCCAATAGAGTTATAGCTCTGTAGCTTGTTTTCTACAACTACCTGTACAGCACTATAAACTTCTGGCATTAATTTCACCACGGCATATTCATTAGGGTTGTCTCGTAACACCTTTTCCAAAGTATCACGAAATGCCCGACGCATGTCGCTATTTACATTAATTTTAGTAACACCAATGCGTACCGCCTCCTCAAAAAAGTGACCAGGTGTGCCGCTACCACCATGTAAACTAATATTTACACTATCTGGTAAGCTCTTTCTGATACGTGCCAACAAATCTAGGTCTAATGTTTTTGGTACTGGGTAGCTACCATGCAAGTTACCAACAGCGGCAGCAAAAGTATCTATACCAGTGTCGCGAGTAAAGGTTGATGCACCCCTAGGAGTACTAAAGGTTTTCTTAATTTCGGCATAATCGAAAGCCTCGGTATGCACATTGCTACTACCACCAAAGTAATGTGGTTCACTTTCTACTAACGCACCGGTAAATTTGGCATATTCAACTACATCACGGGTGGCCTTAACAATTTCTTCATCGGTGGCATTATGGTTGGCTTGGCTAACATCTATATGTATAAATTCAAAGCCGGCGTCTATACCTTCTTTGGCTGACTCTACGCTTGGGCAATGGTCTAAGTTAATGTACATTTCAATGCCATATTCTGACTTATAGTTATTCACCATGTCACGGACGTTATCTAGGCCAATAGCTTTAACTTCTCCATCACTTACCTCTACCATAACTGGTGCTTTCATTTTACTTGCTGCCTTAGCTATGGCGATTAAAGTTTCCTGGTTATCAATATTAAATGCACCGATTGCATAGTGGCCCTCACGAGCCCTTAAAATTGAGTCCCGAGCATCTGCACAATCTTTTCTAATTTCTTTTATTGACATCGACATAAAAATCTCTTACTGCCTTCCTAATGATGTTAGTAAATTATGAACTGTCAGCATAATGTGTTTTGGGGTTAAGCCGTAATGTTCGAATAGTTCAGACGGTGTTCCACTTTGGCCAAACTGGTCTTTAACACCCATACGACGCATTGGTGTTGGTAGATTTTCAGATAGCAACTCAGCAACCACCCCGCCCAAGCCGCCGTTTATTTGCGCTTCCTCTACTGTTACGACTGCTTTAGTCTTACGAACACTTTCAAGTATAGTGACGGCATCTAATGGCTTAATGGTTGGTACATGAACAACTTCGGCATCTATACCATCTTTAAACAGCATGTTGGCAGCGACTAATGCAAAATAAGTCATTGTACCGGTAGAAATGATAGTAACGTCGTGCCCAGGTTCAAAAACGTAGGCTTTACCTATTTCGAATGGAGTTTTTTCAGTTGTTAGCACTGGTGTAGCTTCACGTGCGAGTCGAATATAGCCAGGGTTTTTCTTATCTGAGGCTAGTGCAAGCGTAGCCTTTTCGGCTTCAACAGCATCACCAGGTGCAACTACAATCATGTTTGGCATAACACGCATAAGGGCAATATCTTCTAGCATTTGGTGGGTTGCTCCGTCTGCTCCGGTGTATAAACCAGCATGAGCACCAACTATTTTCACAGGAACATTATTAAGGGCAATGGTTGTTTTTATTTGCTCCCAGTTACGGCCTGGGCTAAATGCTGCATAACTACTAACAAACGGAATTTTACCCACCGATGCTAAGCCAGAGGCAACTGTTACCAAGTTCTGCTCGGCAATACCGACTTCAAAAAACCTATCCGGAAAAGCTTCTCTAAAAAGGTGCACCTGGGTACTTTCAGCTAAGTCGGCAGTGGCAGCAACTACATTTTTGTCTTGCTCACCGGCTTTCTTAAGACCCTCGCCGAACCCTTTGCGAGTTGGAATTTTTTCAACATCATCATTTAAATAATCTGTTAAATGTAGATTCATTTCTTTATCTTCCTAAATATTAAACCTGCTGAGGCAACTACAAATGACCAAACCAATACGTCACCTATAAGTTGAACAGGTTGTAATCCATGGTTTGCAATAAACGCTGGTTCAATATAGTAAGCCAGCGGAAAACCATGGTTGTTAACTACTAGGCTACAGTCTATAACAGCATTCTGCGTAGGATCACTAGAGCAAAACTCGCCTGTTGAAGTACGACTATAGAAATAAGACGAAGCTGTTAGTAAAATTCCTAAAACGAAACTAATAACAAGAATTTTTGCTAAGTAATTATTTTTTCGATACTTACTCATGTTCGCTCCTAATTTTGCCTTGAAGTGTTCTTAGCTCCTTTAGGGCCTCAACTGCTTGTTCATGGTTTGGTGGTACGCCGTGCCAGTGAAAATCATATTCCATAAAATCTACGCCTTTTCCTGGTACGGTATAGGCAATTATCATAACTGGCTTCTCTACAACTGCCCTAGCCATGGCACAAGCGTCAATGATAGCTTCCATATTGTTGCCGTCAATTTCTATAACATGCCAGCCAAAAGCTTCCCATTTACCCTTAAGGTCTTCTAACGGCAAAACACTTTCAGTCGGGCCATCAATTTGAATGTTGTTGCGGTCTATAATGCCAATAATATTGCTTAGCTTATACTTTGGTGCCAGCATGGCGCCTTCCCATACATTTCCCTCATTTAACTCACCGTCACCCATAACTACATACACCCA